>CAYNFI010000041.1:0-16194 GCA_964396445.1 uncultured Candidatus Bathyarchaeia archaeon
GTAGAGGAAGCCCTTGAAATGGCTGAGGAAGATGTAAGGGTTAACAAGGCCTTAGGGGAGCATGGGCAGACGCTTCTAGAAGACGGGGACCGTGTGCTCACGCACTGTAACGCCGGCGCCCTCGCTACGGTTGGATGGGGTACAGCCCTCGGGGTTATACGAAGCGCCTTCGCACATGGGAAGAGCATACGTGTTTACGCCTCGGAGACGAGACCTAGGCTCCAAGGCGCGAGGCTTACGGCCTATGAGCTTTCCCGGGACTGTATACCTGTAACGGTAATAACCGACAACATGGTTGGGTACTGTATGGCGCAGGGAATGGTTGATAAGGTAGTCGTAGGCGGTGACCGCGTTGCCTCCAACGGGGACACCGCGAATAAGATCGGCACCTACGGCATAGCAGTTCTCGCCGAACGCCACGGTATCCCATTCTACGTAGCCGCCCCAACCTCAAGCATAGACCTTAGTAAAACTTCGGGAAAAGCGATACCCATCGAGGAGAGGGACCATAGAGAGGTTATGGAGGTTCTAGGGCGCAGGGTTATTCCAGAGGGTGTAGAGGTGATCAACCCAGCCTTCGACGTGACCCCGCAGAACCTTATCACAGCCATCATAACAGAGAAAGGAGTCCTAAACCCACCCTACGGCGAATCCATAAGGAAGGCTTTGCTTGGTAGAGATTAGATTATCAGGTGTTCAAAACCCTTATACCCGCCGGGAGCACCACATCACCATATTAACTTTCATTATTTAGGGGTAATCCAGATGGGGCTTGACCAAGCCGTATCTCCATCGAATTGTGTGGCACGAACATAGTAGCAGCTTTTCTCCGAGAAGTCTACGTCATGCCAGAGGAGGTTAAACGTCTGCCGTTGAGCGTCGAAGCCTTGACCGTCCCAGAATTTCCCAAATCGCGCTGCAACCACCCCATTCTTCACCACTACAACTTCGATTAAAGGTCCGTGGGTGCATGAAACCGTTATATCGATCTCCGCCGAAGCGGCCTCGACCTCAGAACCCATAGGGGCTCCGTCCGATTCTAACCAAACGAAGATTTTCTCAAAGCTTGTAGCATAGCATCGTCGAGCGAGTAAAGCCTCGAACAAACTTTTACGCGTTAGCTCCGCAGCGTAGATCGCTGTCACCCCACCTGGATAAGGGAAGAGCTGTTTGCCGCCCCATCGTGGGTAAGCCAGGGGAACTGCCCCGCCTGGGGTGGTGCTATGGCTGTCGGAGCCTCCGACCACACCAAGGGGGTAACCGTGGCTGAGCGCGTACCTGTAATAGTGCCCAGTGCCTGGGTGACGTCCCTCGATCGTCGGCCGGTTACTCTCGTATTCCTCCGAGGAGCCCCACTGCGAGTATACCTCCATTACCGGTTCAACATCCACGCCGCCGAAACGACTCTTCGAGAAATCCCTTCCACAGGTAACACGGCTTGTATGGTGACAGACGGCTAAGGCGTGATTGTCGCGGGCAAAATCGAAGATGGAGTCGAGCGTACCACCGGCGCTCATCTTGAAATTCCTGTAGTCACCTTTATCTGATGGAAAATGCATGTTGAAATGCCCGCCATCCTCGCCGTCATAGTCGCCTTCAAAGCCGAGTATTGACACAAACTTTCCCGGTGTATACCATAGCTTCGCCGACGCCCTAAGTTTCTCCCAGTCTTCATCGTTCAAGTTGCTTGCATGGTCTGCCATTCCGCAGAAGTCGTGTCCAACCACGTCACGGGCGTACCAGTAACCGAAACCCGGGCTCTTAGCCAGATGAGTCTCGCACTTACCGAGTACGCTGTGAACGTGGAAATCCCCCCAAAACAAGCGGTATGGAAAACCTCCCCGAACTAACAGTGGATGGGAGTATCCCGCTGGGAAAACTCCCTTCAACGGGGAAAACCTGAAGCGATGAACACCCTCCTCTGCGATAGAGCATCCGGGAAGAACTATACTACCCTGATCCTCCTTTGAAAACACAAGTCTATCAGGGAGACCCTCCACACCTGAGTTGCCTTCCACAAGGAGTTCCCCCTCATAATCTGTGTCAAGGTATCCATCTAGCCTCAGCAAGGAGACTTGAAGCGTGAATTTCTCATGAGGCGATAATATTGAGGGACCTGAAACCCATACACGTGTCGCTCCGCGGTAAATCTTCGCAAAATCTGCTACATCTGGGATATACCTTTGCATGCAAGTCATCTCCTTCACGCAGTCATCTAAGCCTCAAACACTTAGGTACCTTTCCTTTAAAACATTTTTAATCCACCTTCTCGCATCGTGGAAACCTGTCTTTTTCGGAGTGAATCCGCGGTACATCAGGGAATACGCTTAATAATAGGTCTCTACAAGCCCGTCTCTATACTCTTGTAAGGATTATCTTTGAAAAGCTATTAATCCCAGAAGGGTTTAGTCCTTATGTACTCTCTTTCAGCTTTAAGGATCTGGAAGTAGCGCTCATCCTCTGAGCGATAGTATCTTCGCAGGATCCTTATGGCTGTGGTGGGTCCTACACCTCGTCCAGCTAGCACCGTGGCGCCGAGGCGACCGTAGGTCTGGATGATCCCCGCTGCCTTCCAAGCCGTCAACCATCTCCGCTCCTCCTCCGCGGTCAGCTTCACCTTAGCCATGTGTTTTTCTATAATCCTACGCAGCTCGAAGTCTTGTGGAACCGTTACCGTGACCATGGTTGAGTGGCATTTCAGGCATTGAACTCTGTCTGGTAGAAGCCTTACCGGGTATACACCTTCCCAGTCGTTTCTGGATAGACAGATGAACTTCATCCGCTCGTTGAGAAGCCTTTCCTTAACGAGGTTGGTAACATCCCTTGTGGGGAAGGCTGGTCTTAGGAGGTCATGGGGAACGATCCTGTCGATGATGGGTAAAGCCATCGGGGAATGGACTTCCCTTCCCCTTGTTAAAACCACGGTGATCTCCCCCGCATTGACCATGCTGATTACGCGTTCCGTGTTTTCTAAGTCAAGCTTCTCGGTTGTAATCTCCCTCAGGGTTTCCGCGAAGACCGGAGTATCCTTAAGCATGGAGGCTAAAGCCCGAGCTTGGTTAAGCCTGTAATCTGCTTCCCTCTCGACGACTCCAAACCTTTTCGCAACATGCCAGAGCTTCCAAGCGAAGAGGGTGGTTTCAGGAAGCGTAGCCTTAACGATGGAAGTCACGTCTCCGGGTTTCAGGCTGAGGACTTCATTAACCACATCCTTAGCATGGATGAACTCTTCTGCTATGAACGCTATTCTGTAGGGGTCGACTTGAACCCCTATGGGTACGCCGAGCCTGCTGCTGAGGAGGGCGGCCAGCGTTCTCCCGAGAGCCTCATTCACCATATCCCCGAAGCAGGCGTGGAAGACGATGAACCTTTCATAACCTTCAACCACAATTCTTTTATCGGTTGGAACCTCGAAGCCTTTACCAACCTGCTCCTTAACATAGTCCACAACCCTTTCCTTCGCCTCCGCATCCAAGGGATAAGGGTTGAGAGCCACGGTGGGATTATCACATGTTAACACCCTCTTGGCGACCTCACCCCTTAAGGCACCAACCTCCACGGCCACATCCATGGGAACCGGGATGATTTCACCCTCCCAGCTGGGTATGGCGCCTAGGCTGCCGTAAACGGGTTCCACGTTCACCAACCTCTTCTCATCGTCTATACTTAGGATACGCCATGTATGCCCCCGCATGATGAATTCAACGCCTTCCCTCCCATTCCTGCCCACGAACTCTTGGTCGAGGACTCCTACGCTTCTCCGCCCAAGGAAGTCGTAGACGTGATACTGCTTAACATCCGGGATCATTGAAACATTCTCAAAGTAGTATCGGTGAAGCCTGCCCCTCCTCGGGGCTACGGTATCCGCGTAGGTGTAGATGATCCCTGTTTTCTCAAGCTGCTGGATGGTAGCCGTGAACTCCTCCAAGGATAGGTCCTTGTATGGGAAAGCGCGCTTCACGACGTTGAAGACTCTTTCGCTTTTAAGCCTTCCCCAGTCGAGGAGGAGCCCGGCGACCTGATGGGCTAAAACATCGAGGGCGTTAAAGTGAAGCTTAGGTTTCTCAAGTCTTTCAACCATCATCCTCCGCGCTAAGACAGCTGATTCCAAGGCGTCGTCAGGCCATGCTGAAATGATGCATCCCAGGCTCTTCCCATGAACCACATGCCCGCTTCTACCGATCCTGTGGACGAGCCGCGTTGTCTGCCTGGGAGACATGTGATGCGCAACGAAGTCCAAGATGCCTATGTCAACCCCAAGTTCAAGTGAAGACGTGCATACGACAGCCTGAAGCCTTCCCTCCCTGATGTCCACCTCGGTTTTCGCACGGGTTTCCCTCGAGAGTGAACCATGGTGAACCCCGACCTTCAGGTCTGGTTTAAGGCAGAGCATCCGCGAGGCTAAGGCTTCGGCGTGTTCCCTAGTGTTCGTGAAGATGAGCATAGAGCGGTAAGTATCCATGAAAGCTAGAAGCCGCCTAATCCTAGCTACGCTTCCAGGTGATATGAGCAGGTCCTCAGCCGTCTTCTCATCGTCTCTCGTGGATGAGGGGTTTTCCACCCAGACGGAAACGTCCTTTGGGGAGGAAGCCCTTAAAACAACGGCTTCTCCGCCTCCTGTGAGGAAATGCGCCACGGTCTCAGGCTCACCTATCGTAGCGGATAAGCCTACTCTCTGAATGCGTTGAAGACAGCGTTCCTGCAACCTCTCTAAGGCAACGGCGAGCTGGACACCCCTTTCATCGGATGAAAGCTCATGGATCTCATCGACGATCACCCACCTTACGCCTTTCAGATGTTCTCCCATCTTCCTCCCAGGAAGTATGGCTTGGAGGGTTTCAGGGGTTGTTATGAGCATGGCTGGTGGTTTGAGGGCTTGAAGTCTCCTTACGCTCGCCTCGGTGTCACCGTGTCTCACCTGAACCTCAAACCCTAAGGCTTCACTGATCCTGAAAAGCCGTCTGAAGATGTCTCTGTTAAGAGCCCTAAGCGGGGTGATGTAGAGGATCGCTGTTCCCCTCACCGTGTGTTCAGCCTTAAACCGCGTGAACAGCTCGAAAACCGGTATGTAAGCAGCCTCGGTTTTACCCGTACCCGTGGGAGCGATCAGAAGCGTATCCTTCCCTGTTAGGATTACTGGGATCGCTAAACGCTGTATCTCCGTTGGACCGGTTATACCTTCTCTCTGAAGAACCTTAAGAAGTATTGGGGACAGCTTGTTGAATGCGTTCATAAGTTCTCAGCCGTGGGAAGCCGAGGGTTCAGGTTGTACCCTTCTCCCGCTTCTCCTCCTCTCCCTCTTCGGAGAAGAGTGGGTAGGTAAAGCAGATGATGCCTGCAGTTATGATGAACGCCCATAGGAGTAACCCGAACACGTTGATGATTCCCTCGAGCATATCCTCAACCTTCTATGGACTTGATAACATGGATTCAGTTGTGGTATTTAAGGAATCCGCCGTTTCCACCCGCCGCGGCTACGTGCCTCAAACCGGGGACGTGGAGAGAAAACCTTTTCTTATGAGACGCGACAGATTTATAAACAAAGAATTAGAATGAAGTGGGTTGAGTGATGTGGATGGCTTTGGAGAGACCGAAGGAGGTTAAGTTCCCCGTCAGTGAAGCCGTAAAGTTCAGTGTTGAAAGCATTAGGAAAAGGTTTACAAGGGCTTTAATCACAGCTGTCTCCGTTGTTCTAGGCGTTGCATTCTACGCTGCTTTAAAAACCTCCGCCGCTGTCCTCGCCGTTGAACATCCAGGAGCCCAGATGGAAGCCTACAAGCTCTGGATGTCCATCATCTCACTCATCGTCTGCGCCGTTGGAATCCTTAACTCCATGCTCATGAGCGTCACCGAAAGGACTAAGGAGATTGGGACGATGAAGTGTATAGGCGCCATGGACGGGCATATCCTAACCATCTTCCTCGCTGAATCAGCGCTCCTCGGCGTCATAGGAGGGGTTATCGGAGCCGTAGCGGGATGGGGCGCAGGCATAGCCATATCGGCTTTTCCAACATTCCCATCGCTTCCCCCGTACCTGTTCTCACCAGCGCTTCTCGCCGCCTACGTGGGAATCCTAGGTGAGGCCCTAGCTATAGCGGTTATCCTCAGTCTTGGAGCTACGCTTTACCCAGCCTACCACGCCGCCAGCCTCGACCCCGCAGATGCACTACGCTATGAGGTGTAGGAAACAGGAAATTTATCGGCCTTCGATTGGAAGCCTAATGTGAAACTTTTCGGTTATTACGGAGCCGCCCTGTTAAGGGTAGGTAACCGCTGATCTATGTTTATAGGGAGGAATACATCCTAAGTAGCTGAAGAAACCTTGCGCCACACTTTACAATCATCGCTTCTCCTGCTCATACTCTTATCGGTTCTACCCGCGACGTCAGTGAGGGGGCCATCAACGTTTAACTACACTGTCAGGCAAAACGATGTCTTCGTCCTGCTCATAAACCCCCCTGTAAACGGTTTAGCGGCCGTATGTCAGCCCTTAGTGTCAATGAAACCCTTCAAGGTATACGTGGCGGTTAATGAAAGCCAGAACTCCGTGGTTCAGGTACTCCTTGAAGCCTCGGGTTATTACAACGTGACAGTCTCTTTCCAGTCGCAGACACCGTGGGGCTTCAGTATGGGCGTCTTCACGAGGAACCCGGATTGGTACGTGAACTACGCCAATATTACGATGGTTCAGGGGGTATCCCTCGTCGAGTTCATGTCTGTTACCGGTTGGGATCCTGGAAGCTATGAGCTTTCCATCCTCATAGACGTTCGAGCAATCGAGGAAGCGGGAGGCTTCCCCTTCTATCTTCCAAAACAATTCAACGGCTTAGTCTTCGCCGTTGCCACCGCGCTTCTCGCATACCCTAACTCCTTCCTCTTCGTTGATACATACTTTAAGAATAAGCGGGAGGGGGTTTCGAAAAAAAGGCTGTTCGGCATCAGCCTAATACTGTTGATAAGCATCTACATCATCTATCAGGTTTACCTCTTCGCAACGTTCACAGTCTCATAGGTGTAGATTGAATGGAAGAAGGCGAATTTACTGACCAATGGTGGTACACCCGGAAGCTGCTTAGAAGAATATTCACCCCGCTACTTTACCTATCCTCGTGGCAGTATAGGTTGTGGAGGTTCCTGCAGAAGCCACCGGAGAAACGGAGGAAGCAGGCTGAAAGACAGGCGAACAAGGTTAGGAAGAGGTTAGATTTCCCCAGGGTTACGAGGAGAGACGTCGTGGGCAGGGAGACCGAGGTTGAGAAGATTCTCATAAGCGCCCACTACCATGTCTTCAGAGACTCCGAAGTTCAAAAAGCATGCCCCGTACCTCCAGCTAAGGTTTTCATCATCAAAGGCGGTTCTGGAAGCGGGAAGAGCTTCTTCGCGGAGGCAACTCAAAGGGAGACCTTTGAGGCTGGGCTTAAGTACGGGGTCCTCGTCCACTACGCTTCCCTTAAACCTGAGGAGATCTACACGATGTGGTATGGAAGAAGCGCGCAGCAGCTTGGGCAGTTCTTCAACGCCGCCTTCTACCAGCCCAGCATCGTTTTCATAGATGAGTTCCAAGCCTTTGGTAAACGCTTCGCCTCAACGTCCGAGGTTGGAATGGAGGAGACGCGTGTTCAAACAGTGCTCCTGCAGAGGATCGACGACCTCCAAAAGAGGAACTTCAGGTGCATCCTCCTCATAGCCACAAACGAGTATGAAACCATCACTGAAACCCTTCGAAGAAGGGGTCTAGTGGGCACCATAGACCTCGACGCTGGTGTGAACAGGCAGATGCTCATAGAGATCACGCAGAGACAATGCGATAAATACGGGATTAAAGCCGACCCCGCCGTGATCGTTGACACATTAGAGGACGCACTTAGAGCCGTAGGGAGTACGAAGCTCACCCCAGCGGATGTGGTTAACGCCTTCGACATCGTTATAGGCAGCAAATCCTCAACCATTCAAAGAGACCTCATCAACACGGTTGAGAAGGGTGGAAGCTGGAAAGGGTCCGTGGGAGACATCGGGGAACTCGTCGCAGCCAATGATTTCAGGGAGGCAGCGCGGAAGCTTAAGACCTATACGGCCACGGAGAAAACTGAGGCTGCTAAGAGGGCGGTTAACCGGATCGCCCCCAGGGAGCGTTACAGCGATGTCGGAGGGCTCCACGGTGTTAGGGATGAGGTGATTAAGGAGATCTCCTTAGCCCTAAACCCTGAGTTAGCTGCAAGAGCCCGTTATCTACCGCCTAAAGGCTTCATCTTCTCAGGTCCTCCTGGAACCGGTAAAACCCTTCTGGCGAAAGCCATCGCCGGCGAAGGTAACGTTTGGTTCTACAACGTGAACGGTCCCTCGATCCTGCAAGGTCACTACGGAGACCCTGAGAAAACGATCCGGGACATTTTCGAAGACGCTCGTAAGAACGCTCCAGCCATCGTTTTCTTCGATGAACTCGACTCAGTCGCGCCGAGGCGGGGAACCTTCGACCCTGTGGTAGACAGGGTTACCAGCCAGCTGTTAACTGAAATCGATGGGTTCACCCCCCTTACAGGCGTTGTAGTCATCGGCACAACGAATAGACTCGAGATTCTAGACCCAGCACTTCTCGAACGCTTCACCAGGCACTTCGAGTTCACGTATCCAAAGAACAGAGCTGAGAAGCAGGAGATCATAGACATCCACCTTCGCCGCTACCTCGACTGCTTAGAGGAGAAAGTAACCCTCACCGATGTGCTTCATATCCTAGAGAGGAGGGTTGTGAGTCCGAGGAGGATCGCTGACGTTGTCGATGGGGCTAACCGTCTCAGAACGAAGGAGCTTGAAGCCTGCCAGCAACTGGTTAACGCTATGAAGTACAGGCCTGAAAAAGTGGAGGAGGTTAGGAAGCTCTTCAACCCTGACCTTAAGAGGCTTCTGGAAATCCTCGGCGTCCGCGAGGAGGACCCTGGGTTTATCCAAGCCTTGGAGAAAGTAGATGTGGCAAACTATCCCCTACGCCTCTACCACTTTAAACAAGCCCTTGAAGGCATCGTTGACGAACGCGTAGACGAGAGCCGAGATATGATACTTCGCACAGTTAGGTTTGAGAAGGCTGAGGTTGGGAAAAGCTATGGATTAGTCGCCCTAGGTGAACACGGGGAACTCGGAGGATTCGTAGGAGTTGTTGAAGCCATCGTAAACCCGAATGGCTCAGGGAAAGTACAGGTTGTAGGAAGCGAGGCGGGTGAAAGCATCGCCGCAAGCGCTCAAGATGCCTTCATCTACATCAACTCCATAACCGACTGGAAGTTCCGGAACTACGATGTATACATTGAGCTTGTAACACCGGCTAAGGGTATGGAGAAACAGGTTGTCGCCCTCGGCGTCACCAGGCCGCCGGTGTCAGGGCCGTCAGCGGGTCTAGCCATAGGTATAGCCATGCTCTCAGCTTTCCTAGAGTTTGAGGTAGACCCCACGGTGATCATGACAGGCGCCATAACGGCACGGGGTGAGGTGTGGCCTGTTGGGGGACTAGACTACCGTGGCATGGGCAAGATCGAAGCCGCCCTAGCTGATGAGTACGCCCACAAACTCCTCATACCGAAGTACAACTATGACCGCCTAGGAGACTTCGACACGGAGAAACTGCTTAAGGACAGAGGGATTAGAACCGTTCCCGTTCAAAGGTTCCTAGAAGCCGCCGGTGAAGCCTTCGCTGGGTATCCTTCGGAGGCTCAGATTCTAGAGAAGCTGCGGCAAAAAGGTCTTACGATCTGATACGCGTTTCGCTTTAGAAGTCTACTACAATAAGGTTCCATTTTTTTACTTACAAACATATTTAAGTTAAGCTACGTCTTCAGTTGATGGGTCTCCACCAGACTCCTTTCGGATACCCATGCAGACGGACCTGACAAAGGCTGGGTGTAAACGCCCCCGATGAGGGATGGTTAACCCAAACATGGGACAAGCCCTGCAAGGCTGGAACTGGAGCCCTTTACATCAAATCCTACGTCCCTAGCGTCTAGTCTAGGCTCATTCATGAAGAGTCTATGCTGTAAGGATGAAGACTGTGCCGAGGATGACGAAGACTAGTGCGGTGAATACCTTTACGTATCTTTGAGGTATGCGTTTAAGAAGCTTCACACCCAGTGTTAAGGCGATACCTGTTGCGAGGAGAAATGCGAGCATAACACCTGTGAAGACCTGTAACGGGGCACCGTATTCAGCGGCTAAGGCTAAAACAGCGAACTGGGTTTTATCACCCATCTCCATCAACACGACCATGGAGAAGGAGGCGATAATACCGATCTTATGATTCCTACGCTTCGCAGGCTCAGCCTCCTCCGACCTAAGGGTGTAGAGTCCGAAGAGGATGAAGACGATGCCGCTTCCAATCTTTAAGAGGGAAATGGGAAGCAGGGAAGCGAGGGCTCCGCCGATTAGCACCCCAACACCGTCGACGAGGGTGAAGGCGAGCATGGTCCCCGCGAAGACGGATGCCGGTCTATGCCTTGAACATAAGGTGATCGCCGCGAGCTGAGTCTTATCCCCAAACTCGGCGATGGCTACGACCCCGAAAGAGGCTATGAGGGGAGTCAAGTCCATAAACCTTGGAATGAGAGGATTATGTTAAAAAAGTTTGTGTACTGCAGCTGTGGAGTCCATTCAGGTAAAGCATATCTGTGTCTTATGTGAAGATTATAAACTGGTCACGTACATCGGGGAAGCATATGCATGATCGGCGCCTTCTACGTCCTAGGTATGTTTAGTTAGGTGATAAGGTTGAGGAGGTTTCAAACTGTTCGGGGGATGAGGGATTACCTACCCTCTGAGCTTAGGAAAAGGAGGTATGTTGAGGCGGTATTACGGGAGCTTTTCAGGCTTTACGGCTATGAGGAGGTTGAAACCCCGACGGTTGAGCACTACGAGTTGCTCGCCGCGAAGGCTGGAGAGGATACGCGGAAGGCTATGTACGCCTTCAAAGACCTCGGTGGGCGTATGGTGGCTCTGAGACCTGAGGGAACGGCGCCCATCGCGAGGCTTGTAGCCACCAAGCTTAGAACTGCTCCTAAACCCCTGAGGCTTGGATACATCTGGGATTTCTACCGCTACGATGAGCCTCAGCTTGGGAGGTTCAGGCGGTTCTACCAAGGAGGCTTCGAGCTTCTCGGAGCCTCTAAACCCGAAGCTGACGCTGAGGTCCTAATCTTAGCCATAGACCTCATTAAGCGTCTTGGATTCAAAGCCTTCTTCCTCAAGGTTGGCAACGTAAACGTGTTAAGGGTTATCCTCGCCACTGCGGGGCTTGGCGAAGATGACCAGAACTTTATCCTCGGCTTAGCTGACAAGAAACGGTATGATGAGGCCTTAACGAGGCTGAGGGAGCTCAAGGTACCAGATCAAACCGTGGAGCTTGTCTCAACGCTCTTCAAGACGCGGGGTTCAAGAGTGGTGGAGGTTATAGAAACCGGGACGCGTCTGGTAAAGGATTATGAGGGTGCGGTGAAGGCATTGGAGGCTTTGAAAACCGTCTTAGGCATTGCGTCCACAGTTTTCCCAGACGTCGAGTTCCACGTTGACTTAGGCTTCGCGAGGGGATTAGAATATTACACAGGCTTGATCTTCGAGGTCTTCGTTAAGGGCTTAGACATCGCCGTCATAGGTGGTGGGCGATATGATAAACTGGTTGAACTCTATGGAGGGGAAGTAACCCCAGCCGTAGGCTGTTCACCGGGTATAGACAGGATCACCATTGCCATGGATAGGGAAGGGCTTCTCAAGTTAGAGGACGTCGTGAAAGGGGTCTACATTGTTCCTACAAAGAGTGAGCTCTTAGGTACGGCGATGTCGGTTGCTTACAAGTTGAGGGTGGAAGATTTACCTGCTGAGGTTGAAGTTGAGGGGAGAGGAGTAAGTAAAGCCTTAGCCTACGCGAATTCCAAGGGTTTCCCCTACGTCATCATTCTAGGCGCTGAGGAGATACGTGAAGGTAAGGTTATTTTAAGGGATATGCGTGTTAAAAGCCAGAGAACTCTAAGAGTAGAGGAGTTAGCCGAGGCTACAAAGTCAGAGTAGCACCGTCTCCAATGCTTGCTTCCTCTTCACTGGCTACGGTGAATAAATAGAGTACGTACATCGGTTACGTGGCTTTAGACGCCTTATACTTAACATTTCTGACCTTCTGTAGAACGTCAAGCCATATGGATAAAAGTGCGCTAACCTGTTGAAGCTTAGCAGCGGTCTTCGCTTCTTTCAACTCCTCGTTAATTTCCTTAATCTTCAGCAGCACGGTTTCCTCAACGTTCACTAAGATAGGAAGCGCTGTAACCTCCTGGATCTCTTCATCGCTTTTCACGAGTATCACCTTTCTACCACATTGGGGGCAGGAAACTTCACCTCTGAACCTGAAGAGGGGGACATGGCAGTCTGGACAAGTTTCTTGAAGCATGGTCGCCCCAGACTTTAAAAGCTCAGCCATACGCTTAACAGAGTCACTCAAGCCTAAGCGCCGCCTGAAACGTGTGGGAAAACCTTCACGCATCTTAAATCAACGTTAGACGGTTCTCGGGTTTAAACCTTTCACATACGCCGTGTCTAAATCTTTCATATCAGAGAACAGATCCAGTGGTTTCAGGGGGCTTTACGAACCTACTTCACGGTTGCACACCGCAAGCTGAAAACCGTAATGTTTTCAGCTCAAAGCGAGGACGTGGGTACTTCTCGAAGCTCTTAGGGATGCGGTTGTGCAGAGAAACAGTAAACTCTCCCCAGAGAGGGGTATTACACCAGCATCCTTTTACTCCATGCCTTTCCCAACCCATCACTTCAATCATCCGAGTTTCCCAACGGTTTCCACGCTGTCAGTATCTTAAGGAGGACGAGCCAGAACAGGGTGTGGTTGATCGAAAGCCCGCATCTTAGACGAGAAAGCTTTATAAGAGGGGAAGCAGTTGTGGGGGGCTTACAAACGAAGGTGGTATGGATGATTAGAGCATTGGAAAAGTCCATCGTTGCCGTTACTTTTCTCGGCTGCACATCATCGCTGATACTTTTCCTGTACGTTATCCTTTTAGGACTGTAGATCATTAATTTTTAATAACTGGTAACTTGATGGAAGAAGCTGTTTCCCTATAGTAAACCGTATTTTTTGAACCTTTAAATTTCACCTCGCTTAATACTGTAGGGTGGTTACGGGGCTTCCACGTATATGTACGACGACCTTGCTCTAGGAGTCTGGTTGGTTTGGCCGCGAAGAAAAAGAGGATGGAGGAGTACGCTGAGAAGGTTAAGCAGGCGGTTGAGGTTTTACAGGTTATCGCCGCTGATACGACAACGCCTCGCAACATTAGGCGTGCAGCGAAGGAAAGCATCGACCAACTTCAATCTGAGAGTTTGACGATAGCCGCTCGGGCTACGAATGCCATGGATATTCTCGACGAGATCAGTCAAGACCCGAATATGCCGATCTATACAAGGACGCGTATATGGCAGGCCATTAGTTACTTAGAGGGGATTAAGGACTAAGAATGAGACTAGGCTTAGATGCTCCATCCTCAGGTCTTGAATCAACGTTAGGACCGTTATGCTTAGCTTACAGCCTAAGCTAAGTGTTAGAGAATTTAAGGAACTCAGTCCTCTCAGCTGCGCCTCATCCCTGATATCCTAGGCGCAGAGTGGTTTATGCAAACCCTTAACCCTATATTTTTATCTAGGAAGATGATCACCTTAATGATGCGCATCCCCGCTGCGAAGGGCACGTTATGAAGCTTGAGTTCATGGAGATACCGCGGTATGTGATGATGGGCGCCAAGGCCCTCACAGAGGTTTCAACTGTTTATCAACGACTTGGCTTAGCGAGGGTCGTTCACATCGTCTGCGGGGCTACTTCCACGTGTAAGGTTGCGGAGGAAGTTGTTTCAACCCTTAACGGGGATGGGTTTAAGGCTTCAAAAACCGTCGTCGACGCATCTATGATCACTGAAGTAGATGTGAAAACCGTCCACGAGAACGCTAGGCTCAACGGGGCTCAGTCGATCATAGGCGTCGGCGGCGGTAGGGTCATCGATGTAGCGAAGCTGGCTGCGAGTTGGCTTGGCATCCACTTCATCAGCGTCCCAACCTCCGCGGCGCACGACGGGATCTCCTCACCCTTCGTGAACTTCCTCCTCCGCCACTTCGTTAAGGAGAGGATGGGTGAAGAATACGTCCGTCCCCAAGCCCCTGTAGCCATCATCGCTGACACGGATGTTATCAGAAAGGCACCTCATGATATGCTCGCCGCGGGGTGTGGAGACCTCATAGCTAAGCTTACCTCCGTAAGGGATTGGCAGTTGGCTTCAAGGCTTAAGGGTGAGGAGTACCACGAGTACGCGGCTTCCATGGCCCTTATGGGGGCGAGGTTGGTTAAAAGCTACGCGGATTCTATTCACAAAGGCTCAGAGGAGGGGACGCGGGTGGTTGTTAAGGCTTTGATCGGCAGCGGGGTATCCATGAGCATAGCGGGAAGCAGCAGGCCGGCGAGTGGAGCTGAACACCTCTTCAGCCACGCCCTAGACCTCCTCTCCCTTAAGTACGGGTTTAAACCCGCGAGGCACGGGGAGCAGTGCGGCGTAGGCGCCATCATCATGACGCGTCTACAAGGTGCAAACTGGGAGAAGGTTAGGGACGTCCTGGAGCGTGTGGGAGCCCCTACCTCCGCTGAGGGGTTGAGGCTTGAGCCTAAGCACATCGTTGAAGCTTTAACCCATGCCAAGGAGATTCGACCTGACAGGTACACTATCCTATCCGAGAATAGGCTGAGTGATGAAGCGGCTGAGAGCCTCGCTGTGGAAACCAGGGTTATATAACGGTTTGGAAGGGTGAGGCTTAATAACCCTGCTGAAGGATTCCTGCTAGAAACGAGCATGAAAGCCTCAAGGGGATACCTGGTATGGGGTTGAGGAAGACTGGGAAGGAAACCTTTAAAGTTGATAAGTTTAAGGAGTTCTCGAAGTGGTATAACAGCATCATACGGGAAGCCGACCTGGTTGACGACCGCTACAACGTGAAAGGCTTCATCGTTCACAAGCCCTGGTCCATGGTCGCCTTCAAGCATATCTACAGGATCTATGAGGAAGCCTTAGAGCGTAGGGGGCATCTCCCAGTTCTTTTCCCAACGCTCATACCTGAGGAGAACTTCGTGAAGGAGGCGGCGCATGTTGAAGGCTTTAAAGCTGAGGTTTTCTGGGTTACCCACGGCGCAGACCGTAGGCTCAGGAAACGTTTAGCCCTTAGACCGACTTCGGAAACAGCGTTCTACCAGATGTACGCCCTATGGATTCGAAGCTACACAGACCTACCAGTAAAGACCTACCAGTCATGCACCGTTTTCAGGTATGAAACCAAGGCGACGAAGCCGTTGATGCGTGGAAGGGAGTTCCTATGGATTGAGGCTCACGACGCCTTCGCCGATGAGCAGGGAGCATACGCTCAGGTGGCTGAGGATATGGAGATAGCTGAGGAGGTCATCTACGGGAAGCTGGGCATACCCTTCATCTTCTTCCAGAGAGCGCAGTGGGACAAGTTCGCCGGAGGCGTTAACACCTACGCCGCTGACTGCCTCATGCCCGATGGGAAACTGAATCAAGTAGCGTCAACGCATTACCTAGGCCAAAACTTCTCTAAAGCCTTTCAAATCCAGTTCGTCGACGGGGATGGGTTTATGAAGTATGTTCACCAAACCTGTTACGGTCCTGGAATCTGGAGGATCATGGCGGCGCTCATAGCCATCCACGGAGACGACGACGGGCTCATCCTACCCTTCATCCTCGCCCCCGTTCAGGTCGTTATCATACCGATCCGCGGCAAGGGAGGCAAAGAGGAGAGGATTCTGGAAACGTGTAAGGCGTTAGCTGAGAAACTTAAAGCGGAGGGGGTTAGGGTTGAACTCGACCTCAGCGAGAAGACCCCAGGAGCGAAATACTACTACTGGGAGATGAAGGGTGTCCCCGTAAGGCTTGAGGTTGGAATCAGGGAGGTCGCCGGCGGCTTCGTCACCCTCTTCAGAAGGGATACACGGAGCAGGGAAAAGGTTAAGGTTGAAGATTTACCTGAGGGGGTGTGGAAAGCCGCGGAGAGCATAAATCAAAACCTGAGGGAAAGGGCTGATAGATATTTAACCGCGAACATAAGGGAAGCTCAGACCTTGGAGCAACTCGTCAGCGTCATGAGGGAAAAGGGAGGCATCGT
>CAYNFI010000042.1:0-15924 GCA_964396445.1 uncultured Candidatus Bathyarchaeia archaeon
TTGTCTCCGAGGAGCATCTGTTTCTCCCTTTGGTTTAGGAAGGTGGCTCCTTGCTGGATCATCGTAACCGCCTGTTTATACGTGCAGAAGTTGAGGTCTACGTTCCAAGGCCAGTCTGTTCCCCACATCACCTTCCTTATACCCGCGCCTTCGATGAGCCTTCTAAGCATCTCCAGCCCCGTTGGGTATGGCCACTCCTCGTTGTTGGCGCCGCCGAAGGTGAAGGTTATGGCGGCGATGTCTGTGTACAGGTTGTCGTACGTGTTCAGTAATTCTATGAAGGATTGTAGCCCGGGGAAGGGGGGTTTTGAATGCGTCAAGTATCTATCTAACCAGTTGAAGCAGCCCCAGTGGGTTAAGAGGAAGTCTACGTTTTCAAACTTCTCGGCGACTGGTTTGAAGCGTTCTAGGAATTGATCGTAGTCTTTCATGTACGCCTTGAGCTTAGGGTCGTTCCAGCGTTCCCAAGCCATGATTATAGGTAGTCCTAGGTCCGCGCATCTCCGGTAGAGCACGTCGTATCTCGGGTCACCCGGGAGAGTCCCCACATAAGCCGGGAATAGCTTAATCCCTTTAGCCCCTTTCCCCACATCCTCCTCAACTCCCTTCACGTAGTCCCTGTCAGCGGGGTCAACGTGGTCCGTGAACCAGATGAATCGATCAGGGTACCTCCGATACGCTTGAATGAAGTACGCCTTGTCAACGTCTATGCTGGTTACAACGTCGAGGTCTGGGAGAATATCCTTACCCTCGTAGCTTATGAGAACTGCCTTATCAACTCCAGCCGAAGACATTTCAGAGACCAGTCGCTCAGCGGGGTAATGCCTCCAAGGCTCTCTTCCCACCCTCCTAAAGATATGGACCTGAGTGTCGATGATCAGATACGCCACTTCCTAGCAGCGCATTGTCGCGCATAGAAAATAAATGTTTTTTGAATGGTCATCCTCGCTATACTCATCGTTTCAGTGGCTTGAAAGATGGGCTCCGAAGCTTTCTACAATGTTAGAGGTCATATCGGCTTCCGCGGGCCTAAGGGAGCAACCTTAAGATCAGAGAAGACTTTAAATCACCTACATGGCTGTGAGAAACCAATTATTAGATTAAACAGGAACGTTATTCAGTCGAGGACGATCCAGTGTACAGGGGAAAAACTTCACCATCTAGAGTTATCATGTTGGTGGATTTAGACTATTTCTTCGCTCAATGTGAGGAGGTGAGGAACCCCTCCTTAAAAGATAAGCCTGTGGTCGTATGCGTGTACTCTGGGCGCAGCCGTGACAGCGGCGCTGTAAGCACGGCGAACTATGTGGCTAGAAAATACGGTGTGAAATCCGGGATTCCGATATCTTTAGCTAAAAGAAGGTTAGCTGACACGGACGCCGTGTTTCTACCGGTGGACCATGAGTTCTACGGTGAGGTTTCACGGAAAATCATGGGGGTCCTCAGAGGTTACGCTGACCGTTTCGAACAGGTTGGAATCGACGAAGCCTACCTGGATGTAAGCCGAAGAGTAGAGGGGAACTTCGATAAAGCGGAGGAATTAGCTGGGAAGATTAAGGAGGATGTGAAAGCCCGGCAAGGGCTTACCTGCTCAGTCGGCGTTGGTCCGAATAAACTCGTCGCTAAAATCGCGGCGGACAGTCAAAAACCTAACGGATTAACGACCGTGAAGCCTGAAGAAGCCCAAAGCTTTCTATCACCGATGCCTGTTAACCGCCTCATCGGCGTAGGTAGTAAAACCACGGAGAGGATGCGGGCTTCAGGAATTAATACAATCGGTGACTTGGCAGGGTACGATGTGCAGAGGTTAATCGAGGTTTTCGGCAGGAAGCTCGGCGTTTATTTCCACAACGCCTCACACGGAGTAGATGATGAACCTGTTCAAGAACAGGGTGAGGCTGAATCCATAAGTAGGATATCCACTCTGAAAGAGGACACACGCGATCTGGAGGTCATTCTAAGAGAAGCTGACAGACTGTGCGAGGAGGTTTATACGGAGCTCCTCCGAGGAAGACTCCGTTTCAGGCAAGTAGGTATCATCGCCGTGATGAAGGACATGAGCGTACACAGTAGGTCCGAGACCTTTGAAAACACAACGGATAAGTTGGAACTCCTTAAGAAGGCTGTGAAGCAGCTTTTCAGGGAACTCTTAGAGGATTCCAACCTCGATCTAAGGAGAGTCGGGGTTAAAGTGTCTTATCTAACCAAGGAGCAGATTAGCCAGAGAAAGTTAACAAACTTCTGACTTTCGCTAACTCTTTTCGGGTAGATGATTCCAGTCGCGGCTTCAACGGTAATTCAATAGTATTGAAGAGTTGGTGGGGCTTAACGATTAGACCACGGTTTCCCCGGGCCACATGGCTTCCCTAAGCTTTCTCCCAACCTTCTCTATGGGATGCGCGTCGAGTTCCTTAAGGTGTTTGTCGAAGGCGTTCTGTCCCTCGGCTTCCCATGCCTTAACCCATTCCTCAGCGTACCTCCCCGCTTGAATGTCGGCTAAGGCTTCGCGCATACGCTTCCTCACCTCATCCCCGATAACCCTTCCACCCCTGGTTAAGCCTCCGTGCCTCGCCGTTTCGCTTACCCGCCTGTACATACCGGCGATCCCGTAGCGTTGAATAAGGTCGGTGATCAGCTTAAGCTCATGGAGGGTTTCGAAGTAGGCGACCTCAGGCGTGTAGCCGGCTTCAACGAGGACCTCGAAAGCCGTGGTTATGAGTTTATGAACGCCGCCGCATAGGTCTACCTGCTCACCGAACCAGTCACTTTCAACCTCTTCCTCGAAGGTTGTAGCGATGACCATCGCCTTGGAGGCGCCGATCCCCTTAGCCATAGCTAGAACCCGGTCCCAGGCCCTACCTGTGTGGTTTTGGTACACGGCTACAAGGCTGGGAACACCGAATCCCTGCGTGTAGAGCTCCCTAACCCGCTGCCCAGGTCCTTTAGGCGCCACCATGATGACGTCCACCCACTCCGGGGGTTCAACCCATTTCCAGTGGATAGAGGCACCGTGGGAGAAGCTTAGGGCTTTCCCATGGGTCAGATGGGGTTGAATCTGGGACGTGTAAACGTTAGCGTGCTCCATATCCGGGATTAGGACATGGATGATGCTGGCTTTATCCGTGGCTTCAGACACCTCGTAGACCTCATACCCGTCGCTTACCGCCTTAGCCCAGCTCTTCCCGCCTTTCCTAAGCCCCAGGATCACTTTAAGCCCTGAATCCCTGAGGTTGCTGGCTTGAGCTGAGCCCTGAATCCCGTAGCCGACGACGGCTATCGTCTCCTTTCTAAGAGGGTCGAGGGAAACATCCTTATCGTACCAAACCTTCACCAACGCGGACCACCTGTTTCAACATCAAAGATCCGGGTAGCATTTAAAACTAGGGCTTAGGCCTCGACTCTAACGGATTTCAAACCCCTGCCCAGGGCGGTTATACCCGTCCTAGCCACCTCTTTAACGCCGAAGGCCCGCATCAACTCGATGAAGGCGTCGATCTTATCCGTTGTCCCCGTCACCTCAGCCGTTATGGACTCATGGCTTACATCGACGACGCGGCCTCTGAAGATGTCAACGTAGGTGACCACGTCTGAGCGTACTTTGGAATCGGGTGTGTGAACCTTTATGAGTGCAAGCTCCCTGACAACGGTTTCCATAGGCTCGAGTTTACTCACTTTAACAACTTCGATGAGCTTCTGAAGCTGCTTAATCACCTGCTCGACGAGGGCTTCATCCCCGTTCACGGTGATCGTCATCCGGGCGAGGTCTGAGGCCTCTGTTGGCCCCACGGTGATGCTCTCGATGTTGAAACCCCGCCGGCGGAACATGTTCGAAACCCTGTAAAGGACCCCGGGCCTATGTTCAACAATAACTGCGATGATGTAGCTCTGCGTCATAAAAGTCACTCCCACATCATCTCGTTTAAAGCCTTCCCTGAGGGGACGATGGGGAAAACGTCCTCCTCAGGGGAAATAGGCACGTCGATGACCGTTGTCACATCAGCCTTAGCCGCTTCCCCGATGGCTTCAGCGAAAGCCGATACGGAGTTCACGTGGACGCCCTTAGCCCCGTAGGCTTCAGCGAGCTTAACGAAGTCCGGGACCTTGCCGAGCTGAACCTGGGAGTACCTGCGTTTGTAGAACAACCTCTGCCATTGAGCCACCATGCCGAGCATGGAGTTGTTGAGGATAACCACGGTGACGGGGATGTCCTCCATAACCGATGTGGCGAGGTCCTGCTCCGTCATCATGAAGCTTCCGTCGCCGGCGATGTCGACGACCGGCACATCGGGTTTAGCGACTTTAGCTCCGAGGGCTGCTGGGAAACCGAAGCCCATGGTCCCTAACCCCCCTGAGGTGATGTACGTCCTGGGTTTGAAGACCTTAAAGTGGAGGTAGGCCCACATCTGGTTCTGCCCAACCTCCGTAGTCACGATGCCGTCTTCGGGAAGAGCCTTCCTTATCTCAGCTATGACGTTGCTGGGCTTGAGAGCTGCTTTTTCAACCTCGGCTTCGCTGGCAACGTGTTCCCTCAGCCTCTTAACCCTCTCAAGCCACGGGGAACTCTCCCTTCTTGAAACCTTCTGGATAAGCGCGTCGTATATAGCTTTCAAAGCTCTCTTCGCATCCGCGACGATCGGTAGATCTGCCTTCGCGTTCTTCCTAATCTCCGCGGCGTCGATGTCTATGTGTATGATCTTCGCCTCCGGGCAGAATTCGTCAAGCCGTCCAGTGGTCCTGTCTGAGAAACGGGTTCCAACCGCGAGTAGGACATCCGATTCTATGATCAGGGTGTTAGCCTCAGGGTTTCCATGCATCCCAACCCCGCCAAGGTAAAGGGGATGGTTTTCAGGGATGGTTCCCTTGCCCATGAGGGTTGTGGCTACAGGGGCGAGGAGGAGCTCTGCGAGGGTTAGGAGTTCCTGAGACGCGTCGGATATCCTAACGCCTCCGCCTGCGAGTACCATAGGGCGTTCAGATTGGGTTAGGAGCTCAGCGGCTCTCTTAACCTGGAGGGGATGCGGTTCATACGTTGGCTTGTAACCCCTCACGTTAACCTCCTCGGGGAAATCCATGTCCGCAACCTCTGTTTGAACGTCTTTAGGTAGGTCTATGAGAACGGGTCCAGGTCTTCCCGTTGAGGCTAGGTAGAAGGCTTCCTTCACAACCCTTGGGATGTCAACCGCCTTCCTTAACTGATAGTTATACTTTGTAACAGGCGTCGTTATCCCGACGATGTCAGCTTCCTGAAACGCGTCCTTACCAACCATAGGCCGGGGAACCTGCCCTGTTACGGCGACGATGGGCGATGAATCCATGTAGGCGTTGGTTATGGCGGTGACGAGGTTTGTGGCGCCAGGACCAGAAGTTGCCATGCAGACACCAACCTTACCGCTTACCCTAGCGTAACCGTCAGCCATATGCCCGGCGCACTGTTCATGCCTTGTAAGGATGTGCCTTGGACCAGAATCGTATAGGACATCGTAGACGGGCATGATGGCGCCGCCGGGTATGCCGAAGATGACTTGAACGTTCTCCCTTTTCAATGCTTCAACGAGGGCTTGAGCACCTATCATCTCCCTCATGGCTTCCCTATCTCCCCCTTCAGCTTCTCGTAATCCATGGTTAAAACGTTCATGCCGTTGAGCATGGCTTCAACGCTGGCCATAACGATGTCTCCCCTCGCGCCGAGGGCTGTGGCAACCCTGTCTCCCTTCCTCAACCTGACGATCACCTCCACCACGGCGTCTGTGCCCCCGGTTATAGCCATAACCTGGTACTGCTCAAGCTGTATGGGCTCAACGGCTGAAACCGCCTTTCTAACGGCGTTTATAGCGGCGTCAACGGGTCCTATGCCCACAGCGGCCTCCGTAAGGGTTTTACCGTTGAATACAAGTTTAACTGACGCCGTAGGTGTGACCTTATCACCGGTTACCACGGTTAATTCACTCAGCGTTATAGCACGGGTCTTAGGTAAACCCATAACAGCCTCCGCGACGACGTGGAGGTCAGCGTCCGTAACCGTCTTACCCCTGTCCCCGAGGGATTTTACCCTTTGAAAGATCTCCTTCAACTGGTCACCTGATGGATGTATGCCCATAGCTGCAAGGCTTGCGGCTATGCCATGGGATCCCGCGTGCTTCCCCGTGGCGAAACGCCTGTGCGCCCCAACCAGCTCCGGCGGTATGGGTTCATAGGTTAGGGGATGAGCGAGGACACCGTGGGTGTGCATACCCGATTCATGGGTGAAGGCGTTGTCGCCTACGATCGCCTTGTTGGGTTGAAGAGGTATCCCCGTAAGCCTTGAAACAAGCCTTGAGGTCTCGTAGAGAAGCTGGGTTTTCACCCCGAGCTTAAGCCCGTAAAGCGATGTAAGCGTCATCACAACCTCCTCCAACGCCGCGTTTCCAGCCCGCTCCCCTAGACCATTCACTGTGACGTGGACCTGGTTAACTCCGGTTTTTAGGGCGGAGATGGAGTTTGCCACAGCCATGCCGAAGTCGTTGTGGCAGTGGACGCTTATCGGTAGCTTAAACCTCTTCCTCAGCCGGGAGAAGAGCTGATAGGATTTTTCAGGGGTGAGTACGCCGACGGTGTCGCAGGGAACGATCCGGTCTGCACCCGCGGAGACGCCTACGCTGAACATTTTCTCAAGGAATTCAAGGTCGCTGCGGGTGGCGTCCTCGGCTGAGAGCTCAACGATGAGCCCGTGGCTCTTAGCGTAGCTTACACAGTCCTCAGCCATTCTGAGAACGTCGTCACGGGTCTTCCTGAGCTTACGCTCGATGTGGAGGTCGGAGGTGGGGATGACGAGGTGGATGCTCTGAGCGTTGCTCTTCAAAGCCGCGTCGATGTCAGCCCTAACCCCCCTCGTCATGCTGCAGACCTCAGCCCTAAGCCCTTGCTCAGCGATGAGCTTCACGGCTTGGAGCTCCCCCTCCGAAGCCGCTGCGAAGCCTGCTTCGATAACGTCTACCCCAAGCTCGTCGAGCTTTTGAGCAATCCTAAGCTTGCTCTCCGGTGTTAAGGAAACTCCAGGGGTTTGCTCCCCATCCCTTAGAGTGGTGTCTAAAAAAAGAACCCGTTCAGGCCATTCACTGGGCATCGATAAAGTAATTCCCCATATCGTTCCCTCTCGGAAACAGATTAGGAATCATACTGCTCGGAAATATAAAAGATTTTCGCCGTGTATCAAGCGTCTAAGCAAGGTTTCAGGATGGGATGACTCGTTGACACATACATTTCCCGTTACTGTAACCTTGTCTGAGGATTTACAGCATCTCTCTTAATGACGGCTGGTGTGTTAAAGGAAAAAATTGAACGTAAACATTCCAAATGTCTATGATTGTTATAGAATAGCTCTAATTTTTTTCTCCATGTGGTTTAAAAACACGTTCGGCAACCATCCTTCCTAGGCATCGATGAAAAGGTGAGCCTGATGGGGAACATCATGGGTGAGTTCACGAAAGCCCTCGACCAAGCCTACCCCGACGTGATCGAGGTGAGAAAAGCCTTCCTCCAGTACAGGGAAAGGTATCCAGCTCTCCTCGACTCGTTGAAAAAAGAGTTTGGGCTTTGGCTTGACAAGAGGTTTAAAGGTGCATAGAAACACCTAGGCTGGGGCTGAAGCCACAAGAGTGACCGCGCCTCACAACCATAAAGTTAACCTAAAGACTGCTAAACTCGATCCCCTCAACTTAGACCAGTTCTCACCTCATAAGCCTTACTACACATCATGGAAAAGGCTTTCATCCCAGACGGTCGTTGGAAGCGTAAACATCTTTACAATACCTTTAAACGGGATACCCCGATGATTCTACAAGGTCTTGCAGGTGTAGGAAACTGGAAGATGCATCAGGTTGAGGTGATGTTTTAGATGAAAACAGGACTTGAAGAGAGGAGGGTTGTGTTCAAAGCTAAGGATGTTGTTGCGGTTGAAAGCTTTAACCTCGAACAACCTGCACAAGGCGAGGTTTCAGTCAAAACCGCGGCGTCCCTCATCAGCACCGGAACCGAAACAGCTTTCCTAAAAGCCTTACCTAACACCCCGCAAAGGTTTCCGCAGTATCCAGGCTATTCCAACGCAGGCATCGTTGAAACGGTGGGGGAAGATGTTACAGAGGTCGAGGAAGGGGAACGCGTTGTCTCGAGAACACATCACGCAAGTCATGTCTTAACCCGCGAGAACGAGCTGTGGAAGATCCCTGAGAACGTATCGTTCGAGGAAGCCACGTTCTTCGCCCTCTCCGCCGTGGCGTTACAGGGTGTACGGAAGGCGCGGGTAGAGCTAGGGGAAACCGTTGTTGTGCTGGGACAAGGGTTGATAGGTCAACTAGCCCTTCAGCTCGCAAAACTCTGCGGAGGTCTACCGGTGGTTGGGGTTGACCTCGTAGACAGCCGTCTAAGCAAATCGTTCAGCTTGGGAGCAGACTATGTCTTCAACCCGAGGAAGGTCGATTTGGAGAAGGAGGTAAGCGCTGTCAGTGGAAGCGAAGGTGCCAAAGTCGTTATCGAAGCGACAGGTAACCCTAATGTGATCCTTACAGCCTTTAAACTAGCCAGCACATACGGAAGAGTTGTCCTTCTTGGGAGTACAAGGGGTTTAACCGAGGTAAACTTCTACATGGACGTTCACAAGAAGGGTGTCACAGTCATAGGCGCCCATGACTCCGTTAGACCGCGGAGAGATTCTTACCCCCATGAATGGACGTTAAGTGATGACGTTACACTAGTCCTAAGGCTTCTAGGCAAGGGAATACTTAGAGTCAGAGACCTCATAAGCCTCAAGGTACATTTTGAGAGGGTTCCTGAAGCCTATAGACAACTTCTTGAAGATAAGAATGTCCTAGGCGTTGTACTGGACTGGCGTTAGCATTTACTGGTAAAAATCCGTAAATAGAGGAAAAAGATCTAAGGTTTAGATTGGAAGAATGTGGAGGATTTTCTACATTGGTATTCAATGAGTCAGCGTTTCGCGGGATGGAGAATGGAATTGATCCCCACAGTGATCGGGTGGGCTCTTTACTTGAAGTCCGCTAGAATAGTGTAGGGTTTAGGGGGCTCCGTAGAGAGGCAGCATTTGTTCCTGAAGGGTACATCCAGTCCTTCAGTGGTAAAGCCATCGATGTCCCTTCCTCAAACCCGCAAGACTCCGAAGGGCTTATTGGTGCACCCTGTAACATGTGAAAGCTAGCAGACTTTTCATACAGTTCAAATCTCAGGGTGTAGGCTTACAACTTTATGTTACAGCATATCTCTTGAGGGTTAAAGCCATTTTTCGAACCAGTCGAAGGCTTTCCTCCCGCTGAACATGTGGGCTCCATCGAAGACGTCTATGTCAACCCTACCCGATGCATCTAGGAGACTGTAGGCAGCCTTAACCTTCTCATACTCCCTTTGAACAACTTCAAGCGTGTACAGTGGGTCTCTGGCTCCGTTCTCGATGAGCAAGGGTCTGGGTGCTATGAGGGTGACGATATCCGGGAAATCCGCGTACTTCAATATGTTCGGAACGTATTGGCATGGACAGCACCCCCTGTTGACGAGCATGTCCTTGAAGCTGCTGAAGTAGCCGCTGATAACGACTGCTTTAACCCTTTCATCGACGGCTGAGGTGTAGGCTGTATGCGTTCCTCCCCATGACAAACCTACGCAGCCTATACGCTCCTTATCGACTTCCGGGCGGGTCTCCATGTAATCGATGGACCTTATGGCATCCAGTACACGCATCCCAACCAGCACCTTGCCCATCAACAGCCCGCTTGTGAAAGCCCATGTGCAGCCCATACCGTCCTTTAACCTTTCCCCGAAGCATCGCGCGTCAGGGGCTAAGACGAAGTACCCGCGTTTAACAAACTGCACAGCGTAATCGTAGTTCAACGGTCTTATGTACTGCTGTCGCTGAACATCGTCAGCGGCGATTCCCGCAACGTCGTCCTTGCCCCTACCGTGACCGTGGAGGCACAGTAAAGCCTTAAGCCTCCCAGTCCTTCCCTTCGGAATCAGTGCGTAGGCTGGGACTGAAGCCCCGACCTCGCTGTCGTAGACAACCTTCTCCCTTACGTAACCCTTCTCCTCAACGGTTTCCAGAACCTCAGCGTTGAGGGGACACTTCTCAACGGGGAAACCTCCTAGTAACTCGACAAGCTTTGTCTTCAGGTTTTTCCTCCAAGCCTCCCATTCACCCTTGTCCGCGGCTTTAAAGGCAAGGGATGGTTTAAGCCCGTTAAGGTAGTCGGTTAGGTACTGGTAGGTGGAATAGTTACTCTCTTCCCTTTTCAAGTAAACCCACCAATAAACCAGATATAAGTAACGAGTTGAGATAAAAGGCTAAGGCCTCACATGGGATGAGTGGTTGTTAAAGAAGGGCTTTCTCCCTTACCCTGTTAGCTCTCTTGAAGTATTCCTCTCTAGTTTCCAACCCGAATTCCTTGATTAAATCGTCGACTGAGAGGTTACGGTTGTTGGAGAATAAGGCGAAGACAGCCTCAGGGGTCGCCACCTCGATCTCCACATCAGCTCCATGCTTGAGCTTGATCGCGTCCCAGTGCACGTTGTTGTAGTCTATGTGTAACACCCTGTAATCCAAGTTTATCGTTTTTGATATGATACGGTTGTGCAAGCTCGAGGTTGCGAGCACCCGTCCCAGAGGGTTAACGATCGCGCTTCCCTCACCGGTGTAAGCCGACGCTATGTAAACACTGCAGTTGAAGGCCCATATGGAAAGCTGCAGTCCACCGCGGTACATGGAGGGAAAGAGGATGAGTTCAGCTCCGTTAGCCTTCAAGCCCGCAACCACATCCGTGAAGTTCAGGTCGAAACAGATGGCGCAGCCTACGTTCCCGAAGTCAGTTTTGAAAACAGGGGTTTCCACACCAGGGGTGATGCCGCACTCGATCTCCCCGATTGTTGGATGAACCTTATGGTATCTCCCGACGATTTCACCTTCACGGTCTATGAGAACAGCTGAATTGTACACCTTATCATCGACCCTTTCAACGATGGGGCAGACCACGTACATACCGTTTTTCCAAGCAACCTCACGCACCGCCTCCGTGGTCGGTCCTGGAACCGGTTCAGCGCTTTCAAACCACTCCTTAGAGGCTAGGCCTAACGCATGGAAGGTTTCGGGGAGGCAGACGATGTCTGGCTTATCTAAAGCCGCTCTTCTAAGCCACTCCAAAGCACTTTCACGGTTACGTTCAACCATCCCCTCAGGGTTTCCCCCAGCGCCGCCGAAGGAGATCGTTGAAACCCGAACGTATCGCGCCATACAGACCTCCCTCTATGGTCAAGCCAATCTCTATATAAAACTTTAACACTTTAACATGAATGCTTAGTGAGCCCTGAAAATTTATGGCGGCTCAACCCCGTTGATTCCGACGGGCGTTTAATTTCTCGGTTTCCAAATTGTTCTGGTAGTTATTCTACAGTGCAAAGAATGGGCTCAAATACGTGTCGAGTCCACTTTTTTCCGAAAGATACTTTAGCGAGTGAATATGACGTTAATTCTCCTGTCCCCAGATTTTAAACCATTGCTTGAAATCTTTACAAGACCTGCCTATTCTTTGTGCCAAAGATTCGTCTGTGACTTCGAACGTGTCAATTAAGTTGTTTATGAAGGGTTCTCCGTATTTGCTGTACAGTTCGAAAACGCCCATGAAGAACTTCCCATGATACCACGCGTAGTTCAAAAATCCAACACGCGCATACAGTCTCTCGAAATCCTCCAACGTTGTATACTTTACAAGAGGGCGTCCACCCTCATACATAGTCTTAGCCACAATCTCAACCACCCGTAGATCTTTCTTGTACTCTGCCTCAAACCTCTTCAGGAATGCGTAAGTTGTATAGTCAGCGAATAGCTCGCTGAGCCAAGCCGCTCCAAAACTGATTCGCCTCTTTTCCTGGAACCCATGTGTAAACTCATGCACTACGAGGTGATCAAACAATGTTTGCAACGCCCGGGTGAAGGCTGCTTCTTCATCACCTACAGCTGAAGTCAATGATTTTCTCAAATCCTGAGGGCAATTGTCAAACATTGGTGACAGGGATTTGATAGCAGGTGTTTCAATGTCGGCTGTAAGATGTACAGCGCCCATGTCTGCGTAAAGTACCCCATACGGGAAGGATGTACGCTTGCTCCAATCGTCTGAATTGAGTACAAGCAATGCTAAGTCTGCGTCGGCTTTGAAAAAGTCCTTGAGAAAAGCATAACTTCTATCCGCCATTGACGCCAGTTTGTAGGCTCTCTCACAAGCCCCAGGAGAGTAGTAGGTTTGAACAACTTTTATCCTCAGAGCATCCAATCCCTTTACGTATTCCTCTAAAGTACTCACTTCGTAACCTCAAACTCAATTTATGTCGGTTTAAGTTTTTTATAACTTACGGAAGGATGCCATGTTGAATTCAAAATTAATGGAAAATCATCGAGTTCAGGGTTGTGGTCTTAGCAAGTAGAAGCTCGTCTGCTCAAGCCGGATGAACTTCCAGCCTTCGTTTCCAGGGTAGTTGTACCCCGCTTCATCACTGAAGAGGGGGCGGATGATGATATCTGCGCCTATGCTCCGCGCTGTTTTAAGGATCTGTGGAACCATCTCCGGCGGCGGGTGTAGCGCGTACATGAGGGCTGCGTCAAGGTAGACTTCTGAGCAGGGATTCCATACGTCATCTATTACGGCTTCAAGGTCTGGGCATACCTTCCTCACGTTGGCTATGTGCTCTGGGTTTATGTCCACTACGACCACCCTTGTGCGCGGAAGCCCTTTCTGAATACCGTGTGCAACCCATGGATAGGCGCCGACGCCAACCTCCACGATTTTACTGGCGTTCATGTAATTCCTAACGATGAAGGAAGTGAGGTCCCTAGCATCACTTGTTAAGAAGCCGTTTGATTCCGTGTTCCTCATCTGGTTAACCCCTTCTTCCATCACACCTGGCTTTCTTACCCGTAGGCGGTGATCTTTTCCGTGACGAGGGCTTCAAGGCGTATACCGTCTTTCAGGGCGTTTCTCAGCGTAACCTTGTAACCCTTACCGGTTTGGGTTAGATTCTTAGGCTCTAAGAGCAACCAACCCCGGTGTACGCCCTTAAACTTGACGGCTAGGAGGGGTTTAGCCCCGAACTTCTCGGAGAAACGCGTTAACTGCTCCAGGGACTCCTTCCTCGCATACAGGGTTTTCCTATGGGTTGTCTTCACCTCGAAGGCTATGATGAACCCCCTTCTACCGGCAACTAGGTCTGGGCGGTCGAGTTTCGTACTCGAACCTGAGGAGGGAGCCCTTAAAACAGCGAAGCCTAAACCGTCCAATCGACGGACGAGTTCACGTTCCTCGCTTACTCCCCTCCTCAAACCGCTCCCTTTTCCCCCTACGTCACTTCTTTGAAAGAGCTATAAAAGAAGATAGGTGGGGCTGGGCTTATGCCTTAGTCCAACGTGTTTTAAAGATGCGTTTCTCCATACCATGGGTTCTCTCACGGGCTTCCCTAAGCTCCTCAAGCAGGATTTTCTGCTCTATGGAAGCGACGAGAAGCCTTGTTTCAATAACCTTATCCGGGTTCACGGACATGCTCGTCGCCCCTTCTTTTACGAGGAACTCCACGATCTCCGGGTAGTTGGAGGGGGCTTGTCCGCAAACGCTGGTGGTGACGCCGTTCTCCCTGCACACGCGGATGACGTGGCTCATAGCCCTCAGAACAGCCGGGTCTCTTTCATCGTAGATCTCCTGTATTGAAGCATCGTCCCTGTCGATTCCGAGGATGAGCATGGTTAAGTCGTTCGTCCCGAAGCTGATGCCGTCGATGCCTTCCTCTATGAACTTGTCGATGATGAGGCATGTACTCGGAACCTCAACCATGATCCAGACCTTAAAGTCTGGATTCCTCATAAGACCCTCCTCCTCCATCAACTGCTTAGCCTGCCTCAGCTCCTTAACGGTTCTGACGAAGGGAACCATAACCCAGAGGTTTTTAAGCCCAAACTCCTCCCGCACCTTCTTGATGGCCTGACATTCAAGCCTGAAGACATCGGGTTCCTTCATGTAGCGGAAGGCTCCACGGTAGCCGATCAACGGGTTTGGACCCACATGTCCCGCTTCCCTCTCGTACTTCTCCCCGCCCGGTAAGCCGAGGAACTCGTCTGGCTTAAAGTCTAGGAACCTGTAGACCACGGGTTTCGGGAAGAAGACCTCGACGACACGCCTGATACCGTCTGCGAAAGCGTTCACCATCGTATCCACGCCGCCCTCCTCGATGAGCAGCCGCGGATGCTTCCCAACGCTCAGCATGAGGTGCTCAGCCCTAAGCAAGCCTACGCCGTCGGGTTGAGACTCCTTGAAAACCTTCTCAGCGACCTCAGGGATGGACATGTTAACGTAGATCTTCGTGGCCGTGATGGTAGGCGCGGAAAACGCGACGATCCCGGGAGCAACACCAGCCGTCGATACAGGGGCTAACGGGGGCTTCACAAGCTCTTCCACAATTCCGTCATAGACAACCCCCGCCTTCGCATCAACCGTGTATTCATACCCGTTTTTAAGGACTTTTGTAGCTTCCCTCGAACCGACGATGCACGGTACACCAAGCTCCCTGGAAACGATGGCCGCGTGGCAGGTCACCCCCCCATCGTCTGTTACGATGGAGCCTGCCACCTTCATGTAGGGAACCCAGTCTGGGTTCGTCATCTTCGTGACGAGGATGTCACCCTTCACTATCATCTTCCCCGCTTCCTCCGGGGTTAACACGACCTTAGACTTCCCCCCGTGGACGCCAGGGCTCGCCGATAACCCCTTGAGGATAACCGGATGCTCCCCCGACCTACCGACAGCAGGAGCCGCTTCAGGCTTTGGAACGGCTTTCTTAAGGCTCCAAACTGTTTCAGGTCGTGATTGGACTATGAAGACGTTGGCAGGGAAAGACATGTCCCTGTCGATGGCGTACTCGATGTCCTGAGCCCGCCCATAGTGGTCCTCGATCCTCTTAGCGAGCTCAGCCAGTCTGGCAACCTCATCATCGTTGAGGCATGGGATGTTCTGCCGATCGGGTGGAACTGTGGCGTGGACGGTCTTACCGGTTTTAACATCCCTGATAAACTCGATCTTTTTATCTATGATGTCTCGACCAACCACCTTCAGCGTTGCCTTATCTACGGTGAACCTGTCAGGGTTGGAAGTCCCTGAAACGAGGCTTTCACCGAGGCCCCATGTCGCCTCGATCACGATCTTCGACGTATCCCCGGTTACGGGGTCAAGCGTGAATATCACTCCCGCAGCCCTACTGTTGACCATCCTCTGAACGCCTACGCTGATGAGGACTTTCTCATGGGGGAAACCTTTCTCAGTTCTGTAGAAGATCGCCCTCGGGGTGAAGAGGCTTGACCAGCATTTCCTAAGGCTTTCAACGAGTTCCCTCTCACCCTTTACATTGAGGAAGGTTTCCTGCTGCCCTGCAAAGGATGCGTTCGGTAGGTCCTCGGCTGTGGCTGAAGACCTAACGGCGACGAAGACCTGGGCTAAACCAGTTTCCCTACAAAGCTTTCTGTAAGCCTTATTCACGCTATCCTCGATATCCTTCGGTATAGGTGTTCTTTCGATAAGCTGCCTAATCTTCCTAGAGGCCTCCTCGTACTGCTTGGGGTCCTCCTTAACCTTAACGGTTTCACGGATAATTCCGTAAACCTCGTCGGAGATACCGGTTTCTACGATGAACTTCTGGTACGTATAGGCGGATACGGCGAAACCTGGTGGAACAGGGATGCCAGCGTTGAGCATTTCACCGAGGTTCGCGTTTTTACCGCCGACCTTAGGGATGTCACCCTTCCTCAGCTCATTGAACCAAAGGATTAAAGACTCTTCCTTCTCTACCATACTCTCTCCACCACGGGTTTAAACACGTTGCTTTTTCCCTTCAGATATTTAAACATTCACGTAG
>CAYNFI010000043.1:0-15862 GCA_964396445.1 uncultured Candidatus Bathyarchaeia archaeon
GAATGCTAAGCATTTACACTTCATGACGAGACAGGAAAACCGATAATTTAAACCTTCCTCCGAAATAGAAACCACATACAGAAAACAATAACCATTTAGAACCGTTCTACTCCAAAAATATCCCCAAAAAGACCTTAGATTAAAGTTTTAAAGTGGTAGCCCGGGGGAGATTCGAATACGGGGCTCGAAAGCTCTCCCGTCAGCGGCTTTCCTCCTCTATGAGTCCAAAGGCCGCCATGTTTGGTCGTTTCGGGCTTTGACCGCTACACCACCGGGCTGCGGTTCAGAGTAAAGGGTTTCAACGTAATTAACGTTTCTACTCTTTATCTTAAAGAAAGGATATCCTCTAATGAATGGTTTATTTAAGTTCTGAGGCTAGGTTGAAGGGTTTTCCCTCATTCAGAACCTTATTTGGTACCTTATCCCTCCATTTCCTCAGAAAGGCTAGGTCGTCCTTGGCTTCGCGGAGTTCATCCGGCAGCATTTCAGGTATCTCCTCTTTTATCGGGTAGAACCGGTTGCATTTAGGGCATAGGATGAGGCCTTCAATGATCTCCTCCTTCTCCTCGAAGACGTGAAGCTCTAAGGGATAGTACTTATCGATTGGGCAGGCGAGGATATCTATTAACCGTCGCTTCATTCCATTAACACTTCTCCCAGCGTGAGGTTTATCGGTGAAGGCTTTAAAACCTTTCCAAGCCGCTTTAAACGTTTTCAGGCTTGGAGTAGCCTTCCATCACCGGGTCCAGACCCCCCTCCCAACACCGCGGTAGATGAAGCCACTCCGCTCAGCTTCTACGGGGTCTATGAAATTGTTGAAGTCTATGAGGGCGATTGGTTTACGGGTTTGGCTCCTTATTTTTCCCAAACTGATTTTACTGAACTCGGTATGTCCTACGGCTAGGACTACGCAGTTAGCTCCATCCAGGGCCTTCTGGATACCGCTTACACCTGGGATGCCTAGAGCCTGAAGTTCCTCCGGGGTAAAGTATGGGTCGTAGGCGTTGACTTTCGCACCCTTCCTCATCAGGGCCTTAAGGACTTCAAGGCTTCGCGACCCCCTTGCCTCCTTGACGTTCGGCTTGAAGGATACACCGAGGAAAGCCACTGTGCTCCGCCTTAAGGTTCTCCCACAAGCTCTCACAGCGTCCATGACGAGTTTAACCCCATGCCCGACCATTTCATCGTTAACCTTAGAGGCGGAACGTGTCAGCCCTAGGTTGACCCCGTAGTCCTCAGCTACGCTTGTTAGGAGCAGGAGGTTCTCAGGGATCTGCCCTCCAACCCCAGCGCCTGGAAGGAGAAGGTGACAGTGTTCATCGGTAACCGCGGCGTCCCTAGCCGCATAATAGTCTACGCCGATTTTCTCACAGAGTGTGGCTAACTCATTCGAAAGCGTGACGGATACAAGGCGGTACGTGTTCTCGAATAATTCAACAACCTCAGCTGTCTTGATATCCCGCACCTTCATAACCCTCACCTCAGGCTTAAGGATCGCACCTAGAACCGCGGCTGCCACCTCCAAGCTTCGCTCATCAAGTCCACCTACAACGCGTGGTCTGGTACGCATATCATCGATGACGGTGCCAGCTGAGGCTCTGATAGGGGTGTAGGCTAAACCAAAATCTGGACCGGCTTTAAGACCGGAATAATTTTCCACAGTCTTTCTAACAACCTCCTCAGTCATCCCAGGACCCACGGTGCTACTTACGACCACGAGAGACCCAGTCCGGAGACCCTTACCGATGTTCTCCGCAGCTTTGAACAGGGAAGAGTAGTTAGGGCGCATGTTCTCATCGACTGAAGTGGGCACAGTGATGTTGACCACATCGCTCTCCCTTACGGCTTCCAAGGCTTCAGTTGTAGGAGTGAAGCGCCCAGATTTCACGTGTTTAATCAGAAGCTCCCCCAGCTGAGGCTCAGGCGGCATGCTCCTTCCAAGCCTAACCGCGCGTACAACCTCTAGGCTTTGGTCGACACCGACGACCATGGCTCCTGCTTCCGCGAAGAGGTAGGCTGTGGACAACCCTTTCACGTCGCATCCTACAACGGCAACCCTCAGCTCCCCTTCCTTAATTTTCCTAACGACCTGCGTCGGTGTGAGCTTCATCATCGTCGACAATGTAGCCACCTTAGCTTGCTTAAGCACTCTCAACCCGCACGGATTTAAACCTTCAACGTATTGAAAACGAGACAGGTTCTCGGCTGCGCTTGGGAAAAGGTTGCTAGCTTGTAAGCTTACCTGCTGCCGCGCAGCTGCAGATTGAGCTTTGAAAGCCGATGCCACAACGATAATCCATGTCCGAAGACCTCTGTCCGCCCATTCTTTATCGCATCGAGTATGTCCTCGACTTCCCTCGACCTTGAGTCGATGACCGTGTACGCTTTTCCAATCGTCTCAGGTATGTGGGAGTCGCTTCCCGCGGTTATGGGTAGGCTGAGCCTCCGTGCCGTGTTTAAAGCCAGCTTCCTTGAAAGCCAGAAGAGGTATGCGCTTGCGTTCACAGCCTCCAAGGCGTTAAAACCCACCTCGGATATCTCAATTAACCTCGGGATGTGAAGCGACGAGAGGTAGGGGTGGGCTAAAACAGCTAAGCCTCCTCTTTCATGAATAATCTGAACAGCTTCAATCAGGGATTGAGGCTTCGAAGCGTCCCACGTCTCCACCCCCAATCCTAAGACATGCCCGTGTTGTGTGCTGAGCTCTATGCCTGGAATAACGATTACTTCCCCTTTCAACGATCTAAAACCGGAGCCTAACACCTTATCGTGGTCTGTTATGGCTAAACCATCGAGGCCCCTCCTCTCAGCCGTCTCCAAGGCTTGACCCATGGGTGTGAAGGCGTCTTCAGAGCTGTCCGTGTGGACGTGAAGGTCAAGCTTTAACTTCATGGACGCTTCCCTTGCGATTAGCCCGCATCTCCGCTACTCTACGGATGCCCTACCTAGCTTAGCCCTCTCCTTCTCAATAATCTCGTCTTCCACTTTCCTAAAGAGTATCCCCGGTTTTTGAATGGTATGTCCCTCCTCGATCAACAGCTCGCCGGCTGATTCCCAACACTGACCGTGAATAATTCCCGGGAGTTTCAGCTGCTTCCAAAGGGTCTCCGTTGAAAAGGGGAGGAAAGGCGAGGAGAGTATGGCTAGGCTCCTCACCGCGTTTATACAAAGGTAGAGGCATGTCCCAGCCTTCTCCCAGTCAGCCCAAGGTTCCTTCTGCTGGAAGTACCGGTTACAGAAAGCGGAGAACTCCACGATCTTCCTCAGGGCCCTATCCAAGTCTACGCGCTCCAACTCAGACCCAACATCGTCAACAACCGACTTCATCCTATCCTTGAACTCCTCATCTACGGCGGTGAACTCCCCGGGTTTAGGCGTCTTCCCGTGGAACCTTGACCAGATGAAGGTTAAGGTTCGGTGTATGAAGTTACCGAGGTTGGCGACAAGCTCGTTGTTGATACGTGCCTGGAACTGCTTCCAGTCAAAGTTTACATCGGATTGACTGTACGAGGTGATCGTTGAGAGGTAGTACCTGAGGTAGTCTGCGGGAAACACGTTAAGGAAACCCCTTAAGCTGATGTACCAGCCTCTACTCTTGGAAAACTTCTGACCTTGGAGAAGCAGCATGCCTCGGGTGGGGATAAGGTCTGGGAGCCTAAACCCTCCCTCACCGAGCCGCATGGCTGGGAGGAAGAGGAAGTGGTGGTAGACGATGTCCTTCCCGATGAAGTGACAGATCCTCGCCGAGTTCCAGAAAGCCCTCCCATCGAGGCCCTTAGCCTCCAAGAGTTTTAAGGCTGTTGATATGTAGCAGAGGTGATTGTCAAACCAGCCGTATAGGACCTTGCCCTCCGCTTCCTTCAAAGGGATTGGAACTCCCCAACTTATATCCCTTGTAACATCCCAGTCTCTCAGCCCCTCCTCAACCCAGTTTAAAACGTAATTCTTCACCTCAGGCTGAAGGTTCACATTTCCCTCCAACCATTTCCTGAGTTCAACTGAAAACCGTGAGAGTTTGAGAAAATAATGTTCACTACTCCGCGTTGTAGGTTTCAAACCGCATATGGCGCAGTAGGGCTCCTTAACCTCGTTAGGTTGGAAAGCCCTCCCACATTTTTCACAGCCATCCGAGTACTGGTCTCTAGCGCCGCAGTAGGGGCAGGTTCCCTTCACATACCTATCCGGTAGAAACTTCCCGCAGCGTTCACAGTAAGGAAGTTCAACGACCTGCTTGTAGATAAACCCCTTCTCGTTTAAGACGGCGAAGAAGTGCTGCGTTAAAGCAATGTTCTCCTTGGAACTCGTCTGATAGAAGATGTCGAAGGATATTCCAAGGTCTCCGAAATCCCGTTTATCAACCTCGTTCCAGTAGTTTACGTACTCCGCCGGGCTCTTACCCTCCTGCTCCGCCTTTATCAGAATCGGGGTTCCAAAGTCATCGGTGGCGCACACATGGATAACCTCACTTCCCTTCAACCTATGGTATCGCGTGAAAATGTCAGCGGGTAGATAGGTTGAGGTAACGTGTCCTAGATGGATCTCACCGTTAGCATAGATAAGAGCGCTGGTTACGACAACCCTCTCCTCAGCGAACGCAACCACCTCACTGGAACCCGGTTAAACCCATAGATTCTGAAGGGAAGACTTTTGGAACCGTATTACGTTGTTAACTTACTATCCGATTCAGACTTAAACCTTTCTTCACACAGGTGAAAAGCTTTTTTTATAGTATGAATAGGCAGGGGATTTCGCAAACTACCTCCTTTATAACACGGAACGTCGCTTCGAACCAATGTACAAGCCATTAATGGGGTTTTCAACCCGCATAAGTAACTTTGGGTTGTCACCTTAACCTCTAAACTTTAACCGTACGTGCTCAGTGATTTTCCCAAATGGGAAATGCGGTAGCAATGGCTTAGAAAAAGCACCGAGGGTAGTATCCTTCAATGGAGATTTTTCTCAAAGTTCACGTTAATACCTTACTTGACAGCCTAAAAACCATGGGAACAATCTTAAATAGTATGGATGTCCATTCGACGCCGTGGGATAACTGTGTACGAACAATATGAAAGGGTCTGGAAATACATTTCCACTGAGGAGATAACCAAACTCACCCTTGACTTGGTGAAGATACCCAGCCCCACTGGAAATGAGCTTGAAGCCTCCATGTTCTACGCCGATTATCTAAGGGCGAAGGGTATAGACGCGAGGCTTGACTACGTTCTCCCTAACAGACCGAATGTCGTCGCTAAGCTCAGCGGAGAAGCCCCTAGTGAGCGAAGCATAATGCTCTACGGTCACATAGACACCGTACCCGCCTTCGATTGTACCCCTCCGAGGGTAGAGGGTGGGAAGGTCTATGGAAGGGGAGCGATGGATATGAAGGGAAGCCTAGCCGCGGTCGCCGTGGTTTTGAAGGCTTTGAAGGCTGCAAACGTGAGGCTTAGAGAAGACCTATGGCTTGCAGCGGCTGTTGGACATGAAGCCCCCGCTGGGAAAAGTGAGGGAGCTAAGAGCTTAAGGGATAAGATCTTAAGGAGGGAGATCCCGGTGGACGCTGTTTTCGTAACCGAGGGTTTAATCGACCACATCAAGGTTGCACAGGGTGGACTCGCCATATACAAGATCGGGGTTTCAAGCGAGGAGGGAGGTCGTCACAGCGGCCTTATCCCATTGAGGGCTAACCCCGTTCTCTGGATGGGTGAGTTAATCCACGAGATCGGTTTATTCGATGATAGGTTAGCCTCGGAGCCTAGACATCCCATCATAGTCGGGAGACCATGTGTAAACGTGGGGATCGCATCCGGCGGCGACTTCTACAATAGAATCCCAAGCCTCTGCGCACTCGAGGGAACGGTGAGATGGAACCCTGGTAAAACGTTTCACGATGTTGAACGGGAGCTTCAAAGCCTCGTAAAGAACGTTGAGGAAAGGATGGAAGAACCCTTCAGGAAAGCCATTCACTTCAACCTCGACGTCAACCTCATAAGGGACGCCTATGAACTCGTTGGAAAAAACGAGGTCGTTGATTGGCTTAAGAAAGCCGTTAAGGCGACTACGGGAAAGGACATCGACGTCATCGGAACCAGGTACGTAAGCGACGTGGGACTGTTCGGACCGGCTGGGATTCCAACAGTGAGCTGGGGACCTATAAACGACGAGGACTTCGACCTAGCCCATTCGAACAACGAATGCATGAGGATAGACAACCTTGTAGTCCTTGCAAAGGGCTACGCAGCCTTAGCTTTAGACCTATGCGGCGTAACGGATTCGTAGGAAACAAACGGTTACGGAAAGCTGTTTAGAGACTGGGCTGGGCTATGCGGGGCTGAGCCTGGCTGAGCGTACAACGTGCACAGCCCTTTCCATTACTTCGAGTAACGCTTCCACATGCTCCTTCTCTATATGGTCTTGTACAACAAACCTGATGCATTGAACCCCGTCTGGAAGCTTGAAAAGCTTAAAGCCGTACCCTGCCTTCCTCAGCTCCCCAGCTAACTTAACCATATCCACGGAGTCTGACTTCACGCCTAGGATGTTCATGGTTGGTTCAGCGACTATGGCTAAGCCATCTATGGCTTCCACACCCTCGGCGAGCACATGGGTTAAATCTACGCATTTTAAAACAGCCTTTTCATAGCCTTCCTTCCCCAGAAGCTTAATAAGCGCCCAAATGGCTGCAACCGAACCCCCGCTGCGGGAGGATGTGAAGGTGAAATGCCCTCCTAGTACGCATTTCAGGTAATCCTCTTGCCTTAAGAGGATTCCCCCACCTGGGATCGGGGTTAAACCCATCTTATGGGGGTCAGCTGTGACTGAGCTTACACCATTCACGTTGAAGTCGAAGTGGGGTGCCGGGTAACGGGAACCCTTGAGGAAGGGTAGGACGAAGCCGCCGAAAGCAGCGTCCACGTGGAGGAAAAGTCCATGTTTCTCAGTTATGGACCCAATTTCCTCAACGGGGTCTACAACCCCTAAAGCCGTTGTTCCCGCTGTGCATACGACAGCCACCGTGTTCTTGTTAACGGCTTTCTCAACCTCCTCTGGAGCCGCCCTATAATCCTTGTCTACACCAATGTACACAGGCTTTAAACCAAGGATCTCAGCTGACACCTCGAAGTCGTAGTGGGCTGTAACAGGCAGGATAACCTCGGGTTTCCCCTTTCCCCCCATGTTCCTCGCAACATGCATAGCCACGGAGTTCGCCTCAGCACCGCCGGTAACGATGGCTCCGGCGGCTTTAGGCGCACCGAATAATGAGCCGAGCATAGCGACGACTTCCACCTCAACATCATGGGTTCCCGGGAAGGCTACGGTGTCGCCTGAGTTTCTGTTAAGGTTCTTAGTGAAGACTTCATAAGCGAAGGGGTGCGGACTTGGTTGGCGGTACATCGAGCCGAACTGCTTCCAAGCGACGGGGTCTTTAGCAAGCATCTCCTCAAGTCGCTTCAAAACCTCTTCTCTAGGAACACCTTTCTCAGGGAACCCAGCCATAGGATGCACCGGTAGACGTTAGTAGGCTGCAAAGGTTATATAAGTTTCAGCTTCGAGGAGAAGGTTTAAGGCATCAAGTGGAGGGTTTGAGGCTGACTCCGTTTAAAGAGGATTGGTCTGAGGCTAAGGAGCGGTTTAAGGCTTGGTGGGACGGGGAGGTAATCGACCGCCCTGTGATCCAAGCCTTCGCTCCGATTAAGGGGCTTATATCCGCGGGTGCATGGGATGGCTGGAGCTTCATGCGTTACCCCGAGGACTTAACGATTGGGATCCGAGGCTTTGAAAGGGTCTGTGAGGAAACGTTCTACGGTGGAGAAGCCTTCCCTAACCTCCACATCAACCTAGGCCCAGGGGTTATGGCTGCGTACGTCGGTGCCGTCCCACGCTTCATCTCTGAAACGGTTTGGTTTGAAACACCAAAGTCTTGGACTGAGCTTAGAAGCCTCGAATACGACTTGGATAATCGTTGGTGGCGCTTAACACAGCGGGTCGCCTCCATGGCTTTAAAGGTGTCTAAAGGACGTTTCATCGTTGGAACAACGGATTTAGGTGGCATACTCGACGTAGCCGCTTCACTGAGGGGTTCGAACAACCTTATCCTAGACCTTTTCAAGCACCCGGGGGAAGTAAAGGACCTCTGCGGGCAACTCGTCGACCTATGGCATCGATACTATGAAGGGCTTCACAGCATCATCGCGGCACGTATGGAAGGTTCCTCGGCCTGGATGGGGCTGTGGTCGCCTAAGCGATGGTACCCCATTCAATGCGACTTCTCAGCCATGATGTCCCCGAAGCAGTTCCAGGAGTTCGCGCTCCCATACCTGAGGGAGCAGTGTCAACGCCTCGACCATACGGTTTATCACTGGGATGGACCTGGACAGATTCCACACCTCAACCATCTCTTAAGCATCCCTGAGCTTAACGGGATACAGTGGACGCCGGGAGCTGGGCAGCCAGGGGTTGATTCACTCGCATGGTTCCCGCTTTACAGGAAGATACAGGAGAAGGGGAAGCTCCTCGTCCTCCTCGGAGCGGATAGACGGAGCGTACGTTTCCTGTTGAAGGAGCTCCCACACAAGGGGCTACTCATACGAACGAGCTGCATCACCGAAGAAGAGGCGCGGAGTATACTGGAGGACGCGGAGAAAATATAACATAGAAACCTGTGAGGGGCGTAGGAGACTACCTCCCACCGGCGATCCTCACGTTCAAAGCCCTTACAGTCGGCATAATGGTTCCAGGTTCCTCCCTGTAATCCTTGGATACAGCGTCTATACTCCTTAGGAGGTCGACCATGTTTACTCCGAGCATGGTATTCTTAACAGGGAAGGCTAGTTCACCGTTTTCGATTTTGAAGCCAAAGTCGATCGTTCCAGAGATGTCGCCGGTCACGGTGTTCGGGGATAACGCGGCCATGTTCACGTATACACCTTCCCGTGTTTCCTCGATGATCTCGTCTCTCCCCCAGTCTCCTAGCTTAGGCCTTAGGTTTGTAGGACCTATTCCTACACCTCCCCTGTAACTCCACCTCGCCGCGTGCCCCGTATTCTCCTCACCGGCTTTACCCGAGGTGTAGGAGTTGTGGAGATAAGTCTTTAAGACACCGTTTTCAACGATGGCTGTCTCCCTTCGGGGTACACCCTCACCGTCGTAGGGGGCTGAGGCCATGCCCGCGCGGAAGAGCCCATTGTCAATGATGGTTACATGCTCTGAGGCTACGCTGCGCCCCTTCATACCCACGAGGAAAGACCTGTTTCTCTGTACACTCTCGGCGTTGGCAGCTCCACACGTTGATGCGAATATGGTGTTGCTGGCTAAGGGTCCGAAGACAACGGGAAGTGTGGCTGTCTCAACCTTTTTAGCGCCTAGGAACCTCACCGCCTCCTCAGCGGCTTTCCGACCTACTGGTTCAGGCTGGAAGTCTCTCAGCCGCCTGGCGCTGTCAAACTCCATGTAGGACCCCACATCGCTACCCCGCTTAACTATAGCGAAAATGCCCATGCCCACAGACGTCATCTGATCCTCAACAGCCACCCCGAGGGAGTTAACAAGGGCGTGTCTCTCAACGCTTACACCCGCACCTCCCATGGTCACAATGTCCTCGGTAACGCTTTTCGCGGCGTCGATGCCCAGCATCGCCCATTCAACCGCCTTCTCAACACCCAGCGCCTCCACACCGCCATCGTAGAGCCCGGCGACGCGTTTACCTTCCCGAGGATCTGGGAGGGTTTTAAAGTCTGGGTCTGGTTGGGCTGTCCGCGCCAGCGCGGCGGCAAGCTTAGAGGTTTCAACGGCGTCCTCATCCTTAAGGCTCATGGTGAAGGAGAAGCCCATTCCACCATTCCTAAAAGCCCTAATGGATAACCCATAATCGTGTATGATGTTGCAGGATTTAATCAGGCTCTTCTCCACGGATACAGACACGCTTCTAACCTCTTGGACGAATACGTCCGCTTGGTCAGCTCCCGCTTTAACAGCGGAGTCGCAAGCTATTCTTCCAAGGGATAGCAAGTCCTTCACTTACATGCACCTCCTATCGTTGCCCTCCGACTACGAGCTCCCTAACCCTAACGTATGGACCACCCGCGTCTACAGCCATCCCCTGCCCGCTTTTACCACATGTCCCAGCTAACTTGAACTCAAGGTCCTTGCTGAGCAGGTCGATGTTTTTAAGGGCTTCAAGGGTAAGCCCGGAAACGGACACGTTTCTAAGGTGCTCAGCTAACTCCCCGTTTCTGACCATCCACGCCTCCTCAGCATTACAAGTGAACTCCCCCCGCTCGACGAAGACGTAGCCCCAGTAACCACCCTTCAGGAGTATGCCTTCCCGCGTCTCCTCGATGATCTCATCCACAGACGCGTCCCCAGGAGCGATGTACGTGTTGCTCATCCTCACGACTGGGATTGCCTGATGGTCCTGCGCCCTGGCGCTTCCATTAGGTGGAACACCGAATTTCTTCGCGGTTTCAAGGCTGTGCATAAAACCCTTCAACACACCTTTATCAACCAGCACCCTTCGGCTCCCAGGAATGCCCTCGGAGTCGTAGGTATATGAGCCGTGAAGCCCCTGCATGGTTGAGTCATCGATTATAGATACCATATCTGAGGTAACATTCTCACCGACCTTGCCCTCGAGAATGGAGCTTCTCGCCCAAACATGGTCGGCTTCCGCGTTGTGGCCGAAGGCTTCGTGTGTGAACAGCCCTGTGACGGCGGGGCTTAGGATAACAGGGAACTTCCCAGCAGGCGCCTTCTCAGCCTTCAGAAGGGATACAGCCTTCCGCGCAGCCTCAACGCTGAAAGCTTCAGGTCTTGTTTCCTCGACGAGTTCGAATCCCATAAGTCTACCGCGGACCTCAAACCCTGACTGCCGTACATCACCTTCCTTGACCACTACGGAACATGAGATCAACGTCCTCACGGTTTCACTCTCGATGTATGTGCCAAAGGTGTTAGAGACAGTCTCCTCTGAAACGATGTCTGTGTATCCGACGATGGTGTTCACTACGTGTTGAGGGTCGTAACTTTTCGCGGCTTTCTCCAGTTCGATAACTGCGGTCATCTTTTCCTCCAAGGTGACTTCCTTGGGGTGCCGCCTCACCTGCGTCCTCACCACATCCCTTACAGGTTTAATCTCCGCGACCTCCCCCCTCTCCAAAACTCTCCTCCCAGCCACTTTCGCCATGGAAACAGCGTCTCTGAGACAGCCTCTAAGCTCCTCCTTCTCGACGAGGTTTGTCGAGGCGAAGCCCCACATACCATCGACCAGAACCCTGATACCGGCGCCGAACATTATAGGCGCGTAAACCTTATCCGCCTTACCGTCTTGAACTGTTACGCTCATATGACGCCTTTTCAAAGTCCTTATATCCATGAATTCTACACCATACATACCAGCTTCATCAACAACACCCTTAACCAAATCCTCCAAGAAGCTCCCACCGCTAACCTTAGGTGAATCTGTGAAGGTAAAAACTTTATGTAACTCAGGAACAAGCTTGCGACTGAAAAGCATCAGTGTCTGAGAAAGCTGAGTACTAAACCGCTACCGTCGTTTAAGGCTTCTGAAAGCCGATGTTTAGGCATCATCATCTTCTGGAGAGAACACCGACGCCGTGAGGGGTCTTCGTTAATGCTCTATGCAAGTTTATGGTCGAGTCTAATTAACCGAGGGCCGTTTCGATGAAGAATCCATTTAATACTTCGCTTATGGTTTTGCCTTCGCCTGTACTCCAGTTTTCTTAGCGCCTTCTTCAGTAACCGCGTAGAAGGGGCGCATCCCCGGCACCTTAACCCGGGCTAGTAAGCCGTCTTGGAGAAGCCTTGACAGCATGACTCCTCTTTTCGTACCCTTCTCCTGCTTGACAGCGGAAAGAACCTCTTTAAGTCCTGTTCTAGAGACCCTTCCTCCTTTCTCAACGATCTTGGCTAAGATTGTGGTCTCCATTTCCTCTATGCGGGTTGATTTAGCCGGTGCTTTAGCTTCCTCAGCTAACTTGGCTTTGAGTTCACTTACTTTTACAAAGCCCATATCTGATGTGTAAACAACTGCATCGTTGCTTGCTTCTACTGGAGGCCTTCTCTTCCTTCCTCTTTTTTCTTTTGACATAATAGTCGTTTTTGTTGTATGAAGTGGTTACTTATAACTTTTACTCTTCTCGGACTTAGTAACTCTTCGGAAGAGTAAATGCTTTCACATTTGTCTATAAACTCTAGAAAGATAAAAGCCTCTTTGACTTTGCGCTAATGTTTATCTTGTTCTAAACTAATGCCGATTCCCGCTCATGGTTAGTTTACATCATCCCTAAGTTATTCATTATCCAGTAGAGACATGATCCATTTTACATTCTTCAAAGATGTCTTCCCCCCTTCATCATCATTTACCCCACATCCCGTAGCATAGCCGTAATTAAGGCACTCTATAATGGACTCCCAGATAATAAGGAGGGCGTCGAGGGAGTTAACAAGCCGGTACCAAGGGTTAGGAGTGGGTTTATCGTTTATCAAGGCCTCGGTTTAGAGAGAGCCTAGAGGTACGGTAGCTATTCAACCTACCTTAATTGCCTGAGTTGCTACGAGTCTCTTATGACAGTTAACGCACTCGGAATCACTTTCCGATGCGTGTTTCCCACAGTATTTCGTCTTACAGGAAGGACATTCGAGGACGGCTGTAAGCCTGCAGCCTTGAGTTGAGCATTGGTCGTTAAGTTTGATGAGCCCGGTTGCGACGAGAGCTGCTAAAGCCCCTATCTCTGCCATGTGAACTCCCGGTTCCGTACCGTATATAGGCTTATAAACTTGTATCACCGTTCTATTTTTTAGTATGGAGGTTAAGGAATATGACCGACGTCTCTGTGAACCCTCTTGACTTAGTAGGGAGTCTCATAGCATCGATTATCGCCGCGATTCCGTTGATCATCAGCGCCGTGATCACGCTCATCATATCCTACATCATCCTTAAGGCACTTACTAAAGGTATACGGACGACGCTCAACAAGGCACGGGTGCCTCTAGCCCTCTCAGGAATGCTGATGTCCATCATCTCCATGGTCTTCTGGTACTTCGTGATACTAGCCGTCCTCTCCTCATTCGGGACGCCCCTCTCACCCATGGTCGCCGCTCTAGGAAGCATATTCGCCTTCCTAGCCCTAGGCATAGGCTTAGCGATGTCCGGAATCCTCAAGGACCTCGTCTCAGGCGCCTTCCTGGTAACCGATAAGGACTTCGGAGCGGGGTTCAAGGTAAAGGCGGGCGGCGTTGAAGGGACCGTGGTAAGCGTTGACATCAGGAAGACGCGAATCGTAGACAAAGACGGTGTCCTGCACGTGATCCCGAACGCGGCGATTGAACCCGCTGAATGGCTTGTTTACCAGAGACCCGAATCCGCGGAGAAGCCGTCCTAGACTTCCAGTCTATTCCCCTACCATCCAATTTTTTTAAGCAAACACGCCTAGGTTGAACGCTGAATTAACGATTCTAGGTAAGTTTACCAAAGACAACGAGGTCCAATCTTCTCTAACAGCTAACTCAACCCTTTAAGCATCAAGCCAGGTCAGGGTATCCGTTCGGCCAGACATCTATCCCCTCATACCTCAGGAGACGACGTGCCGGCTCACGGTCGAGACCACCATCCAGCTTTTCACCTTTGCTTTGAGCGTAAACAACTTCGACGCCCACAGTGGGGAGCCTATCAGTTTCAACCGCGCAGCAGAAGAAACGCGCGGCGTCGTTGAAGCTGAGGTACATGTTCCTCCGCCGGAGAGTCTCTCCGATCAACGCCATCTCCTCCCGGCTTCGCGGCATCCAGCCTGGACGCACGATGAGGATTGACATCCGATGTTTCTTTGCATACATATGCGCTAAGACTTCGAGGAATATTTTACTGACTGCGTAGACGTGGTCGGGTGTGTAAGACGCGTCTACGGTGACGATGCAGTCCTGCGCCTCAGGGTTTTCCACAACCTGGTTGGTGCTGGTGACGATTAGCCGCTCGATACCGCCGGCAGCCGCGGCTTCATATATGTTCCATACACCGAGGAAACTGGGGCCTAGTAGAATCCGGCGTGGACTGCCCTCGACGAGAACGCCTGCGAGGTGTATGGCAACTTCCATTCCTTCAAGCGCCTCCCGTAGCGCTGAGCCGTCTGTAACATCGACGATACGGTAGTCAGTTACGCCCTTTGGCGGCGTGTTTACAACATCGATACCGCGTACCATATGCCCATGTGCTACGAGACCCGCGCACGCCGCTCGCCCAATGTTACCCGCCGCCCCGAGTACAGCCACTTTTCTAGGATGAACAGCTAATGTGTTCATGCTAATTTGAGAAGCCAACCCTGATCCCCCCAACTCCACCGAGCGATACATGCATAAACTGCTATTTAATAATACGCGTACTCTCCGTTTCTATTTTTCAGGGAATACGATGTTTATACGAGGGTTACCATGCCACTTACGATGGCGAAGAACATGACTGTTACAAGTGTGAAGATGATACTGAGGATGGTTGAGAGAGTTCTATCGTATCTCCCAAACTTCAGTGTGAGAAATGCGTTGAGAATCGGAAATATGGCGGCTATTCCAGCTACGGCGAAGATTTCGGATTTATGCCCCCAACGGTCTGGCTTCCAGTTTAAGCCAAAGTGAACTGGGATGACCTCTGGCAGAGAGGGGTATATCCAGAGGATGTAACCGAGGAAGGCTAGGTACGCGATGGATACGGTGATAACCTGTATATATAGAGCCTTCCGTGGGGTTCCCAACATCCCTAGATCGCCGGTCTTCATCTGCCCGAAGGAGCCCCTGTGGATGTTTATCGCTTCAATGAAGTCTTCAGGCTGTTCAGGGGATAAAGCGACCTTGTCACCGTTTACAAGACTTATTAAAACGAAGGGGCCGGTAGCCTTGGTTGAGTAGACACGGACGCGGTTAACTTCTTTCGCCTGGAAGAGCCCCCAGTAGAGTCCAGGCCAGCTTCCGCCGATGAGGCGGAGTAAAAGCGTGAGACGGGAAAGGCTGATGTTCTCGATGGCGGCGTAGGGTATTTTAACCCCTGAAAACCCGAATTTAACCTTTAACCTGCTTTCCCCGAGTTCGTAGCGCATTTTCACACCTGACAGCGTGACATAAACCATTAACGTTGACGGGAGGGTGAAGAGTGCAGTCATAGGTATTAAGAAGAATATTGGACCCGAGCTGGCGGAGAGAAGTAGGAAAAACATTGGAAACGTGACTAGGGCTGATAAACCCAGTCCCCAAAGGGCTGTGTTTCTCGAAGGACTCGGTCTGAAGACTTTCTCCAAAGCGCTCCACAGGAGAATATCCCATGCACACATTTAAACAGTCGGGTTCATCCCTGAATAAGGAAAAAAGATCTAGTCGATATGCGTGACTATTCATCTAGGGTTTGATGATCTTAACCGTCCCACCCTGTAATTAAATTTCCATGGACCATCAAATACTATAAGACTTCAATGATTGTATAATTCGTTAATACGGTTTGTTTATCTATTCACACGGCGAACTTAGGGCTAATAAAGATCGAGCATTCTTGTTTTTTCATGGATTTATACTAGGTACCTCACACTAAACTCCAGTATTAAGAAGATGCGGGATGCGGGCTATCATAGTATCACAGGATTTTCCTCGACTGCAAGCTCAACCACATCAACCTCTGTTTCTTCTTCATCATTCTGTGTTTGTATAATCGGGTCTTATAATGGCATTCCAAATATTGAGAGGCTGTTAAGTGAAGTTAATCGAAGAACCTTACAAATAATTTTTAAGCAATTTTATAATACCTTCTTTGTGTGGTTGAATGTTAACCAGAAGCAGCATGAAAGGGGTTTATGTGCTTGCGCCGACGCCT
>CAYNFI010000044.1:0-14828 GCA_964396445.1 uncultured Candidatus Bathyarchaeia archaeon
CGGCAGTCTTCACATATAGTTTTACCGTTTACTTCTTCAAGTGAATCAGACCATTGACCGCAGAGTTCACAGTAGCCGACAACGGCTTGCCCTCCTAAGGGCATTACAGGTCTCTCCGTTATCCTTACTTTCTCCATAAGAACCTCTAGGAGTTCAGGGGTTACGGCTAGGATATCCTTCGACGAAACGATACCGACGAGTTTTCCCTTGTACATGACTCCAAGCCTTTTCACATCTCTTACGCTCATTAACCGCGCAGCTTCCTTAATGTCTACTTCAGGTTCGATGGTTACGAGGGGCTTGCTCATGGCTTCCTCAGCTTTAACCTCTTTGGCGTCCCGCTTCTTAGCCACAACGCGTTTCACTATGTCACGTTCCGTGAGGATACCTGCGGGGCGATCCTTATCATCTACTATAATGACGCTTCCAATATCATGTTTATCCATGATCATGGCCACCTTCGTAACGGGCTCCTTACCTTTCGCCGTGACCACGGGGCTTGTCATCACGTACTTCACAGCCACCGTTGTCTTCGCCGTCTCAACCGCCACCTTCCAAACCCCCTTCCGCTCTCCAATCCCCCTTACCTACAGGTATAAGTCCTTGGACAACCTCAGTTGGTATGTCTACGGCTCCTCTTAATAACCCTTTTTTCAAAAGCCGGGATACGAGGTAACTCTTTACTTTCTCAGCCAATTCCCGGCTCTTGGTTTCCCCAGGCTTAAGCACCACGTATTCAACTGCTTGCGCCTTCACAACATCCACCGGTCCAGCTAGCACGGACACCTCTCCATCCTCCACATTCACGCCAACGGCGAGGAGTAAGGGGACGTTACGGATGTAGCTCTTAACCCCGCTTACCGTGAACATCCCCCTTCCTAGGAACATCCCGGTGGGCACCCGCTTGCTCACCTGCTCAGGCTTAACGTGGAAGACTGTGACGGTGCTAAGCCCATGACGCCAAGCTCTACTGTGACAGGCTGCGAAAACAGCGGCTTCGTTAAGAGTCTTTTCAGGGACGGTCTTACCCTCGGTTTTAACGACGACGAAGGAAGCGCCGTACGTGTCAGCGTGGAGAACTATATCATGAGGCTCGGTGTTCCTCTTTATCAACGCCTCGTTAGAAGCCGCGTCTCTTCCCGCTAGGACGAGGAAACCATCCGACGACCTGAAGAAATGATACTTCTCATACCACATCCTTCCCTTTCTCTTCAACGGTGGTTTAACAGCCTCGACCCTTCGAAGCCTCTCCTCTTCCAGCTCCTTAATCCTCTCAGTTGTTTTCCCCAGGGCTTCTTCGAGTCCACCAAGCTTCCTCTCAGCCTCTTTACCCCTCCTGTAGTAATCCTGCGCGTTCGCCTGTGGGGACTTCAGGAAATCCAGGTTGAAACGGTTCCCATCGACCTCAACCGTTACAAGGTGCTCGCTGGGGTTTAAGGCATGGAACCACGCGAAGTTTAAGTCTCCCTCCTCCTTCAGGCTTTGAAGCTTTTTCCCAACGTCGTCCCAGGTTACTCCCTCCCTCCTCATGGAGACCGCCGTTCTAAGCAATGCATCGAGCGGGGATAGGTTCCGCATGATCCAGTCGCCTTTAAACCTTAACTCCTCAACCTGCTTCCTCAGACCCTCAAACCTAACCCTCTGCTGCTGGAGAATCCTTTCATTTTCAGCTATAAGTTTAGACACTTCCTGCTTCCTCAAACCCGTTAAGTCCTCGTACATAACGGTTGTGAAGAACTCATCGAGGGCTTCGTTGAATGTCTGGAAACCCCGCTTCGCAAAGCCGTCGTAAACGCTTAAGGGAAACGGTGTCACATCAACGGGACGCCCTTCGCTATCATATACGACCACTGGTGTGTAGGGCTGGGAGGAAACCTTCATCATCAAACCTCGTATAGAACCATGTAAAGCCTTGAGTTCCTCATCTGTAACATGCGTTGCTGAGGCTTGCGGCGCGATGCCTGCATCCCTTAGAACTTCATCTGAGTACGGGCTTGTTAAGCCTATGAGAATAGCTAATGCCTTAATAATGCTCATCTCCCCTGCTTCCTTTACACCGGACAACTCGTTTAAGGACAGCTTCCATAGGTCGAAGCCTACTGGTGGGGGGGGAACGAAGGATTCCCCGTGTACGACCGACCTATCCCTCATCCTCCGTTGGACGAGGGCGCCGGCGATTTTTCCCCGTGGGTCCACTAGAATGACGTTGCCCTTAGCAAAGAATTCTAGAACAAGTCTATAGACTCCTTCCCACGTGGAAACGTTCACGGTAATGACTCTCTCCGACCTATGCTGTGAAATGCTCTGCGTCTTTCCGTGTACAAGCCTCTTCCTGAGAAACATGCAGAAAGATGAGGGTTTCTCAGGTGTCTGTACCCTGTACTTTGTTAGGTGAAGCCTCCTCCCCGCTTCGATGACGATTTCTGAAACCGCGCTTTCCCTACGAAGCCTTATAAGTAATGTTAAGGCATTCAAGTGGTAAATGTTATCTATGAAGGCTTCCCCGATGAGGGTGTTAAGCTCGGCGGTGAGAGCTGCGAGGTCGACACCGCTCATAGACCACTTCCGCGTCTTAACAGCCTTCGAAGGTGGTCCTGATTGAAACAACACACGCTCACACTCATCTACTGGATGCGTCTATTTCTAGCTATCGGCGTGGCTCTAGTCTCCGCGATCGTACTCAAGGGTTTTCTAGGGATAACCTTCTCCATCCTCGTCTACGCGGCTTCCTACCTGTTACTCAGGTTCTACTACAAAGTTGACACGCCGGAAAACCGTAGAAAGATCTTACTTGAAGGGATAGGCGCCTACTTCCTAGTCTGGCTTATGGCTTGGATCCTTTTCTATACGCTTCAAGCGGCTTAATAGGGTTGGCACCCTTAACCTTGACTCGGTAGTCTTCAAGGGTTTTCAAGTAGTCAACCCAGCACCTAAAGTACCCGCTGTCAAACTCAGGGTTTAAAAGACCTGTTTCACCTACACAACGCCGCAGCTTCGCCTTGACTTCCCTCAGCGTCTGCGTACCAAGCTTAACCCGCTTCAGGTAAAGGTAGCGGTCGTCATCTGACCGAGCTGCTAGGAGAAGGCCCTCCATAGCGTTCAAGTACCCCTTGTTCCACTCGCTCCCATCCAACCCCTCCTTAACCTTCTTAAGAACCTCCTCAGCCTCACTGAGTTTCCTCCCGTTGAGTAACTGGAAATAGAACGTTGTGAGGCGTGGTCTAGGTTGCATAGTTCCACCTTCCACCGTCCCTCTCACCTTGAGCGACATCTTCAACACCGTTCTCAGTTACCTTAAAAACACTCTCCCCCTCAGGTAGGCAGGGGCTTGAAACAAGCTTTACAACCCTCACAGGTCCTGAAGCAGCCTTTCTGATGAAGAGCCTTACATGGGAAGTATGCGCCACGGTATGTCCACCCACAGCTACTAAGGCTTCACCGAAGAAAACGTCGGGTCTAGCCATAACCTGGTTTGTCACAACGACCGCGAGGTTGAAAGCCTTACCTAACCTGACCAATCGATGCATGTACTTACTCAGCTTCCGCTGCCTTTCAGCGAGCATCTCCCTCCCAAGGTACTCGCTTCTGAAATGGGCTGTAAGGGAGTCGACGACGATCAAACGGACGTTGTTCTCCTCAATCACTTTATCACATTTTTCAAGCAGAAGCATCTGATGGTCTGAGCTGTAAGCCTCAGCGTATACGATGTTCTTCGTAGCCTGATCAGGGTTTAAACCTACATGTGCCGCTATCTGACATACTCTTTCAGGGCTGAAGGTGTGCTCTGTGTCGATGTATAAGGCGCCACCGGCTAACCCACCCTTATCCAAGGGAAGTTGAACGTTTACGGAGAGCTGGTGACACAGCTGCGACTTTCCAGTACCATACTCACCGAAGAACTCCGTAACCGTCTGAGTCTCTATCCCACCACCTATAAGCTCATCTAACGCTCTACTCCCCGTTCTAAGCCTCTGAACCTTGATTCTCTCCCTTAACAGCTCTTCGGCGGTCACGAACTTTATCGATATCGAGTCCCTGGCTTTACCTATGATCCGCTCTGCCTGTTCCTCACCGACTCCTAAGGGTATGAGTTCACTTACCGTCGCCGTCGCCAAGGCTTCCACGGTGTTAAAGCCGAGTTCCCTAAGCTTCACAGTCGTAGCCGGTTCTACACCCGGCATCTCCTCTACGGATTCGCACTTAACCTTAGTCGATGGCTTATACGTCGTTTCACTACCCATCTAAACGCCTGCGTAACCTTCCTTGGAACACCTATATTTAAGCCCTGTTAACGGATATATACGTCGGTGGGAAGTGAAAGTAAAGGTTTTCTCAAATCCATCTATTGGCGAAGGGGGAAACCATTTGGGAAGTCTAGGGGACGTCGTCGAGGAAGTTGCCTTTCGGCTTATAGAGCTCGCTGTGAAGAGGCTTCCAAGAGACGTTATTAGCGCTCTGAAGAACGCCTATGAAACAGAAGTATCGGACCTAGGTAAGATGCAGTTGGAAGCTGTGCTTAAGAACATTAGGTTAGCTGATGAAAGGTCTACCTTAATATGTCAGGACACGGGAACCATCGTTTTCTTCGTCAAAATAGGTAAAGGATTAAGGCTTAACGACGACCTCACCATCACTCTAAAGAGGGCAACTAAGGAGGCAACAGAGAAGGTTCCTCTCAGACCTAACATCGTGCATCCATTGACAAGGATGAACAGCCTCAACAACACGGGTGTAGGTGTTCCGATAATCCACTTCGACCTTATTGAAGACGAGTACTTGGAACTCACAGCTATGCCGAAGGGAGCAGGGGCTGAGAATATGAGCGCTCTGAAGATGCTCAACCCTACGGAGGGCATCAACGGTATTAAACGCTCCGTCATAAACACAGTCGCTGAGGCAGGTGGAAAACCGTGCCCCCCAACCGTGATCGGGCTGGGCATCGGCGGGACATCAGACCATGCCATGGTGATGGCTAAGCGAGCCTTAATCAGGCCGTTAAACAAGAGTAATGTGGACCCTGAATTTTCGAAGCTCGAGACTGAAATCCTCGAAACCATCAATAGGACAGGTGTAGGTCCTATGGGTTTAGGGGGCAGATGGACTAGCTTAGGAGTACGCATAGAACACGCGTACTGTCACACCGCCAGCCTACCGTTGGCTATAAACATGCAGTGTTGGGCTGCCCGCCGCGCCGCAGCCCGCATCTACCCAGACAGGGCGGTAGAATACCTGTACCCATAGGAGAGACCGTTATGGCGACGTACTTCTTAACTACACCCATCGCCGACGTTACGGGTCTCGCAACTGGGGACATCGTTTATCTAACGGGTGACGTGGTGACGGCAAGGGACCAAGCTCATAAACGCTGCCTCCAACATTGGGCCCTAGGGGTAAAATTACCCATCGACTTCAATGAGAAGGCCCTCTTCCACTGTGGTCCAGTGGTGAAGAAGGTTGATGGACGATGGAAAGTCGTAGCCCTAGGTCCAACCACAAGCCTTCGGATGGAGGATTCGACGCCCACATTCCTGGAAAAATCCGGTGTCAAGCTTTTAATCGGAAAGGGTGGAATGGGCTTTAACACGCAACACGCCCTTGAACGCTATAGCGCTGTCTACTGCGCCTATCCAGGCGGCGCCGGTGCATTGGCGGCTGACTCCGTGGTTGAGGTTCAAGGAGTACACTGGCTTGACCTAGGTGTACCTGAGGCGTTATGGCATCTCAGGGTTAACAACCTCGGTCCACTCGTGGTTACCATGGATAGCCTTGGGAGAAGTCTCTACGAAAGGGTTGCCGTTGAGGTTGAGAAGAACATAAGGGAAATATACCGGCAGCTCAATCTCTAACTACATCTCGCCCATAACGTTTAACCAACTCTTCTCTATCATTAACTCAACCCTCTTCTTTAAGATGTACAGAGACGTTGTAGAACCTTAGATATTAAAAGTCTCCATACCTGGTCTTGTAAAGCATACTTGAAGAACATCACGCAGCCATCTTCTCAAGTTTACGCAGTACTCATCTTTTAGCATCAGTAAACCCTGCTTCCACTTTCACTTTTAATCACATGGTTAAAGCTTAAATCCATTAAAAGCCCCTTAAGAGTCTCGTGAATGCTCGGATGAGAGGAACTGAAGAGAAGCGAGTGGTATGAGGATGCCTAATTGCTTTTCATGCGGGCATACTATAGCCCCAGGGGAGAAGGCTGTAAAGTTCCCATGCCCAAGCTGTGGAAAGATCGTGATCTGGAGATGTGAGCGATGCCGCAACTTCGGGCGTGCTTATAAGTGCCCAAGCTGCGGTTATGCAGGACCCTGAAGGGGGGAAGCCCGCTATGGCTAAGGTGCTCGTCTCGGTGAGGGTTTACCCTGAGGGCATGGATGTTGACCTCTGTAGATTAAGGGAGGAGATCAGAGCCCTGTTGCCCAAGGATATGAGTATATATAAGTTTAAGGAAGAACCCTTAGCCTTTGGGTTGAACACCCTCATCCTTCATATACTTCTACCTGAGGATAGAGGTGGTGATATGGATAGGATCGAAGAGCTCATACGTAGGATTAAGGGTGTGAGCGAGTTCGAAACCCTTATGGCGAGAAGGGTTTAACCTCGCAGCGGCGTGGACTTGACTTAGATGCCGAAATACTTACATGAGGCAGAAGCCTTCGGTAAGGTAGAAAGACGTAAAGTAAGGGGGTTTCTGAGTTCGAGCGGCGACGTAGAATACGCTTAGGGCTTTGCATAGACGAGTACAGGAAGGGTTGGTGTCTGAGATACCTTAGGGAAGCCGAGGCCGACTTGGAAATGGCGAAGACAGCGAAGATCACCCCCCTCGTGAAAAACCTGTGTATCGCCGCGATGAGGAAGTCCCAGACCGCGATGTATTACGCCCTTGGGGATCCCGACTACATCGGTAAACGCGTCAGGATGGCTGTTGAAGTAGGTAAACCCGTTGAAGATCCCTTGCTTAAAGCATTGGCGTCGCTGGAGAAAACGGTTCAAACACTGGCGCTGAGAATGCCTCAGATGGAGGCCATCGATGCGTTAAACATCGTTGGGGACATCGTTCAGGTTTCAAAAAGCTTCATCGACCATTACTTCGGTTTTGAACCGGGAAAAGCTTAATTCGGAGTAAGGATGATGCATGGTTGAGGAGAACCTTGGACACGGGTTTTCCTCGATGAGGAAACCGACCTGCTCTGATGAAGCTTCAGATGAGGATAAGTACGTACACCGACCAATCTTTTTTATCATTTTCAATACACGTATAGTTTAAAACCTGCGATACCCGCGGTGAATGGAAGGATTACCTCTATGAGATCAAAGCCCTTAAAACCGTACGTAGACGTTGAGTTAGTCGGCATCTTACAAAAAGCTGCTGGTACTAGGAAGGTTAGGTTGGATATAAGGAAAGACCTCGAGGTGATCGACTTAGTCAAAAAACTCATAAAGCTGTATGGTGAAAGCCTTGCCACGGCTTTATTCAACCCAGTATCTACGGACCCGAGGACTAATTCCCTTATACTCATCAATGGTAGGGAGATCACTACACTTAGGGGACTTAAAACACTTGTTACGGCCGGCGACCATGTTGTCCTCCTCCCTATATCTCATGGTGGGTAAGTGGTGTAACTGCTATGACGCTTGGAAGATGAATCCTTTCCCCCTAGTTTAAATATACCTTACATCCGTTAAACTCCGTAATGTCCCTCGCACTGAAATTGGCTAAAAATATTTACATGTTTCTTCGATCCTTTTTCAGCATCAACTTCGTGTTTTAGCGGGGGGAGATAAACTGTGGACATACTGATCCATGGTGGCACTGTTTTAACAATGGGTGCGGGTGGTGTGATCAGGGATGGAGCCGTTGTTGTCGAGGGAAACAGTATCATCGATGTTGGGAAGTCAGATGACGTTAAGCGTAGGTATCCACGTTACGAAAAGTTGAACGCTTCGGGAAAAGTTGTTTTACCAGGTATGGTGAACGCCCATCACCACGCCGCTATGAGCCTTCTCAGAGGTTACGCCGATGACCTTCCGCTTCAAGAATGGCTTGAGAAATGGATATGGCCCTTAGAAACGCATATTGAAGGCTACGATATCTACACCGGTGCTCTCCTCACCGCCGTCGAATGCGTCCTCGGTGGTTGCACAACTGTTAATACGATGTATCATCATAAACCCGATTTCAACGAGGCTAAAGCCTTCGCCGAGGTTGGACTCCGAGGCGCCGTCGGTCACGTATGTTTCTCATGGCGTAAGGACGAGGATAAACGGATGCTCCTCGATCTAGCGCAGAACTGGCATGGAAAGGCTGATGGGCTCTTAAGGGTTACTGTGGACCCGCATGCGGCATACACCGTGGACCCCGCTTACATGAAAGAACTGCACAGCGTTTGTTCTGACTTAAACGAGCGTTTCGGGAACCCTCAGCTTCCACTGTTTTGGCATACACACCTTGCAGAAACCGTGGATGAAGCTACCAAGGTCAGTCAAGCTTTTCACGTATCAGTTGACAGAGGAGTGGTTGAGTACCTCGACGACCTAGGTGTCTTAAACCAGAACGTGGTCGCCGCTCACTGCGTCCACCTATCAAACCGGGAGATCCGGCTCCTCGCAGAGAGAGGGGTGAAAGTGGCTCACAACGCGGTTTCAAACCTTAAATTAGCCTCAGGTATAAGCCCAGTGCCTCAGCTCCTCAAGGCCGGCGTAACAGTAGCGATTGGTACAGACAGCTCATGCTCTAATAACAGCTCAGACATGTTTGAAGCCATGAAGACAACCGCCCTTCTCCACAAAGGATTTTACGGGGACCCAACACTCATGTCCGCTGAAACCGTTCTCCGTATGGCTACTACTGAAGGAGCGCGTAGCTTACTCTGGGAGAACGCTATAGGGTCTTTAGACATTGGGAAGCGCGCAGACATGGTCATCATCGACTTTAAGAAACCCCACCTAACCCCCGTCTACAGCGAGGTAAGCCACCTCGCATACGCTGCGAAGTGCTCGGATGTTCAAACAGTGCTGGTCAACGGGGAGCTTATCGTGGATAATAGGGAGGTAATGACCATCAACCAATACAGGGTCATGGAGATGGCTGAGAAAGCACGGGAGAGACTCTTAACGAGGCTTCAGGCATAGAGATAGGCGCGAGGAGATATACCAGCAGTTAATATCCATGAGCAAACGTAAATATTCTTGGGAGGGCATAAATAAAGCTGACCAGATGCAGTAAAGCTTGTGCAGGTGTGTTTAATGGTAGGTTTCAGGGTTAAGGATGCATCGTTAACTGAAAAAGGCTCTCTTTCCATCGACTGGGCTTCAAGGCATATGCCCGTACTTAAGAGTATCCAGGGGAAATTTAGCGTTGAAAAACCGTTGCAGGGGCTTCACTTAGCGGCATGCCTTCACGTAACCAAAGAGACGGCTGTTCTCGTTGAAACCCTAGAGTCTGCAGGCGCCGAGGTAGCACTCTGCGGCTCAAACCCCTTATCGACACAAGATAACGTCGCAACCGCTTTAGCCGCAGGAGGGACACATGTCTACGCTTGGCGTGGTCAGACTGGAGAAGAGTATTACCACTGCATCGAGGATGTTCTAGGCTTTGAACCAGATATCACCCTCGACGATGGCGCAGACCTCATTACGACACTCCACACGGAGAAAACCGAGCTTCTCCCAAGAGTCATCGGCGGAACCGAGGAGACGACTACAGGTGTCTTAAGGCTTAGGGCTATGGCTGCAGAGGGCGCTTTAAGGTATCCGTTGATCGCGGTAAACGATGCCAAGAGTAAGAACCTCTTCGATAACCCTGTTGGCACAGGGCAATCAGCATTAGACGGGTTAATACGAGCTACGAACATCCTCGTAGCCGGAAAGGAGGTTGTGGTCGTAGGTTATGGTCAAGTAGGCTCAGGTATCGCCGAGCGGGCAAGGGGTTTAGGGGCTAAGGTAACCGTTGTTGAAGTCGACCCCTTCAAGGCTCTCAAGGCTACGATGTACGGCTTTAAGGTAACATCCTTGGAAAAAGCCTCCACTTACGGTGACATCTTCATAACCGCTACGGGAAATGTCAATGTGATAAGGGCTAAGCACATTGAGATGATGAAGGACAACGCCATTCTAGCTAACGCTGGGCACTTCGACGTGGAGGTCTGTAAACCAGACCTTGAAAGACTCAGTGTTAGCCAGCGGAGGTTAAACCCATGTATCGAGGAGTACAGGATGAAAAATGGTAGTAGGCTGCATCTACTCGGTGAAGGAAGGCTTGTCAACCTAGCCTGCGCCGAAGGACATCCCTCAGAGGTCATGGACTTATCCTTCTCCATACAAGCCCTAAGCGTGGAGTTCCTAGCTGAGAACAGGGGAAGGTTACCCGTGGAAGTAATCGATGTCCCAGCCTCCGTGGATGAGGTAGTCACGCGTTTAAAACTTGAAGCTATGGGAGTTGAACTTGAGGAGCTGACTGCTGAACAGAGGGAGTACCTGAAAAGCTGGCGGCTCGGCACCGCTTGATCCCCAACCCAAAACATCTTGACCATAATCGAAGGTTATCGCGTACGTTAAGCGGCAGAATGTCGACGTTGGAGTGCTACACATATCAGGTTACCGACGATTCCATAATCGCGTTCATCAACGAGGGTTACGCAAACACCTATGGGTTCACCCCTATAACCCTTGGCGAGTTCCAGAAAGTAAAAGAAGACGAAGGCTTCGACACTAAAAACTTCATACTAGCCTTCCTAAACAATGAACTAGCAGGTCTATGCCTTACCTTAACCAGTAAAGGCTTTGGAAAGGCGTACCTTAAATGGCTTTGCGTACACCCAAAGCATCGAGGCATAGGGTTAGGTAAGGCTCTTATTGTTCAATGCTTCGAACATTTGAAAAACATGGGTGCAAAAGACCTTCAGGCTGGACCCTTTGACGTAAGGGATTCGAAAACCCACGGCTTCATGTTGCGAATGGGGTTTACGGCTGTAAGCCACGAGCTTCTCATGAGAATAAACCTTAAGCGAGCCCTTGAAATCCAAGGTTTACCTGAAGGCTACAGCCTAAGAAGTCTAAGGCCGGGCGACGAGGAAGGTTGGCTTAAGGTTCGAAACCGGGCTTTTAGGGATGAAGCCATCAGTAACCATCCTTGGAGTATAGACCAGTTTAGAAGGGAGTTTGTTGAAAGCGCGTACAGTGAAGAGGGTAGGATCTTCATCGCAGAGCATTATGGCGAGGTTGTTGGTACAGCATCGGCGTGGTTTATGAAACTCGGGGAAGCACGAAAACCTGTAGTTCACTGGTTAGCTGTCCTACCTGAACACAGGAGGATAGGGCTTGGGAAAGCCCTTACGCTTCAGGTGCTGTATCATTTTAAAGAGCTGGGTTTCGCGGAGGTTTGGCTCATAACCTACGCAGAGCTTGGGGTGGCTGTAAGACTTTATAGACGTTTTGGATTTAATGTTGAACGGGAGCGTATCACCTATTCAAGGCAGTTATCGGGAAGGACGTCATCAACGTGATCCTTAACCTACTGGATAAGTGATAGAAAATAGTTTTATCCTAGATGCACCGCCTTTATCTCAGGTCGTTTGAATGTTCGCTGAAAAGGAATGGTTTCTAGGTAAAATGACTTGGCCTGAGGCGAAGGAAGCCCTTTTGAAGGCTGATTGCGTTATAATCCCCGTAGGCAGCATTGAGCAACACGGGCATCACATAGCTGTTGGAAACGACGTGTTCACACCCATGGAGGTTATCCGAAGGGTTGTAGAGCTGAGCCTTCCGAAGCTACGCCTTGTGGTGACCCCGGTTGTTAACTATGGTGTAAGCGAACACCACATGTTTTTCCCGGGCACGGTCACACTGAAGGTTGAAACCTTCATGAACGTCATCCATGATATCTGTAGAAGTCTAATAAGGCATGGAGTTAAGCGAATCGCTGTCTTCAACGGCCACGGTGGAAACATAGGTCCATTAACTCAGGTTCTACAGTACAGGTTGAGGAGGGAATTCAACGTTGAAATCATGCTCTTCAACTGGTGGACGTACTTCTCGGACATGGCTCAACCAACTCATGCAGATAAGGTGGAGACCTGTGTTTCAATGTACCTTATACCGGACTTCGTGAGGGAAGATAAGATGATGAAGCCGACGAAAGAAGTGTGGACGGTTGACATGAAGGAAGTGGGCTGGGATGCCAAGGTTTCACCCCTCGTTCTTAACATTGAGGAGAGAACCGATACAGGCGGGCTTCCCCCAGACCCAGCCTCAGCCTCAAGAGAATATGGAAAGAAACTCGTCGAGACGGCTGTTGAAAGGATATCGCTTGTTCTGGAGAAGACATGCAAGCGTTAAGAGATTGGCGCAGGATCTGGTTTAAACCTTTCTGTAAAATACTGTGTCTCTATCCCTTTCCCCTATAAGAAATGCCCAGCGTCTATGGCAGCCTTACAACCTGCAGCGGCAGCTGTTATTGCCTGCCTGTAGCTGTAGTCACATACATCACCTGCGCAGAAGACACCTTCAACGTTCGTCTTCGTCTCATCATGCCTCACTATGTAACCCCATGCATCAAGCTCAACCTGTCCTCTGAAGATCTCTGTGTTGGGCTTATGACCTATAGCGACGAAGACGCCTTCACAAGGTACCTCCGTCAACTTACCGGTTTTAACATTCCTCAACCGGACACCCTTCACCTTCTCCTCACCCAGGATATCTTCAACCACGGAATCCCAGATAAACTCAACCTTATCGTTTTTCAAGACCTTATCCTGTAGAAACTTTACAGCCCGCAGCCTATCACGTCTATGGATGACATGTACTCTCTCCGCGTATTTTGAGAGGAACAAGGCTTCCTCCACAGCCGTATCCCCTCCCCCAACAACGCAGACCTGTTTACTTTGGAAGAATGGTCCATCACAGGTAGCGCAGCTTGAGACACCCCGGCCTCTAAGCATTGCTTCAGAGGCAAGGCCTAACCACAACGGCGATGAACCTGTAGCTATGATCACAGCCCTCGCTTCGAAGACGTGGTCCCTCACGTAGACTTTAAACGGCCTAACGGCGAAATCAACGGCTGTAGCGTCTTCATCAATGAACACGGCTCCAAACCGCTCAGCCTGCATCCGCATCCGCTCCATGAGCACAGGTCCCTGAACGCCCTCATAGAAGCCAGGATAGTTCTCTACCTCCGTAGTCAACACAAGTTGTCCCCCAATTTGAAAACCTCCGATCACTAAGACCCTATAGCCCGCCCTGCAACTGTATATAGCGGCTGTAAGCCCGGCGGGTCCTGAGCCTAGGATTAGCACATCGAGCATATGTACGTCACCTAACTACCCTTTTAACGCATAGAGTTAAAGGTAACCCCTCACATGGCTAGGGAAGGTTCAGGTTCTTTAAATCAATTTTTTATGCAAGTAGAAATAAGCTAAGGTAAGATGTATACATTGGAGCATGAGGTCGAGGGATAAAAGTTTGCTTGAAGCCTTCTTTAAACCATCCTCAGTTGCGGTTATCGGGGCTTCTAGAAAGCCGGGTAAGGTGGGTCATGAAGTAACCGCGAACATCCTTAAAAGTGGATTCTCCGGAAGGCTTTTCCCGATCAATCCCCAAGCATCCAAGGTCCTCGGCCTGAGATGTTATCCAAGTATCCTCAATGTCCCTGAAGACGTAGATTTAGGAGTTATCGCTGTACCCGCCAACACGGTTCCAGAGGTTACTGAGCAGTGTGGTGAGAAGGGGGTTGACGCGCTCATCATCATCTCAGCGGGTTTCAGAGAGATCGGACCTGATGGCTTGACGCTGGAAGCCCAGGTCGTGGATGTATGCAGGAAACATGGTATGCGGCTTCTCGGTCCCAACTGTCTCGGCTTGATCGATGTATACACCCCTCTAAACGCTTCATTCGCTAAAGGCATGCCTCTGCGGGGTAACATAGCCTTCATATCCCAGAGTGGAGCCCTAGCCACATCGATTCTCAGCTGGTCAGTTGGGGAGGGTGTCGGCTTCAGCCACGTTGTCTCCCTTGGGAACAGAGCTGATGTCGATGAAATAGATTTCATGGAGGCCATCGTGGACGACCCGAAAACAAAAGTTATCCTCGTCTATATTGAAAGTGTGGGCGATGGCGGGAAGTTCAGGAAGCTTGCCCCCTTAATTACGAGAAAGAAACCGGTTCTCATCGTTAAAGCTGGGATTACTGAAGCCGGTGCAAGGGCTGTTTCATCCCATACGGGATCGATAGCTGGAAGTAATGTGGCCTATGAAACAGCTTTTAAGCAGGCTGGTTTCATCCATGTAAGCTCGGTTGAAGAACTCTTCTACCTCGCAAAGGCCTTCTCAACCCAGCCAATCCCAGAGGGACCGAACGTCGCGATCGTTACGAACGCTGGGGGGCCAAGCATCCTAGCCACAGATTCCTGTGAGAAGTACGGGGTTAAGTTGGCTTCTTTCTCAACGGAGCTCGTTCAGAGACTCAGGGAAAGGCTTCCACCTGCGGCTGGTTACTATAACCCCGTTGACCTCCTAGGAGACGCTCCCGCTGAAAGATACAGGTTCGCGCTGAGGAAATTATTAGGCTTCAAGGACGTACACAGCGTCATCGTAATATTAACCCCTCAAGCCATGACTGAACCCATGAAAACGGCTCAATACATCGCTGAGTTGCAGAAAGAGTATCCTTTGAAACCCATTCTAACAGCTTTCCTCGGAGGAGGCGACGTGCGGGAAGGCGTTAAAACGCTTCATGAGGCAGGTATCCCGAACTATATATTCCCGGAACGGGCAGCGTACACACTTGGTCAAATGATGGCTTACAGTCGTTTCTTAGAAACCCCGTT
>CAYNFI010000045.1:0-14541 GCA_964396445.1 uncultured Candidatus Bathyarchaeia archaeon
CCATGCGATCTCACCTTGAACTCAGGTGAACGGGGCAAGGAAACAGTATCAGATCGGGAAACGGAGCCTGAAACGGGCTTATCCGACTACCCCCCTATCCCCCCCTCTTCGCGAGAGAAAGATCAGCCTTTACCCGAAGCCTTAGCCTATCTGCGGGAGGCTATCCGCTACAGCATCGCCCGGATCCGCAGCCACGACCTCAAAGCGGAGCAGAAGACCAAGTGAGGCAACGTACTCGCCTACCAGATCACGGTCTTCGGTACGTTAAGGCTAGGTCTTGGATGGCGCTGTTTATACGCAAAGGAGTTACTCAGCCCTCTCTATCCGCACCTCATCCCCGTCTCTGACGCCTTTGAAGACCTGGGGGTTTCCCAGAATCTTCCCGAACACGTTTACGGGGCTGGCTGCCCGCGCCTCTTCCCCTACGCTGGCTGGTGTAGGTCCGAAGAAGATGCAGAAGGCGTTTCCAGGCGGCCAGTAGCCTAAATCCCCTTTCTCAACCACCTGCTGCCCACGCTCCTGTCCCACCCTCACGGGGATGCTGAAGTAGACCTCGTCACCCCACCTGTTCGCCCTCCCTTTAATCGGCAGAGCCTTCCATACGGCTTCAGCGGTCTTAGGGTTCTTCCCCTCCAGCAGCTCGGCTTCAACATCCCCCGTTACCTTCGTCCAAACCTTAATCCTCGTCAAACCATTCACCCCTTCATAGCTCTAACCCATCTACGGCTTATACTTTTTAAAGGCATCGTGTGACCTCTCTAACCTGAAACCCTTTTTCTGGGCGTGGGCTGTAAAAGTTCTCCAAGCTGTGTAAAATCGAACGGTGGCATCTAATGAGGTTAAAGCTTTAAAGCTCTAAACGTTGTTAAACAAGTATACAATAGGTGAATAAGATGAACGTGACCGTGAGGGACTTGGATGAAACGGTGTACAGACGCTTCAAAGCAAGGGCTGTGGAGGAAGGCATGAAACTCGGTGAAGCCCTAACTCAGGCAATGGAGATGTGGGTTAAGCAAAGGGTAGCCGATAAGAGAAGCGTAAGGTTTATGGACATAAAACCCTTTAACTGGGGCGTAGGCACGGAAAAGACCAGCGTAGAGGTCGACCAAGTCCTTTACGGAGAAAGACCATGATCCTCCTCGACTCAAGCCTTATCGTGGCGTATTTGAACGAGGCCGATGTAAACCACGTAAAGGCCCTTAAAGTCATCGAGGACGTGGATAAGGACAGGTATGGAACCCCGGTCATCACCGACTACGTGTTCGACGAAGTTATAACCGTCATGCTGGTTAAGACTAAGGATGTCCAAAGGGTGACGGAAATAGGTGAAAAGCTTCTCAGCGCGAACATGCTGTTGAAAATCGATGGAGAAACCTTCAACCAAGCATGGAATATCTTCAAAAACCAACGAGGACCACATTTCAGCTTCACTGACTGTACAAGCCTAGCAGCCTGCAGGGCGAATGGCGTATCGAACATAGCGACCTTCGACGAAGACTTCGGTGAAGTTGAGGAACTCCGCAAAATAGGGCTTTAAACTCGGAGATAGCGCCATACCGCATCCTAGAGCATCCAACCCCGTTCCCGAGCCTCCCACCGACTACCTTGAACTTGGCGCCCCACCCTATTCCCTAGAAACCTGGAATTCAGCATCATCGCAACCCCCTTCCCCCCTCCCGATCACCTTCGACTATGCAGAAAGGTCTTCCTCCTACCATCCCTCAACGTAAAGGCGTTGATAGATTCACCGGATGGCATAGGCTTAAGTGCTTCTTTACCCAACCTGTGAGGTCAGGGACTGCCTTGAACAGCCGTGAACGCGTGATCCGCGCCATCGAGTTTGAAGCCCCAGACCGCGTTCCCGTAACCCACTCCGTTCTCCCCGCCGCCTTGATGCGGTACGGGGAAAAACTCGAGAGGGTCTTCAGGGATTACCCCAGCGACTTCGGCACAGGTTACACGTATACGCAGTACGAGTGGCTTCTCAGCGGGAGGAAACGGTACGTGGACGAGTGGGGCTGCGTATGGTTTAAGGAGCAGAAGGGGCTTATGGGGCAGGTGAAGGGGCATCCCCTCGCCGACTGGAAGGCTTTTGAAACCTACAGGTTCCCAACGCTTCCAGATAAGCGGCTGGGCTACGTCACCGGCTCCGGAGGCAGCCTTTTTGAACGTATGCAGTGGCTGCGCGGCTTCAAAAACCTCCTAAAGGACCTTTTAACCAGGCGGAGGGAGGTCATCCTCCTAAGGGATAAGGTAGTCGATTATAACCTACAGGTGATCAGGCGGTCCTTAGAGTCTAAGGTTGACGGTATAGGCTTCAGCGACGACTGGGGCACCCAGGACCGGTTGATGATTAAACCGTCCCTATGGAGGGAGTTCTATAAACCCGCGTATAAACGGATGTTCGATGAAGTACATAAAGGCGGAGCCCACGTACACTTCCACAGCGACGGCTACATCATGGACATAATCCCAGACCTCGTAGAAATCGGCGTAGACGCGCTTAACCCCCAATTCTCATGCATGAACCTCGAAGCCTTGGGTAAGGTATGCGCCGGTAAGGTATGCATCGTAAGCGACATCGACCGTCAACGCATACTCCCCTTCGGAAGCGTGGAGGAGGTAAGGGAAACCGTGAAACGCGTCATATCCATCTTCGGCTCCTACAACGGGGGACTCATAGGCCGAGGCGAGATCGGACCCGACGTCCCCCTGAAAAACGTGAAGGCGATGTTCCAAGCCTTCAAGGAATACGGGAAGTACCCGTTAACACCGTAGCGTCCCACCCACGCGACACCGACGATAACACTTCACCCATCGAGCCTTAGAAGAAATCTTCAAGGTCCCGTGAAGGTTCAGAAACCACGGCTTCCATCATTCAATAGGGCTTCCACCTCGAACCTCCATCCAGTCCCTAAATAAACGGTCTTTTTCCCCCATTATCGCAGCGGACCAGCTGTAAAGGTTAGTTAAGGCTTTCCTAGGCATAGAAAGTCTTATATGCGAAATCCATAATGCACAAATGGAGGTGGACGCCGGAATGGCAAGTGCGAAGGGTAAAAAGAAGAAAGTGGTTAAGAAAAAGTAGGTTAAAGCCAAAGGCGTCTTCCACTTAACTCATTACATCCATCTCTATTATTCCGGCCTCCCACTACAACGAGACCGGGCACTTATAGTTTTTTCTCTCAACTTTCTACCATTATCTCTCCTCCATACCCCCCTTCAAACAAGCGCTACTTAATTGGTGAACCTGCACCTACCCTATTCAACGAGCGCGCAGGTGATAATTTTTACGTAAGGGCTATATGCTATGGTAGAGTTAATGGTCCTCAGGTGGTTGATGGTAGATGAGGCGGGATAGGAGGAGGGAGAGGCTTCAGGGAGTCGTTGTATCCGTGCTCACCCCCTGCAACGCGAGGTACGAGATCGACTACGCGAAGCTTAAGGAACATATCCGATGGATAGTGAACAGCGGTGTCAGGGAGGGAACCGGCGTCATAATGGCTGCCGGAGGTGTAGGTGAAGGTTATTTCCTCAGCTTCGAGGAGCATAGAAGGGTTATGGAAGCGCTGGTTGAAGCCGCGGATGGGAAGGTTCCGACCATGACCGGCGTCTTCGAGCTGAGCACACGCTCCGCGGTTGAAAGGATTAAGTACGCTGAGCGCGTAGGCGTGGACTTCATCCAGTTGAACCCACCGCATTACATGAAGCCCTCAGACGAGGACGTCTTCATCCACTACAAGATGATCAACGACGCTACAGGCCTCGGAATCATGGTGTATAACACCCCGTGGTGTACGCAGGGATACGAGATCACCCCTGAGCTGCTGAATCGGTTAACCGCTTTGGAGAACCTCGTAGCCGTTAAATGGTCCTCCTTCGACGTGAACAACTTCCTCAGAGGCTTAAGGCTCTTCGCGGATAAATTCAACTTCATAGACAACCAGGGGCTCTTCTCCCTCGGGTACATGCTCGGCATGAAGGGCTTCATATCCTTCATAGGGAACTTCGCTCCGAAGGTTGAGCTCCACCTATGGGAACTCCTGAAGCAACGTAAATACGAGGAGTTCAACGAGGAATGGGCGCGAACCCACTTCGACCCCTTCGCCGCCATAACCGGTCCAGAGGAGCAGGCTTGGAGCGGCGTCGGGGAAGGCACGCTGGTTAAAGCGATGATGGAGGCCGTCGGAAACCCCTTCGGACCACCCTTCCCACCCCAAGTAGAACTCACAAAGGATAAGAAGGAAAAGCTGAGGAAAGCCTACATCAAAGCAGGAATCATTAAGGGATAAATCATAAAAAAGAATGTAAGGTCGATGTGAAGCCCTCCTTACTTTAAGCGAGCCTTTCCCAGAGCCTACCTTGGCAGCCTCTTCGAAGCCTCAGGTAGCTTCGGGAAGGGTTTATGCGGCTCGGTTTGGTACCAGTAGGCTACGCTTGAGTAGTCGTTGCCTTGGTCGTTGGCATGCCCATGCTCTATGGTCACCTTTACGGATTTCTTGAAGTGGACGGGGTCCTCGAGGTGGAACCTGTAGACGCTCCATTTCCCAGACCACTCATTCGTATCCCCGGCTAGGGAGACCCCCGTGTAGGGTCCTGAGTACTGCCCGCAGGGGAAGCCCCAGGCTGCGCCGAAGTAGTCCTCCGTGCCTGTACCGTGGAGGCTAGGCGGCCATTTCTCACCGTCGACGAAGATCATGTCGTCGCCTTCACCGAACCACCTGTAGTTCTGGTGGAAGACGTTGTAGTTGTCAACGTTGAGTACGCAGCCTACGTAGTGGCCTCTCCCCTCAGCTTCGAGGATGACGTAGTTCTCGTCACCTGTAAGGTTAACCTCGTTCTTCGGATCCGGGTGCTCAACCCGTTTACAGGGGTTCTCCCTGTTCCAAACGGCGTGGAACCTACCCTGGTCATCCTCTAGACCTCGGTACTCCTCATAGTCGATCTGGTAGTAGAAGGAATTCACGGGAACCGTGCACTCGTTCTCCACCTCAACCCTGGCTGAGGACGCGTAGGGCATGGGGAAGTAGCAGTTCATAGCCGCGTTCACCCCTCTTCCAGGCTCCTTGACCATGGTTAACGGTAGGGAGACGAAGTGGTTAGCCAAGGCATGACCCACACCGAAGAAGTCGCCTACGGGGACTTCAACGCTCGGCGACGTCTCACCATCCCAGAACATCCTAAGAACAACCTTCCTCAGGTAATGCCTATCCCCGCAGCTGACTGTAACCCACACGTGGCGGATGCAACCCGCACCCTTGATATCCGCGAGGACAGCGGTTTTACCAGGCTCTACGGTGAGACAGTCCCTGTTCCCACCAGTCCTATCGAAGCTCGACTCCCGCTTACTGACGCAGTCCCTTAAAGTCGCCAAACCTGATAGGGGACCGCACTTCGGTTCTATAATCCTATACATGTACCCACCGATCTACCGCATCGTTTAAAGAGCTTATAACGTTTCCCTCGTTGCCAGTAAGCTGCTGAACACAGGCATGAACTTCTACGTCAAAAAGTTTACGGGTTCGACGTCAAGAATATCACGGAAATATTTTCCAGAGTTAGTATAATTCGTTCATACCGTTTGTTTATACAGATGTCTTCCCTAGGCTTCGATGTTAAAACCTTGCCGCAAGCGTGTATAATTGGGCAAGGTTAAATAAGCTTCAAAGTATATGGAAACTCGACCATTATGGAGGTTGTGGAAGGCCTTCATTTCATCGAATGCCCCTTCGGAAAAACAGGTTACTTCACAAGCGTCTGCGCCCTGGTCGGTGAGAAGGTGGCGCTCGTAGACGCGGGGATGCCTGATTCCCCTACGGAAGCCATTTTCCCATACCTTAAGGAGCTTGGGAAGGAGCCTAGCGAGGTCTCATACATCCTGCTTACGCACGGGCACTTCGACCACTGCGCGGGGATACAGGCCGTACTGAGGGTTTCCGAGGCGAAGGTAGCGGTCCACGAGGCTGATAAGCCCTTCATAGAGGACCCTGGGCTCATCGACCGGGAGCTTCATACACGGTTTCCAAGCAGCTTCCCAAAGGACGCTAAACCAGCCTTCGAACCCATAGAGGTGGACGTAACCCTAAGGGACGGGGATAAGGTAAGCCTCGGAGACAGGGAACTGGAAGTCCTGCATATACCAGGGCATTCACCGGGGTCCACATGCCTCATCGATCGAAGGCGCGGCGTTTACATCTCCGGGGACTCCGTTCAAGGTCGAGGGGAGAACCGTCCCCTGCTGTTCCACAGCACCGCCGCCTACACGGACTCCATGAAACGGTTAAGCTCTGAACCTATGCGATACCTCCTCCTAGGACATCCATTCCCCCCATTCGCGAGGGGCGTCCTTGAACGAGCAAGTGCGGAGACCCATGTATCGGAAAGCCTGCTGGCTGTGCAGGAGCTTAGGGATAAAGTCTTAAACCTCCTCAAATCCACAGCTGAACCTCAGCGTTTAAGCGAGGTTCATGGGAAGCTCCCGGGAAGCCGTGTGTCATCTGTCGGATGCGTTCTAGAAGACCTTGTAGCCGAGGGAAAGGCTGAGAAAACCTGCGTAGCGGAAGATTACCTATGGCGAAGCCTGTGACGCATCATAGGTCATAGGCTTAAGTAAGAACCCTAGGGTTAAATCTTTTCCTATAAACTGGTTCATCGAACATTTTTATCCTCTCAGCCACTCTACTTCATAGGAGGCTTATACCGTGTATAAGAAGGCGGTTATCACAGATGAGGTTTCTCAGGAATTAGAGGTTGCGTTGAAGCTTGCTCAGGAGTTTAAACTTGACGGCGTTGAAATCCGCTCGGTTTGGGAGAAGGGTCCCCATGAACTCGATGACGAGGAGGTTAGAAAGGTTCAAGCCCTGGTTCGGGACTACGGTTTAGAGGTATGCTGCATCGCCTCACCGTTCTTTAAATGCGACATCGACAGCGAGGAAGAGTATTCAAGGCACATAGGGATTCTGAGGAAGGCGATTCAGTTAGCGCACAGCCTCGACGCCCGTGTTGTAAGAGGATTCGTATTCTGGCGGAAAGGGAGGTTAGAGGATCAATGGTCTAGAATACTGCGTAAACTCGATGAGGCCGCGAAGATGGCTGAGGCTAACAGGGTTATCCTCGGCATAGAGAATGAGGCGAGCACCATGATCGGCACGGGCAGAGACCTCGCACCCTTCCTAAGAGAGGTTGACAGTCCATGGGTAAAGGCTGTCTGGGACCCCTGCAACTCCTACTGGGACCTAACAAGCGGGGAAAAGCCTTACCCAGACGGTTATAGATCCGTTAAAGACTTGACCGCGCATATACATATCAAAGACGCGAAGCGGGTGGATGGAAAACTCGAAGCCGCACCCTTAGGGGAAGGGGAAGTAGGTATTCCAGAGCAGGTAAAGGGCCTCATCGCTGACGGTTACGCGGGCTACGTCTCCTTGGAGACCCATTACAGGGTCACGCAGGTCTTGGAAGAGGAGGTGGTTAACCTCCCGAAAGGCAGCCGTTTCTCAGCGGGCGGGTACCAAGGAACCAAGACGTGCCTAATCAACTGGAAGAGAATCGAGGGAGAAGCCCTAAGTCCCCTTTAAACCTTAACTATCGCCTTTTTCAATGGATTGAATGGATTCGGTGCACACCTTGCCCGAGAGCCGTGAATCGAAGAGTACAGATTCGGAATACGCGGAGTGGGATCGAATCTACAGGAAGTATCCACTTGAAACCCTGCCTTGGGAACTGGGGAGACCGAGGAAGGTTCTGGTTGATCTGGTTGAAGGAGGGTTGATGAGAGGGGGGAAAGCTTTAGACCTGTGCTGTGGGGCTGGAACCAACGCGGTCTACCTTGCAAAGAAGGGTTTCCAGGTTGCCGGCGTCGACATCTCCTCTAAGGCTGTAGAATACGCGCGGAGGAAGGCTGATGAAGCAAAGGTTAAGGTCAACTTCACCGTGCAGAGCTTCCTAAATCTCCCGTTTGAAGACGAGGAGTTCGACTTCGTCTTCGACATGGGCTGCTTCCACCACGTGAAAACCAGGGATAGAAGGAAGTTCATAGAGGGGGTCCGCAGGGTTTTAAAGAAGCACGGCTTATACCTAATGGTCTGCTTCAGCTACAGGAACGGTCCCGCGTGGAACCACTTCACCAAGGGACAGATCGTCGACGTATTCAAAGCCCTCTTCGAGATTAAAAGCATCGACCATATTTCATCCGTTGAAGGGGACGGTTACACCCGGTACTTCTACGTCACCTTAATGGAAAGGAAGTAATGTTTCTAAACATCGAATTCCCTCGATTTTCTAATCTCGACCTGAGGCATACAATTCCATAGAGCACGCGCAGCCCCATTCTAATTTACCCTGTCACCTTGATCTCTTCAAGCATCTTCTCTATGCTGGTGATGGGTTTCCCTGAAGGGTCGCTGATCTCCTGCTTAGCCGGCGGGTTCTTTAAATAGCCGGGTATTCTCTCAAGTATCCTTTCATGGTAGGCGGGAACCAACTCGTTCTGGTAGAACACGCCTATAGGAATCTTCTCCCCCCACTCCTGAGCCTTTGTTAGGGCAGCCATGTACTTCGGGAAAGCCTCCTCCGGTTTATGGACGACGCCGTCGTAACCCGTATCTTCCAGCCTGTAAATCCTAGGAACCGGTTTCCCAGTGGTCGGGTCCACCCGGTCTTCCCCTCCATACCATTCCCTCGTGTTTACATCGTTGTAGGTTGGACAGGGCTGTTGAACGATTATGACCGCGAGCCCTTTGTGTTTTACACCCGCTTTCACCATGTCTTTAAGATGGCGGACATCGTAGGCGTACCCCCTCGCTATGAACGTGTAACCCGCTGCTAACGCTAAGGCTATAGGGTTTACACCCTCGTTTATATTCGGCTTGGGCAGGGACTTCGTCTTCAAACCGAGTCTAAGCGTAGGCGAAGCCTGACCCTTGGTTAAGCCGTACACGCCGTTGTCATGGATGAGAACCGTTATGTCGATGTTCCTCCTACCGGTGTTTACGAAGTGCCCGGCGCCTATGCCTAAACCATCCCCGTCGCCCATGACGGCTACAACCTCAAGCTCCGGGTTGGCGAGCTTGGCGCCAACCGCGAAGGGAAGCGTTCTCCCATGGAGTGTCTCAACCCCGTAGGTGTTCACGAAGTGAGGTAGCTTCGAGTGGCAGCCAACCCCTGAGAAGATCACCGTCTGAGAGGGAGGTAGTTTAAGCTCGGAAAACGCCGTCCGTAGGGCTGAGAGGACGCCGAAGTTCCCGCAGCCTGGACACCAGTCCACAAAGACGGGTGTTCTAAAGTCGCCGCGTTCAACCGCCACCTGTCAACACCTGCCTCCTCGAAGCCTTATCCCACATAACCAGCTTAAGCGCTTCATACACCTCATCTACGTACATGGGTCTGCCGCTCCACTTGAGCACATAATAATCCATGAAGACCCCTGTCTGCTCCGCGATTACTCCAGCTAACTGCGCGTTGTAGTTTCCCTCTACAACGACCTTTCTCCGAGCTCCTGCAAGAAGCTTGGAGAGATAGTCTTTAGGTAACGGATGTACCATCCGCACCTGAACAAAGTTGATCCCGTAACCTTCCCCCCGCAGTTTATCCACCGCCTCGATCACCGCGCCCTTAGGAGAACCCCAGCTTACAACGCTGGTGGCTGCCTCATGGTCTCCGTAAAAGTTCACCTTCTCCTCGATAGGGACTTCTCTTTCAACGGCTTCCAGTTTCTTCATCCGCTTCTCCACCATCAAGGTTCGGTTAATCGACTCTTCACAGATATGTCCAAGCTCATCGTGCTCGTAGCCTGTATTCCAGGAAACAGCGCCGGGGGTTCCTAAAGGCAACCTTGGAGAAACCCCTGATCCTGTGAAGGCGAAGCGTCTGTACGCCTCCTTCTCAACCTCAGCTCCGCTTAAGAGGAGTCCACGCTCGACCTTAACTCGCTGTGGGTCAAACATCCTGTAGCTCTTGCTGCTGTTCGCTAAAGCTTTATCGATCAGGTGGATCACGGGCATCTGGTAGCGTTCAGCGAGGTTGAAGGATTGAGCCGCGTCGTAGAAGCATTCCTCCAGGTCGCCTGAGGATAGGACGATTCGCGGGAACTCGCCGTGGGCTGCGTGAAGCACGAAACGTAAATCTGATTGCCCATGCCTAGTAGCCATCCCGGTTCCAGGTCCAGCACGTTGGTAATGGGTGACCACAACCGGGACCTCGTTGTTACCCGCCCAGCCTAACCCCTCAACCATGAGTGAAAACCCCGGTCCAGACGTGCTCGTGGCAGCCCTTACGCCTGTAAGCGCAGCGCCTGAAGCCATGTTGATGGCCGCGACCTCATCTTCAGTCTGCATAACGACTATAGCATCGCCTCCACGCTTAGACAGGGTTTCAAGCAGCTGGTTCTCCTCGAGGTATTCACTTTCATCCGCGGCTGGGGTTATTGGGTAGTAGGTTTGCACTCGGCACCCAGCCACGAGTTTACCTAGAGCCACAGCCTGGGTTCCCTGCAGAAAAACCCTCTTCTCAGTTGTATGAACAGGTTCTAATTTAAAGCCGAGGTTTCCAAGATTCTTCTCCGCGTAGTCGTAGGCTAAGCTGAAGGCTAAGAGGTTCATGTCGATTATCCTACGTCTACCCTTAAAGACTGCTTCGATAGCCCTCTCCGCGTAGGTTCTATCATAGTCTACCAGTGCGAATGATGCGCCCAAAGCTAGGACGTTCAACATTCGCGTTACTCTACTAAGTCTTTCCTCACCCAACCTCAGAGCGACATCCTTCAGCAGGTCATGGTAGGGCATGGGAAAGACATGTACCTCGTTCTTCTCGGCTTCCCTTAAAAGGTCGCTGACACTCTGGGGCCTCATAGACCTCTCAACAAGTTCCTTCTCGAAATCAGCCCAAAACCGGGGTGGCAGCGTTGGGATCTCCGATAACCGGGTTTCCAACACTGCTGTATCGCATACTATGCCCCCGTTCCGGGTGACTTCCCAGATGTGTCGAACAATCGTCTCAGCGTCAAAGGCGCAGAGCAGGTCTACCCTCTCAGCGTCCGCCATTACCTCACGGTTAGAAACCCTGATGTGAAAGTAGCTGTGCAGCCCCTTTATATTGGAGTGGTACTCCCTCTTTCCATAAACGTGTAATCCCCCGAAGCAGCAGGCTCTTCCGTAAATATTCGCCGCAGAATCGACTCCGCTACCCTGCGGACCCCCAGCCATCCACGTAAAATCGTCTCTAAACACTTCCGTCACAGCCGTATGCGTAATAGTTGGGCGTTTATCCTCCGGTCACGGCGTCCGATCCACAGCAGCAGCGGCAGAGCGTAGTCTCCCCGCAGTATGGGCATCTGCAATCACATTCATCAACGGATTTACCGCATCCTTCACAGAAAACGTCTTCCTCTGATGCAACCTTTTCATCAGACAATTAAAGCCCCTCCTAAGTAAGCCATGTACCGATGCGGATATTTAATTCTTCGGAAATGGGTTCAAAAGAAAATCCATTGAAAATATTTTCAATTTAGGGGAAGAGAAGCGGTTCCTCCAAGAATTAACCGTGTTATACGCGGAAAATGGGGAGACGTGGAAAGCGTCTACGCGAAGGTTACGAATAGTTCTCTACGGGCGTTACACACGGGGCATCTTTCCGGGGCGTCGCCTTCAACGGTGAATCCGCAGATGGAGCATATGTGGACAGGTCCGACGTCGATGTCCTTACCTTGATCCACTGCCTGCTTCGCCCTCTGATACAGGTCAACATGGACCTTCTCCGCCTCCAACGCCCATGAAAAACTGTTTTCAGCAGCCCTCTCTCCCTGAAACTGGGCAGCGGCCTTGTAGACTGGATACATCTCGTTGATTTCAAAGGTTTCCCCATCGATGCCTGCCTGAAGGTCCTCTGAAGAATTTCTGGAACCGAAAAGGGCGCCGGAGAACGTTTGTGCAGACCCCTTTGTTACTATGCACTTGTAATGGTTTGACGCGTGAACCTTCTCAGCGTAGGCTACAGCCGTGAAAAGTCTAGCAACGTTTGGGAACGCGGACTTCCCGGCTCTATCCGCGTAGATGAGATACCTCATGTGGGCTTGGCTCTCACCAGCGTAGGCGCTGCGGAGAAACATTTCAGTCATCTCTTTAACCATGTTACCTATCACCTTAACGCCGTTATATCCTACATAAAGGATTCACGTTAATAAACCATGCCACACTTCACATGCCATCAGAGAAGTTCCATCCCTCTTGAAATCAAGAGTTGGATACGAATCAGCCAATCAGCCTTCAGCTAAAGCGATGAATTCATACTTACAAACCCTGGATCCACGACGAGCCATTCCCCCTCCCGCCTTCATACCCGAAGGAATATGCGAAGCTTCGAAGCGTATGGATTATGCTGTTTACAGGTTTATATGCGGTAACTACGTATATGCCATAAGGTGAACGGTTTGGGTTGTTGGAAGTGGTTTAACAACGTCCTAAAAGACGCGGATGTGAAGGTTACTGATGAGAACAAGGAGAAAATCGACGAGGTCATTCACAGATACATCGGAGAGCAGTCCAGTTATGGCAGGTGCTCAGCTGACTGGAGGAAGGCTCGGAAGGAAATCGAAGCTGACAAGCAGATGAGAAGTGAACTCGTAAAGAGATTAAAAGTATCAGCGTAGTATGCCAGAGGCATCAACTAACCCCCTTTTTCACTGACATCCCCATCCCCACTCTTCCAAAATTCAGATAATCTCTAAACATGTGTACATTATTAAAACCCTTAGAACCTCGGAGCGACCGGGGAGAAAGCTCAAGTGACCCTACCTCTTTAAGAACATATCTTCATCCTCGCAACGAGAGAAACCGATAAGTAAGGTGCTAGACCCTGGATAATGCCGTCTTGTATCGTATAGAGGCTGTGAAATAGAGACTCGATCGAAGATTCTTTTAGAAGCCTGCTCTTACAGGGCTCAGGGAGGTTTACGCGTGAAGGCAGGAGCGGCTATGGTCAACATCACGCCTAAGCCAGGAACGCATCTAGCGGGAGATGTGGGAGGTTACCGTCCCGCACAATCAGTCACCGACCCATTGTACGCGAAGGCTGTTGTTCTCGAATCTGAGGGAAGGAAACTCTGCTTCCTATCCCTGGACGTGACAATCATCACAGGTGAATACACCACCCGCGTTAGAGAAGCGGCTGCAGACCGCTTCGGCTTCGAACGTGACGCCGTTATGGTTCACGCGACGCAGACCCATTCAGCACCCTCAGTCGGGCACTTCATGGTCGATGAGGATTTTCCACCCGTGCCTTCTGACCGGCAGTTTGTACGCGGCGGAGACGAGGCTTTTGCCGAATTCGCTATAGAGCACGCGGTCGAGGCTATCGGTAAAGCGGACTCAGGTCTCGAGCCTGTTCAGGTCGGTGTCGGCAGCGGGGTTAAAGATGGACTGGCTTTCAACCGGCGAGGAGTGATGCGCGATGGCAAGGTGTGTATGCCCTGGTTCTACTCCGGTCTCCAACACCCACTCGGTCCGACCCATATCCGTTACTTAGAAGGCCCAACCGACCCTGAGGTTGGTGTTCTCTGCCTCCGTAACAAAGGAATGCGTATGGTGGCGATGCTACTACATTACACATGCCATCCCGTGAACGTCTACGCGCAGCCCGGTGCCGTAGTCTCAGCGGATTGGCCAGGCGCTTGGGCCGCGGCGATGCAGACTATACATGGTTTATCCTGTGTACCCCTTGTGTTGAACGGTTGCTGTGGAAACATTAACCCGTGGCCTGCCTTCGAACCCGATTTCCACCCTGACCATCGCTATATGGGAAACGCCTTAGCAGAGGTCTCGGAGAAGATCATTCATTCCCTGTCTTTTACCGAGGAGTCTACGCTCGACTGGAAGGCTCGAAAGGTTATGCTCCCTACCCGTAAGTTGAACGTCGACCAGCTACGCGAGGCTGAAGAGTATTTAGCCCAGTATCCTGAGCCTCAGTGGTTGAAGGATAAGCCTAACCGCGTGGAGGGTGCGTGGAGCAGAGCGGCTTGGCTGGTGAGCATCGAGTTGATGCGCCGCCGCTCACCTGAAATGCCGTACGAGGTCCAAGCCTTCAGGGTTGGCAAAACAGCCTTCGTAGCTCTACCTGGGGAACCGTTCGTAGAAGGTCAACTCGCTATAAAAGTCGGTTCGCCGACGTACCCAACCTACGTCGCCCACTGCGCAACTCAATACGTCGGCTATCTACCCCCTCGCGAAGCCTTACTCCGCGGTGGGCATGAAGTGTTCTTCTGCAAGGTCGCTCCGGGCTCTCTGGAGATAGTCGTCGACGAAGCGAAAGCCATGCTACGTGAACTGTTCACTTGAGAAACACGCTGATAGGACCGCCAGCCTTAACACATCTGCTCAATAACCCTTTACAGGGGCGTAGTCAGTGTTTGGAGGCTTACCATCGAAGGTTTATGGGTTGAATCCTTTAAAATCGCTTTGTACGTCGTGAAAAGGCTGGTTTCACGGAAAACCCTCAGCCAAAACCTTTATATGTATGAAACCGACTTTCTGGGAGGGTTTTGTGTCAAGT
>CAYNFI010000046.1:0-14193 GCA_964396445.1 uncultured Candidatus Bathyarchaeia archaeon
TTCTCCCACGCGTCTCTTATGGCTTGGAGGTCTTCCTCCCTTATCGGGCCCAGGTTAATGTTTCCATAGAAGGACGTTGCGATGTGGGTAGCCCAGTACAGTGATGGGATCCCCATGGATGGTTGGAAGAGCATGTAGTTAAGCCATGCCTTATAGTTGCCTATAGCGAAATTATCCATGTCGATCAGGCTGTCTGGACACGCGGCTTTAGCCACCTTATATCGGTGTGTCATAGCGTCTCTGACATCCGGCCACGTACAGTTCATATCGTTTAACCTCGCAACATCCGTGTTCTCGGCGAAGTAAGGGTTAGGGCAGTGGTTCATAACTAGCGCATCTGCCTTCGCTTTCTTCGCCTCCTCGTAGATGATGGCTAAATACTTTTTCATCAACTCTATTCCACAGACACCGTCGTCATACGCGTGGGTTCTAAGATTATCCGGAGCCTCAGCTGAGAAATCGAGTTTAAACCCGTCTGCGTCTATGCAGCCCCCGTTCGGGCTGAGGAGAAACCTTATCTGACCGCGGAGCCTCTCCTCAAACCTCGGATTCGTCGGGTCCACGCAGAGAGCGTTCCCAGCTTCATCCCGGATACACTCACTATCTGGAACCCCTTCCCTATCCCACATCTTAACCCAGAGGAGAACCCTTCTCCCTCTAGAGTGCTGGGCGTCTATGAAGCCTCGTAGGTTAGGCCATTTCATAAGGTCAGGTTCTAGAGTCCCGTAATGACCCTGCCACTTATCATCGATTATAACAATCCTCGGGTCTATGCCTCTATACTCGAGAAACTTAAGGGATTCCTCGTAGACGCTCTGTGTACAGGAATCCTTCGTCGCCGCCCCGCTCCAATACGCTTCCTCCCCTTTCACGCCCTGCCGCCACAGATTCTGAGCAGTATACTCCTGCTCCCCCCAGCCGCAGTAGATGGGACCGTACCACCAGTCTGGGACACGCCGCTGCGGGATACGCACGTAACCGTGCCTGTGCAGGTAATCCGTGTACTTACTCAACCCCTCATACACGTCTTCCGTGAAGTAGAGGACCACGTGGGGGCTCTCCCACGTCGACGCCGCGCGGCAGATTATATGTCCCAAAGGGGAAACGGTGAGCCAGAACCCGTCACGGTATCGGTACTCGAAGCCGCGGAAATTATACTGCCCCGGCTTAACCCCGAGACCGCACATCATCCACCGCTTCAAACCGCGGCTTCCAAACCCGAAGCACAGCGGAGCCGGGGTGAAAAACCAGTGTCCCCCCTCGAACTGGTCTGTTTTAACGTCGACCTTGGTGTACTCGTAGGCTTTAAAATACCTCCGGTCGTTCCAGTTCGGTTCGGGGTTGAAGACTTCTTGGAAGGAGGCTTCTGAGCCTCTCCAAACCCCGTTCAAACCGTATCCTCCGAAGAAGTTGGCTTCCCCAATCCTAACGTCTTGTCCCCCGCTTCGTAGAACGTAATAGTATTCGATGAAGCCATCCTCGTACCCGATAAGGTAATAGTCCTTACCCTCCCAGAGGTCTCCACCAGAACAGTGCAAGACTAGGCGTTTCCCACCGTCAACATCGTCTACGCTGTAGGACTGAAACACAGCACCTCTGTCAGTCAACTCGGACCAAGGACCTATATTGTACAACGACCGTACTCCGTGGCAGCTGGATTGACACATCAATTTAGCGTACAACACCGCCCCAGCATCCATCAAGGCGGCTGTACAATCCTCACCCAGCCTAACCTGAAGCTGAACACGGTAGCTTGGCCCCGTTAAAACTTTCCCGCCCTCATTGAAAGACACTTCCATACGCCTCACCTGCATTCGAAGCCTTCAACCCCAATGAGCTACTTGTATCAGTTAATAAGGATGATGATGGAGTTAATCAGTCTAGCCTTTAGAGAGAAGGGGATACACTTATATCCATCCTAATCAGCGATGATCGTCGCGTTAAGGAAATGGTGTTTGAATATGTCGGATGAAAGTGCGGGTAAGGTGATTCGAAGCATCTACATGACCGTTGCGACCTATTATTGGCCAGGCGCTACTCCGGATACGTTCAACGCGGACCAATGGATAGAGAACGCTCAAAACCTCGGATGCAACACTATACACACCTTTGTTAAGACGGTTACCGGGATCAGCTTCCACAAGACCAAGCTGGGTCCTATGGATGAAGCTTGGGAGAAATCGGGGAGGGATCCGATTAGGGAGCTGCTGCAGGCTGCGAAGAGCGGGGGTGTCGATGTGTACGGACTCGTCAGGACAACTGAGGACGGGTATTACGTGAAGACGCATCCTGAAGCGAGACCCGTGGCTTTCCACGGAGCCCCCATCGAGGGGAACTACAACTGCCTCAATAACAGTGGTTACAGACAGCATCGGGCGAAGCAGGCGGGGGAGTTGGCGGCGATGTACCCTGAACTCGCCGCGGTGGAGATCGACCATCCCTTCTTAACAGCTGGAGTTCCCAACTTCGGTTGCTACTGTGAAACCTGTAGAAGGCTTTGGGCTGAGAAGCATCCGGGTGTTGAGCCGCCTAAAAAACCCGGTGAACCCTACTGGCTCGACTGGGTGACTTTCCGCTACTACGCCGGTAGCGGCATCGTTGAAGCCTTCGCTAAAGGCGCGCGTGCAGCGAACCCCAAGATGAAGGTTGCCACTACAACAACGGGTTGGGGAGATAGGGCTTCCATCTTCTACAACATCTACAATGAAGGCATTGCGAAACACGTGGACGTCCTCGAGGTTTCAGCGTGGTACCGTCAACCCACGGAGACGATCACTACCTTCAGGAGAATCCTGGAGGAGCAGACACGGCGTAATCTAAGGCTAGCCAAGGATAAGACCATGCTCGTACGCTTAGCCTTACTAGGTGATAACACGGCCGAGGTTGAACCCTGCCTCAACGCACCCGTGAAGAACGGAGCGAACGGAACCATAATATGGCATCATGTTGACGTTGACAAGATGGGTGAAGCCTATAAGAAAGAGATACGGAGGGTTCACCTGAAGAAGGTTGCGAGGAGAACGCTGAGTTCAGCCGCTAACCTGTTCTCCCGCTCAGAGCTCGACAACGAGGTCTTCGAGATATGGCTTGCAGACCCAACGGCTGCGCAGCTGCCGTCGCCGCGTGGAAGAATCTACAACAGTGGACATGAAGGCTTGAACATGGCTTTAAGCGATGTGGGAGTTGAGACACAGGTTATATGGAACGAGGATGTCAACGCTGAGACCCTTAAATCCTTCAAAGTCCTCCTCATACCCAACGTCAGCGTCATGACTGATGAAAGGGTGAAAACCATTAAAACATGGGTTTCAAGTGGAGGAACCCTAATCGCAACCTACGACGCGAGTTCGAGAACCATAGCCGACCGTAGATCGGGTTACAGCAGGCTACCGGACTTCGCGCTCAACGATGTCTACGGATGCCATCTAAAAAGCCTTGAAAAGAGGAAGCAGATAACGGTGACGCAGGTCAGTCCCTTAACCCAAGGCTTCAAAATCGGGGACAACATCGACGTCGCGGGAGTTAGGACGGCTGTGGTGGAAGCGAAGCCTGGGAGCTCGGTTGTCGCAGAGTTCGAGGATAAGAAGCCGGCTGTGATCCTAAACGCCTTCGGCGCTGGGAAATCCGTTTACTTCGCAGCCGACATTGGAAACGTGTACGTCGAAACCTTCGCTCACCTAATCCGGCACAGGGACACAGGCATAAGGCAACTCTTACTCGACGCGGTTAGAATGGCTGGAGATTAAACGTTATCTTACTCTAGCCGTTTAAACCCCTCATTTTTTCATCAACCTAAGGTGAAAAAGTAAATCCCTAAGTGTAGTAAACGTTCCACTTAACACTTTGATCCTTAACCTATTGGCTGAAGGGGGGCGTGTAACATGGTGCACATCCACGCAAACCCTTTGCAGTCAAACCCAGTCCGTGAACGTTTAAGGGTTAAGACTTTAGAAGCCGAGGGGGTAAATTATAATGAGGGTTTCAACCAAGGACTTTCATCTTATCTTCGATGAGAGACTCAACCTGAAAGAACTATGCGTTAAAAAGTACAGAGCATCGTTCTCAGCTGAGTCCAGCTACAGTCTCTTAGGTGAAAAAGCTGTTTTAGGGAAAGTCTCAGAAAGTCCTAACCTCATCCTAGCGGATGTTAAAACAACGCAGGCATCGGGAGCCTTGAGGATAAAGGGAGGTAAACGGGTCTCGGTAAGCCTTAACGCAGAGGCAGGTATGGGAATAAATGAAATCGGTTTCCGCTGGCCTCTGCCAGTGGAAACTGAGATCCTTATAGATGAGAGGGTATACACTTCGAAGACGCCGAGCGGTTTTGAGATTTCACTGGAGCCGCTCGGGCGGATCCCCTTCTTCCTAGCCTCCTTCACCGACCAGTACTTAAGAATAGGGACTAAGTGTAGGGGAGACGGCTACTTTCCAGTAGGCTCGATCGTTAAAGGAGAGGATGGGTTCACCCTTTACTGGAAATGGGAGCCTAGAGCACCGTTCCCCTGGGAGTATGCTACTCCAGAGGTTTACGTGGAACCCTTCAACTCCATCGATGATGCAGTTGACGACTACAAGGCTTGGATGGAGAAAGCCTTCAACCTATGCAGGAAGGAGGGGAACCCAAGGATACCTCGATGGTTCCACGATACACGGCTCATAATCATCCTTGACCTATGGCTGAACAACGGGAAAATCATCCATGAATACATGGATGTCGTTAACCTCGCTCAGGACTTGAAGAAACTCGGCGCCCCAAGGGATACGATCATATACCTAACCGGCTGGGACGGCCCATACGGGGGAAACATGCCGGAGCATAAGCCACGGGATGAGCTTGGTGGACGTGAGAAGTTCAAGCAGATGGTTAAGGCGGTTCAAGGCAGCGGTTACCGGGTAATGTTACACATGACCGTCACGTTGATGGATAAGAAGCTCCCTGTATGGCGGAGGTTTGAGAAGTACAACATCACGGATGCCTACGGTAGGAAAATCTCCTGGCCCTCCTCCTTCGTCGCTGACGTGGAGAACTGGCCTGTAAGCCTAGGTTGGCTGAGACCCTGTGTAAAAGAGGTGAGAGAATACATCGTGGACAACGTCACCGACGTGATCGCTCGGTATGGAATCGATGCGGGGTACTTCGACTCCTCCTCCATGGATGGCTCACCTAGGGTAAACGACCCAGAATGCTACTACCTAGGTGGTTTAACTCAGTTGATGAATGAGTTGTATGAGAGAAACCCTGGAACACTCTTCTGCCACGAGATGGCATCGGTGAAAACCCTTAAAGTAATACCCGTCTTCAACCTTTCCCCTCTAGCCATCTCACATGACACGGTTAAATGGCACTCCATCCTCCCTTCTTTAGGGCTCTTCGTGAAAAGGTCACCAGACTTGGTTAGAAAGGTTTTCAGCGACTACGCCTACTTCACGGGACACACCCACACATCGGCAACTGTGCCTAGGGAGAGAGGCGGTCCGGATACACCGCCCCCCGAATTCTTCCATATGGAGCAGGAGATCAACGACCAACGGGGAATCGTAAAGACTATTCGGTTAAACTACAGGGGGTATGGAGTGGACAGAGAGAGCAAAGAGATCATTGAAGAGCTTTCAAGGTAATGCTATGAAGTGTCAGAAACAGTGTGGCGTAGCCTTCGACGCGGCTTTAGGGATCTGCGTAATAGCTTCCCTCCAAGCCGCGGAAATGGTCCATAAACCATCTTTTCCTCTCTTTTACGATTCTCTCCCATAGTTCATCCATTTCCCTTAGGGTGGGTGGACGCCATTCAGCTTGCCTTCTATACCGGGTGAGAAGCTCATCAGCGGTTTCAGCGATGTTAGCTGCCTGGAGCTTTACAAGTTGCTCGCCGTAGGATCTGGAGGCCTTAACCCGCGTTTCCTCCGGTGCGCGTGTGATGTCAACCAAGTCTGGGCGGATGTACCATAGCTGAGAGGTTTCACCCGGTCCCGCATGGTCTCCTGTGAAACCTGTTTCATGGAAGGAGGCTTCCCAATCAGCGATTGCGTAGACCCTGAGGGGACTCAGCTTCATGTAGTACTCAGTTAATTCGCGGAGTTCCTCCTCCACACCGCCGTAGTGCCCCGTTACGACCACGGCTACCTTGAAGCCCCAGATGTCAAGCTGCCTCAGCACGTGTAGGTACATTTGGTAGAAGAGCTTATCCGGTATGAAGAAGCCCCAAGGAACACGTTTCTCACCAACACGCTTCCCCCTATGCGTCCACTGCCAAGCGCCAAGATGCCAGTAGGAAGCGGGGAGAACAACGCCCCCGCTGAGTTCAGCGGCGCGTACGCAGACCTCGTAAGCCTTAATGGCGTCGTTACCGTAGGCTTCATGTTCACCGTGACGTTCAAGGCAACCCAAGGCTAAGTAAGCGACCGGATGCTTTAACACGGCTGCCTCAAACTCGTGAGGAAGCATCTCCTCCCACTTCACTTTATTCAACACGTCTCCCTCTTCTCCCTCGGTTAGCCGTCGAATAGTCTTGCCGAGGAGAATTTATGTCTATACGTAGAGCTGGTAACGGTTTAAGGTTACCATAGGGCTGTGTTCACGTATAAACCATTCTCATCAACTACGCCTTCCGTAGCCTTGGCTACCTAGGAGACTAGCCGTTCATAATAGCTTCATAGAGCTCAGCGTACCAGACTTGCTAGGGTTCATTCACATGTTATAATCCGAAGTAGATGGGTGGATAAGCTTATTTATTGGAGCGCAAGCTGATTTTTCGGGGTTTGCGTTGCTGGAGAGCACTGTAAAGACCGATGTCCTAATCATCGGAGGTGGAGGAGCCGCTTCGAGAGCGGCTGTTGAGGCGGATAGTCACTCGGCGGAGACCGTTATCGTCTGTAAGGGACGGTATGGGGTTTCAGGTTGTACACCGAACTCCGCCTCCGAATGGATGGCTTATGGAGCCGCGTTAGGGTTAGCTGACCCTAGGGATAGCTGTGAAGCGCATTTCCGAGACATCGTGGAAACCGGCGCTTACGTATGCGACCAAGAGCTGGCGAGGATCATCGCCTATGAGGCTCCGAGACGCTTCCATGAACTCGTAGAGTGGGGCGTCGACTTTCTGAAAGACAGCGATGGGAGGTTTAGGCAGTTTATGTCCGATGGGGCGACGTACGCGAGGGCATGCGGCACCGGAGCCGATACTGGTAAACAGATTATGGATGCTTTGAAGAAGGTTGTTGAAGAGAGGGGTATAAGAGTGGTCGAGGATATGATGGTGGTCGACCTTGTTAAAAGCAGTGGAGCAGTCGTGGGAGCGGTTGGGGTCGATGTGAACACGCTGGAGACCACGACTTTCCACGCCAAATCAACGGTTTTAGCAACAGGCGGTCCCGGTGAACTCTTCACACACAGTGTTTTCCCATCTGGGATGACGGGTGACGGTTACGCTATGGCTCTCAGAGCAGGTGCATGCCTCGTGAACATGGAATTCATGCAGATCGGGCCGTGCATAGTTAAGCCCTTCAAATTCGATGTTGGAGGAATCCTGTGGAGGCTAAGTCCTAAGCTTCTTAACAAAGAGGGAGAAGCGTACCTAACAAGGTATCTTCCCGCTGGGCTTACCGTAGAAGAGGTTTATAGGCTTAAGTCAGTGACCTTCCCCTTCACCATGAGGAACGCTTCAGGTTACATCGACGTCGCCAACTACACCGAGATCATGGAAGGCAGAGGCACTGACAACAACTGCGTCTACTTTGACCTATCGCACATCCGCAGGGAGACTTTAGAGGAAAAAGCCTCCATTCCGCTGAGGTTCTTCCTAGAAAAGGGGGTGGACATCCGGGAGAAACCTTTGGAGATAGCTCCAGCGGTTCAGCATATGAACGGCGGGGTACTTATAAACGAGATGGGGGAGACCGAGGTAGCTGGCTTATACGCCGCTGGCGAAGTTGCGGGGGGTCAACATGGAGCAGACCGTCCAGGCGGCAACTCCCTTGCAGACTGCCAAGTTTTCGGCGCTAGAGCTGGAAGATACGCGGCTGAAAGGTCGAGGAAGATAACGACCGTGACGAATGGGGGAGACGCGGAGAAGATAGAGGGGGTTGTAAGGGCTACTTCAAAGGCGAGTGGTAGGTATTCCGTTGAAAAGGTTAGGTGGGATGTTAAGCAGATGATGTGGCGGAACGTCCTCGTTGTCAGGAAGTGGGAAGGGTTAAATGAGACGTTCAACAGGCTGTCGGCGAATCGAAGGATTATAGTCGATAAGGGGTTGAACGTCGCTGAGGGAAACCTCATCGAGGCCCTGGAGCTTAGGAACATGGTTGAGGTTGGGCTTGTGATAACGAAATCTGCGTTGACGAGGAGGGAGACTAGGGGAAGCCATTATATGGTGGAGTACCCGCGGAGGAACGATGGAGCATGGTTGAAGATGGTGGAGATTCGGTGTGACAGCGGAAATCTACCCGTTAACTTAAGGACGCCCAACATGGTGATAAAACCATGATGGTTATTAGCTTGGTCCTCCACGCTTGAATGGGATGACGCGGTATGGAGAAGATACGGGCAGCGGTGCTCACGGAGTTTAAGAAGCCTTTGGAGATGCGGGGTTTCGACTATCCAAAGTTGAGAGACGGGGAGATCCTTACCCGTGTTACGGCTTCAGGTGTGTGCGGTTCAGACCTTCACATGTGGAAGGGATTAGACCCTAGGATCAAGCTTCCTATGATCTTAGGTCATGAAGGCGTTGGGAGCGTAGAGGAGGTAGCTGGGGAGAAGAGGGATATCTTCGGGAAACCTGTACGTTTTGGAGACACTGTCATATGGGATAGAGGGGTCACCTGCGGGGTATGCCCCTACTGCACGGTTTACGAAACCCCATCTCTATGCGTGAACAGGTGGACATACGGGATTTCTAAGTCAAGCTCAACGCCTCCATACCTAAACGGATGCTACGCTGAAGCCCTAGTCCTCGATACGAGAACGAACGTGATCAATCTTGATGGAAAAGTAGACCCGGTGCTCCTTGCACCAGCTTCATGCTCTGGGGCAACCGCCGCGCACAGCTTCCAGCTTCACTCCCCAAAGGTCGGTGAAACCGTTCTGGTGCAGGGTTCAGGTCCACTCGGTATCTTCCACGTAGCTTTCGCGAAAAAGTATGGAGCCTCAGAGATCATCGTCATCGGTGGAACCGAGAAGAGACTGGCAGTGTGTAGGAAGTTTGGGGCTGAGACGATTAACCGAAGGGAGACAACGGTGGAGGAGAGAGAGGCGCGTGTACTCGAATTAACTGATGGTTTAGGTGTGGATGTTGCCTATGAGTGCAGTGGAACGGTGGACGCGTTCACGGAGGGGCTTCGGCATCTTAGGATCGGGGGCGTATACGTGGTTCCCGGGTTTGGTGTTCCAAGCGGGGAGGCGAATGTAGATTGCTATCGCTTCATAACCAGGAAGAATCTGAGGATACAGGGGGTTTGGGTCAGCGACACATCGCATCTTTACCAAGCTTTGAAGCTCGTCGAAAGCATGCACGTGCTTTTTAAAGACCTCGTATCCCACAGGCTTCCCCTAACTGAAGCCACGGAGGCCCTTCAATGCGTCGAGGAAAGGGAGGCAGTGAAGGTGGTGTTACAGCCGAGTTGGAAACCTTGAGCGAGCCGTGAAAGCGTGAGCGTGCGAAAAGGCTGATGGCAGTTAAGCGAGGGAAGGGTGGGAATGTATGGGGTTTCACGTAACGCTTGTGACAGATGCCTTTGATGAAGTTGGTAAAAGCTTAACGGAGTTATGGAGTATCTGGTTGAAAAAGGGCGGATGGGTTTGGAGGAGAAGGTTCTAGAGGAGCTTGGCATCGACCTCTCAGCGCGTTACCTAGACCTTGAACTGCGGAACCCTATAATTCTAGCTCCTGGCCCTTTAAGCCAGACGAGTTCTCAAGTGGAACGCGCGTTTAAAGCGGGGTACGGCGCGGTGGTTTTAAAGTCCGTTGTCGGCGAGGATAGAAACGGGGGTGCTTCTATGAGGTTTCTAAGGAGAAAACCGACGTTTATGAGGTGGTATGTCGACGAGAGCCTAGACCCGGAGGGAAGGAACCCTACAGTTCACTGGAACGGCGGTCTTGACACGCGGAACCTCATGGATTACCTGGAATTCGCGAGGAAGGCTTACGATGTGGGGAGGAGAACGGGTATGCCGTTGATAGCCTCAGTTCTCTGCCATCTGGTTTCAGGACCTGAGGATGAGTGGAATGTTGAAGAGTGGACTTACACAGTGGGGAAGATGTGTGAGATCGGTTACAGACATTTTGAGATCGATTTCTGCCCCTTCCTCGAGGGGGAGGATAGGGCTGAGGATAAGCAAACTGTTCTAAGATGGTACAGGGAGGCTCCGAGGGTCTTGCGCGATGTCCCTTATGACGTTAAAGTCGTACCTAAGATTCTCAACCTGGATTTCGGCTTAGAGTTCCAGGTGGAAATGGTTAGGGCCGCTGTGGCTGGGAGAAGCGATGGAGTGACGGTCGCGAATAGGGTCTACAGGGTTTTCACAGACAGGGAAACAGGGGTTGAATACGGGTCGTCTCATGGAGGTCTGGAGCTTAAGAGGATAAATCAAGAGCAGATCAAGGAGGTTAGGAAGAGGGGTTTGAATATGCCGGTAAGCGCTACAGGAGGTGTTTACACCGGGAAGGACGCTGCTGAATACCTAACTTTAGGAGCGGAAAACATCCAGGTGCTCACATGCGTTATGAGGAATGGGCTGGAAAAAGCGTTTCACAACCTTGTATTTAACCCTCAAGAAGGCGTTGTAGCCATCCTACGTAAGAGCGTGGGAAATAAGGAATAACCATTCTATGGAAGTATGGATTTATATTCACTCATGAGTATCGGTTTACCGGAAACAGTGCCTGCTTTCTTGGTTTACTCAGAGGAAGCATGGTTACGATGTTCCCTTTTCTGTCCTTGACTACGCCAAAATTCAACCCGTATTTGGGGATGCAATAAGTGCGGCGCGTCTGGGGAACTTTTTGAGACCGGCGCCCGTAGCGATGTAGTGCCCGAAACCAACGTTGGCACATTTGATAAGCATGTAGGAGCTGAGGCTGGTTAAGAGTCTTTATACCCATTAAGGCCTCGGTTAGGCCTCGAAGAGTTCACCATGCTGCCCCTCATCCACTTCTCTAATCACTTCCCTTGGGTCCTTATTCTCCACCGTGACGCCTATGCTCACACAGCTTCCGAGGACTTCCTTGACGACGTTTTTTAAGGAACCCGCCCAGCTTTTCTCCCTCTTAATCCTCGCGATCTTAACCACCTGCTCCAATGTTAGGTTCCCAGCGGGCTCTGTCCCAGCTTTTCCAGAGCCCTTGGCTACTCCAAGTTCCTTAACTACGAGGGCTGAGGTTGTGGGGGTTCCCACCTTAACCTCAAACTGCTTCGTCGTCACGTCGACGGTTATCTTAACGGGCACCCTCATCCCCGCGTAATCCTTCGTCTCACGGTTTATGGCTTCCACAACCGCTGGGACATTGACTCCCAGTGGTCCTAGAGCTGGTCCAATCGGGGGCCCAGCTGTTGCGGCTCCGCCTTCAACTAGCAGGTCGATGCTTTTCCGTTCACTCATGTCCATCACCTTGAAGGTTACTTCTTCACCTCAACGCTTGTGAGTTTACGGAGGTAATCCAGGTATATGGTTATGGGTAGGGCGAATGTGGCTTCGAGAAGCTCGATCGTGGCTTCACCCTTCTGCCTGTCTACGGCGATAACCCTTGCCTGCATAGACCTGAAGGGGCCACCTGTAACCTCAACGTTGTCGCCGACCACGATCTCTTCCCCAACTGGTTTAACGGTGATGTACTTCTCGATTTCAGCCAATGGGACGAAGCCTGGAAGCCTTGTCTTCACGTGTCTTAACCCGTAGATGATTTCGTCTAGGTGGTGAGGGCTTGTGGCTTCAACGAAGAGGTAGCCTTTTAGATCGTCTGAGCACAGTATGGCTTTAACAACCTTGGTGTACGGTTCACCTCTAGCCTTCACCCTCCGCTCAATCACCCGCGCCACATTCCTCTCCTGCCCAGTGGATGTCTTGATAAGGTAGATGTGGGGAACCTCACCCGCAGCCGTACGCATCCTCCTCCTATGCGAGCCCTATAAGCGCCGCTAGCAACCTGATCACGAAGCCTACGGCACCTATCAAGGTGACACCTAGGAAGCATATCTTCACAGAGAGCCAGAGCTCTTCCCTTCCCGGCTTCGCGGAGAACATGAGCAGCCGCTTGCTAGAGGCGAGGAAAGACCGCAGACCCAAGGCTTAACGCTTCCTTTTCATCTACAGCTCCATGCTGACATAAATACTTTGACCCAACACGGTTACGCCTAAACCCTCTCAGGTTTAACGCCTTGGTTTTTTAAAGCCTCAACGATCCACATCCTTTCCGGGCTCCTTAAACCCTTCCAATCGATGACAGCTGTTTCAACCCTTTCAACGGTTCGCTCAACACACTGCCTGAGCACATCGAGGCTTAGGCTTGGAACAGCGTACTTTGGAATCACGTGTCCCAAGGCGTATCCCCCTTGTAAGCCTACCTCCGTGAGCTTTGGACTGTAGTGGGGACCTCCAACCCCCAAGGCGACGGGGAAGCTTGTCCTCTTCTTTAAAGCCGTCACCGTGGCTTGAGCCACGGCTTCCCCCGCCACTGGGTTTATCCACTCTATCTCCGTGCTCCCGATCTCTATGAACATGGCTGGTATGTCTATGGATGGTCCATGATGGGTTCCCTCATAGGAAACAAGGTGAGGAAGGCCCAACCGCGTCCGCTGATTCATCAACTCTAACAACGCGTTCTTCATAGCGTTAGCCGGGGCTATGGATACTTTTCTAGGACGCCCTCCATGCTCCGCGTCTCCTAGGTTTCCGGGTACGTGAACTGACAGGGTTGGTATGCCGCTACGGCTTGAATGCCTTGAAACGAAGATCGTGACCTCGGGTTTCAACCCTTCGAAGAAATCCTGGGTCTCAGCCAGCTCCACGTCTACGAAGACGAGGGCTGTGTCTTCGATGAGCTTTCCCGTGTAAACCTTTCCACCTTGAAAGGTTTGGTGTTCCCATTGGAATCCATGCGACCGTATCAGCTTATCAGCGATGTTGCTACTCGCCTCATCTACGGTTGAGGCCACTATCAATTTTCTAACAGTTTGCATAGATGCGACCTGAGGCTTCATTCAAAGTTGAGTTGAGAAGGCTATAGGGTTAGGTATAGCAGGGCTTTCTGTGCGTGCAGCCTGTTCTCAGCTTCGTCTAGGACGATGGACATGGGTCCATCGATGACCTCGGCTGCCACTTCCTCACCCCGGTGGGCGGGTAGGCAGTGCATGAAGTAAGCGTTTTCCTTCGCGTACTTGAAGAGCCCAGGTGTCACCTGGTACTTCGGCAGAAACGTCTTCAGCCTCTTCTCCCTCTCCGCTTCCACACCCATGGATATGAATGTGTCCGTGTAGATGACATCCGCGTTTCTCACAGCTTCCCGAGGTTCACTTAGAACCTCCACATGGCATCCACTCATCCCCGTGTTCTCCTCAGCCCATTTTAACACCTCTCCATCCGGCGCGTAGCCTTCAGGACATGCTACGCTTATGTCGACGCCTGTCTTTGAGCAGCCTATGAGAAGCGTGTTGCATACGTTGTTTCCATCCCCTACGTATGCGAGCTTCACCCCTTTCAGACCGCCAAGCTTCTCCCTAACCGTTAAGAGGTCGGATAGGACCTGGCATGGGTGGAAACGGTCGCTTAGACCGCTTATGACTGGGATATCCGCGTAGGCAGCGAGTTCCACGAGGTCATCATGTCTGTAAACCCTAGCCATGACGCCGTTCACGTAGCGGCTGAACATCCCAGCCGTATCCTTAACCGCCTCGCCTCTGGCAAGCTGGAGGTCGTCCCATCGGAGATAGATTCCGTAGCCCCCGAGTTGCCTCATAGCTACCTCGAAGGATAACCGCGTCCGCGTTGAAGGCTTCTGAAAAACCATGGCTAAGCTTTTCCCAGTTAGGGCAGACGTGTAAGCTGTGGGGTTAGCCTTTATCTTCAAAGCCGTCTCGATGACAGCCGTAACCTCGGACGGTGATAAATCCTGAAGCGTTAGAAGGTCTCTTCCCCTCAGTACCTTTTCAGGGAGACTTGACACAAAACCCTCCCAGAAAGTCGGTTTCATACATATAAAGGTTTTGGCT
>CAYNFI010000047.1:0-14061 GCA_964396445.1 uncultured Candidatus Bathyarchaeia archaeon
CTCTCAACCTCTGCCTCGACGACGTCGCCTGGTTTAAGGAACCGTCCTCGTACGGCGCCGATGCCCGCCGGAGTTCCTGTAGCTATGACGTCGCCTGGTTCAAGGGTGATCATGCATGATATGAATTCTATGATCTCGGGGACTGTGAAGACCATGTCGCCTGTCCGCGAATCCTGCATGGTTTCTCCGTTAACCCTTAACGTGATCCTCAGGTTTTGGGGGTCCTTAACCTCGTCTTTCAGGGTGAGGTATGGTCCCATAGGGGCGAAGGTGTCTCTGACCTTTCCGTGATACCAGTCGAAGAAGCGGTCCAGGTCTCGGGTAGCCCTATCCTTCTTGACGATGAAGCTTCTGTCGGATACGTCGTTGAGAACGGTGTAGCCTGCAACGTAGTCGTAGGCTTCATCCCTGGGTATGTACTTCCCCTTTCTCCCCACGACCACGGCGAGCTCAACCTCCCAGTCAACTCTCTCAGAAAACCTTGAAACGAGAATGGGGTCCTCGGGTCCTATGACCGCTGTGCTCGGTGGCTTCATGAAAACGTATGGGTGTATCCTACCCTTATCGTATACCTGTCCCCCGGTTTCCTTAACATGTCCATAGTAGTTACCCGCAAGGCAGAGTAGCTTAGGGGGCTTCGGTACAGGCGCCTTCAAGGAAACCTCGTTGAGGCGGTAGACGAGCTTCTCCCCTCTAGGTCCACGGACGTCGCCTTTCCTCAACCTCTCCGTAACGTAGCCGAGGGTTTCCTCAGCGGCTTCCACAGCCTTACCGCCCACGTTGAGGAAACCTATCATATCCTGGGGCGCTTCCAACGCCGCCTTCCTGTGATAATTCTTTGATCCTTGAACCTCTTTCAAGTAAAGGGCGTAGCCTAAGTTTAGGTCTATGAGCTTTCCATCAGCGGCGATTCCAACCCTCATTCCCCCATCTGCCTTAAACGCTGCGAGTTTCATGAAATTCTACACCTCTACCAGTCTCTTAGAGGGTTGAAGACATTTAGGCTTAACCATTCTCAGCGATGCTTGATATACAGACATGGGGTGAGAAAGGGTTAACGGTGAAGACGTTTAACCGTATAGAGTATTTCTCACACCGAGATGAGGTAGAAAGACTGCCCCCTCCATTCAGGAGGCATATCGCCGACCATCCAACCCCAATTCGTCGTTTCAGCGTAGTAGTATCTTTCATCGGCGTAGGTGAAGTATGTGAAGCTGGTTTGAGTGCCATGCTTAGGATCATCTGTTAAGTGAACTAGAACCGCTACATGCGTCATGTTCTGAGAGAAGGCGAGGAGGACTTTGAAGCCGGCTGCCTTAAGGAGTGTGGCGTATAGGAATGCGTGTGTGTCGCAGTCTCCACCCATTTCAACCAAGGTTTCTACGGGGTATTTGTACTCTGGGGTATAATAGTACCTGTTGCTTAAGGCATAGGATTTGTATTGAACGAGGTCCAGTAACGCGTTTACCAACTCCTCATCGCTCGCAGTCTGGGACATTATCGTTGAAACTATGTCCTTGATCACCGGCTCGTTGGGTGTGATGTACATCCTTGCGGTCTCAAGGTTGAATCGGGAAATGCTTGGATGAGGTTGTTCCTCGTGATAGAACCTATAGATGTCATAGCGTACGTGAACGTTCGCGCAGTTCCAGTTCCTACTGTAGTTTGTGTAGTAAACGAGGGTTGTAGATGTGTAGTTCTCTTGAACAGCTTGGAAGATTGTATCCCACCTCAGTTTAAGGATGTTGTAACCCGTTTCCAGGATGGAATACCTAGATTCAAGCTCTGAGTAATTCAAGCTGAGCTGGGTGTACCTGTTTTCTAAAACCATCAGCTCAACCTGCGCATTGAATAAGTCTTCCCGCAACTTCCTAGACTGCGGCTCGTAGACTACGTAAACCGCGAAGGTGTATCCTACCATCGATCCCAGAAACAGGCAGGTGAACATTATCGCTAACAACTTGGAGGTTGACGTGGTGAACACCGCCCATAGCTCATAGCCCGTGGCATATAAGACTTAGAGGGTAAGGATACACGTTTATTAGAGAAACCTAACTCGTAGCATCCGTGATCCTCTTTGATCCTAGACGCGCACACGCACCTCGGCGGGGTTAGGTCAGGGGGTGAAGGGCTTAGAGGATGGGTGTACGTCTCAGTGGGCGACCTTTTGAATTACATGGATACATGTGGAATCTCTAAGGCGGTTGTTCTCCCCATTGAGAAGGTGCCGGGTATCGGTGAAGACCTATGGCTGACCGAGAGGGTTTTAGAAGCATGCGGGGAGCACCCGGGTAGACTGATACCCTTCTGCACAGTTAACCCAAGCGTTGAAGACGTTGAGGCGAGGATTAAGACCTATGTTGAAAAGGGCTGTAGGGGATTCGGTGAACACAGAGTCCCGATCCCCGTAGACCATCCCGCTAACGTGAGCATATACACCGCCTGTGAAGCACAGGGCATACCGGTTCTCCTGGAGATCTCAGGCGCATACAACTACGGCTTCGAATCGTTTATGAAAATAGTGTCCGCGTTTCCGAGGCTTGTCTTTATAGCTCATGGCCCAGGCTGGTGGAGGGAGGTTTCAGCGGAGCCTGACAGGTCTATGAATTACCCCAGTGGCCCGGTGAAGCCCGGTGGACTCGTTGAGAAGCTTCTCTCAGACCGTGAAAACGTTTACGCGGACCTATCGGCAACTTCAGGGTACAATGCTCTATCAAGGGATCACGGTTTCACAGAGGGCTTCGTTGAGCGTTTCAGTCATAAACTCATCTTCGGCACAGACTTCCCATGCATAGACAGGGAAGGCCTACAGTACGGCCCTGACAGACGCCACTTATCCCTTCTGCAGGGGTTGAGGGTTACAAGCGTTGCCCTACGCAGAATACTCTGTGAAAACATATCCGCCGTGCTTGGGTTAACGTAGAGCGTAAGCCGCACAGCAGCGCCTAGGGGACGGCTTCAATAGATTAAATCTAGGCGAGGTTACCAATCGGTTACAGAGCCGTCTTCACGGTAAACCCCGTGGATCTCCGTTGCTCTGTAAGGGTATTTACCCAAGTTCTCCTCGTTGAGTTCAACGCCGATTCCCGGTTTATCGGGAACGATGAGGTAACCCCCATCCCTCCTTAAGGGTTCAACCACGACTCCGCGTTTAGGCGGCTCAGCCTCATCCCTGTCATAGTCTTGAAGCACGTAGTTGGGGATGCATGCGGCGAGCTGCACCGTGGCTGCGGTGTGGACGGGGCTTCCCGTTACATGGGGCATAACCCCGATGAAGGAGGCTTCAGCTAAGGCGGCGACCTTCTTACAGTGGCTGATCCCGCCGGCTAAGCATACATCGGGTCTTATCATCCCCGCCGCCTTCTTGTCCAAGAGCTCTTTGAACTGGTAGATGTTGATGAACCTCTCCCCCGTGGCGATGGGGGTATTCACGTGTGATGCGACGTAGGATAAGGCGTCGATGCTCTGCGGCGGCACCGGGTCTTCGATGAAGAGGAGTCGGTACTTCTCCAAAGCCCTAGCGAGGACTATGGCCTCGCCTGGGTTAAGGCGTCTATGGATCTCTACTCCTAAATCCACCCCGTCGCCTACAGCTTCCCGTATGGCCTCAACCTGTTCCACCGCGGTTTCAATGCGTGATGCGAGACATGTCTTCGAGGCGTCAGACGTGAAGGGTGTAACCCTTAAAGCCGTAAACCCCTCCTTAACGTATGTTGAAGCCTTCTCAGCGAGCTCCTCTAGGGTGTTTCCCCCCACCTGAGCGTAGAGCCTAGCCTTATCCCGGCATTTACCACCGAGGAGCCTGTGAACGGGTAGATCGGTGGACTTTCCCAGGATGTCCCATAGGGCTATGTCTAAGGCGCTCATGGCGCTGCTGAGAACCGAGCCGCTGAAATGGGTGTTCCTGTAAAGCGTCTGCCAGTGATGCTCGATGTCGAAGGGGTCCTTGCCGATGAAGTAGCTTCCATACTCCTTCACGGCTTCTTCCACCACCTTAGGATGAGCCCAGAGCCCAGCCTCCCCAGTTCCCACGGTACCCTCATCCGTGTGCACTTGAACCAGCATCCATCGGTCGACAAGCCAAGGCTTTACTTTAACGATCTTCATCCGCGATCCCAGCTTCCTGATCAATGTGTGTTTGAAGGGTTAAAGATGATCTTGGCTACTAAACACTTACTTGAACAACTAACCCCTCATCCTTCTTTTTCCGTTTGCTCTTACGTAGGTTTATAGGCTATAACTGAGTGATATAGGTCGTAAAAAGGCTCGTTAACCTCACCGAAGGATGAGGGTGACCTCTTCGATTAAAGCCTCAGGGATGAGGTTTCTATCTCCAACCTTTCTGAACTGGATGAAGCCAAGCTTTTCCAAGGCTTTCAGGTCTGAGTGAACGTTCTTCACGTTTCTCCCAGCCTTACGTGCCAGGTCGTTTATGGACTCTACCCTCTTGGAAGCCATGAAAGCCAGGAGTTCTAAGCGTTTATGGGTGAGGTTTCTCTCAAAATCGCGTCCATTAACCTCAATGGTTTCCTCCGTTACGCAGTCCATTTCTCCGCCTTCAATGTACGCCCTGTAGGCGTGTACGAGGCTAGCCCACTCCATGTATGTCTCTAGGTTTTCCACGGCCAGTCTCCCATCTAGGAACCTCCGCTCAAACTCGTCGAAGGAGTATCCGTATCTTCCCTCGAAATCCTTGAGGCGCTTCAGGGCTTCGTCGAAGCGGAGTCTCCGTACAACCTTAACCATCATCTATATCAATGGTTTATACACCAATGAACCTTATAAGCCCCGCTCAGCCATACAAGGTAACCATAGAACGTAATCAATGGAGGCTTTGGTATGGGAGAGGCTGAAGAGCCTAGGGGCACATCTGCAAGGGTTCCAGTTAAGCGCGTCGACAGTTACGTCTGGGAGATCCCCCAGTCCTACAAATCCGGGATGAGGGTTGTGGGTAGGGTTTACTCCGATGAAGCGTTGATGGAGAAGATGAGGCTTGACTTAACCCTTGAGCAGTGCGCTAACGTCGCTCATCTACCAGGGATCTATAAATGGGCGGTTACGCTGCCTGATGGACATGAGGGCTACGGGTTCCCCATAGGCGGCGTGGCGGCTACAGACTATGAGGAAGGGGTTCTAAGCCCGGGTGGTGTGGGTTACGACATCAACTGCGGCGTCCGCCTCCTAAGGACGGACTTCGATGAGCGGGACGTCGTTCCCCTACTTGGAAAGCTGCTTGAAACCCTCTTCGACTACATCCCTTCAGGGCTTGGAAGTAAGGGAAGGATCAGGGTTGGTCCCGCGGACCTAGACCGCCTCGCGTTAACAGGTGTTGAGTGGGCTGTGAAGCAGGGCTACGGCTGGCGTGAGGACGCTGAGCGCTGTGAGGAGAACGGTTGTATGAAGGGTGCGGACCCGTCTAAGGTTTCTCCGACGGCTAAGAACCGTGGGCTTTCCCAGGTTGGAAGCCTTGGAAGCGGCAACCACTTCCTCGAAATCGAGAAGGTTGACAGGGTTTTCGATGAGGGGGTTGCCAAGAGCCTGGGCATCAACAGGGTTGGACAGGTCCTCGTGCTTATTCACACGGGAAGCAGGGGGTTCGGGCATCAGGTTTGCAGCGACTACATCAGGGTTATGGAGAGGGCGGTTCACAAGTATGGGATTAGGCTGCCTGACCGTGAACTCGCCTGCGCCCCGGCTAAGACCCCTGAGGTTGAGGACTACTTCGCCGCTATGTCCGCAGCCTGTAACTACGCGTGGACGAATAGGCAGTTGATCACGCATTGGACGAGGCAGGCATTTGAGAGGCTTTTCAGGCGGTCCGCTGAGGATATGGATATGCACCTCATCTACGACGTCGCCCATAACATCGCTAAGGTTGAAACCCACAGGGTTAACGGTGAGAAGCGCAAGGTCTTCGTGCACAGGAAGGGGGCTACACGTGCCTTCCCGAAAGGGCATCCGGAGGTGCCGGCTGAGTACAGGGATATAGGGCAGCCGGTTCTCATACCTGGAAGCATGGGGACAAGCTCATGGGTCCTAGTCGGCAACCCGAAGGCTATGGAGCTCAGCTTCGGCTCCACAGCCCATGGAGCAGGTCGGTTCATGAGTAGAGCCGCGGCGAAGAGGAAGTTCTGGGGAAGCGATGTGCAGAGAGACCTTGAGCAGAGGGGAATCCTTGTACGCGCCGCGAGTATGGCTGTCATCAGCGAGGAAGCCCCTAATGCGTATAAGGACGTTGACCGTGTGGCTGAGGTAAGCCACAGGCTCGGGATCGCTACGCAAGTCTGCAGGCTTGTACCCCTGGGCGTAACGAAGGGTTAAATCAACACCTAAACCTTCGAAACCCATGATATCCTCCTTTCCCAACCTGTGATGTACCTGTTCCCAAGATAATCTACGTTGATTCAACATGGTAAATTTACTGATGTTTCACAGGCATTCCATGGAAGCGGCTCCACCGTAGAGCTTACGACCGGTTCTATCGCTGAAGAGGGTTTCAGCTCAAAGACCGGTTCTATGCAACCCCTTTAAGGGTTATGACTGGCAAGGGGTTTACTGTGGTTTATGCGATGGGTTTCGGGTGTTGGGAAAACGTTAAGAACGGCGTGCACGACCATGAATCTGTACGGAGGCTGAGGTATGAACATAAGGGATAGGATCATGGCTGCGCTTCACCGTGAGAAACCCGATAGGATACCGTGGGTGATCTACGCCGGGCTTTCCCTGCATGCGGGAGCTTTAGAGCGTAGGTTGAGGAATAAGGGTCTAGGGTTGAGGGTTACATCCACTGTCTGCACCGTGGAAAGACCTAATGTGAGGGTTGAGGAGCGGAGGGAGGGTAACATCCTCCACCGAACCTACCGTACGCCTGTGGGAAGTGTGTCAACCAAGCATCGAACTGGTTTACCTACGGGAACTGGTGGCTCATGGTGTATGGAGCACATGATTAAAGACGTGGCTGACTACGACGTTGTAAAGTTCATGGTTGAGGACACGGTTTACACTCCTGATTATGAGCCTTTCCTCAACGCGGAGCACGACCTGGGAGGCGACGGCGTCGTCGCCGTAGGCACGGGTGCAACCCCGCTCCTAGCCGCTTTGAAGAATTACATGGGTTACCGAAGGTTCGCCGTTGACTTGTACAGGCATCCTACGGAGTTTAACGACCTCATCGGAGTGCTTGACAGGGACCAGGAAAAGCTCTACCGCATCGTAGCCGAGTCCCCGGCTGAGGTTGTGTGGTGTGGGGAAAACCTTAACGGTGTCATCATAAGCCCCAGGCTGTTCGAGAAACACTGTCTCCCAGCATACGCGAAGTACGCCGGGGTCGTGCATGCGAAGGGTAAGCTCTACATGGTTCACATGGATGGTAGGTTGAGGTGTCTCAAAGACCTCATACGCCGAGCCGACGTTGACGTGGTTGAAGCCTTCACCCCTCCGCCTATGGGTGACCTGTCCTTGGAAGAGGCTAGGGCAGCATGGGGAGACAAGTTCGCTTTATGGCTTAACTTCCCCGCAACCGTGTACTACTACGGGGCCTCCGAGGTGGAGAAGCACGTGATCGGGTTGTTAAGGGAGGCGGCTCCAGGAGAAGGCTTCATCATGGGCGTTACAGAAGACATACCCCCCAACCTTGTTGAAATGGGTTTACGAACGATCACGGAGACGATGGCGAAGTACGGGAGAAACCCTACTCCCTTACACTAATTGGCTACTGTATCCACTTACCGGGACCCATTAAGCACCTGCTTTCAAAGCCTGGAGGCTGGGTTTTTAACTGGTTGCCCCCGAGCCTCGTACAGCCTCGGCTTCCAGTTGCTTGAACTGCATCTCGTATAGGCGGTGGTATAAGCCGTCTTTCTCGAGGAGTTCCTCATGTCTACCCATCTCAACGATCTTCCCGTCGTTGAGGACCACGATCCTATCGGCGTTTCTCACCGTTGAAAGCCTGTGGGCGATGATGAAGGCTGTCCTCCCCTCTAAAAGCTTCCTTAAAGCTTTCTGGATAAGCTGCTCCGTGTAAGCGTCTATGCTCGAGGTAGCCTCGTCGAGGATCAGAATCCTGGGGTCCGCGAGGAGGGCGCGTGCAAAGCATATGAGCTGTCTCTGCCCCATGGAGAGCCTTCCACCACGCTCCCTCACATCTGTTTCATAGCCCTCCGGAAGCTCCGCGATGAACTCGTGGGCTCCGACAGCCTTAGCCGCGTCGATAACCTCCTCATCGGGTGCGGTGACACGCCCATACCTGATGTTCTCCTTCACCGTTCCCGAGAAGAGCACGCTGTCCTGGAGGACGATTCCCATCTGTCCGCGGAGGGATTCGAAGGACACGTCCTTGACATCGTAGCCGTCGACGGTGATCCTACCCGTTTGCGGGTCGTAGAAGCGGCATACGAGGTTGACGAGAGTTGTTTTCCCAGCCCCTGTAGGTCCGACGAGGGCTACGGCTTCACCTGGTTTCACATCGAGGTTGACGTCTTTTAAAACGAGCTGTCTCGGGTCGTATCCGAAGGATACGTTCTCAAACCTCACCTCACCCATCGCCTTCGGCAGCTCGATGGGGTGGTCTTTCTCCAACACCTCAGGTTTGTTGCTGAGGAGCTCGTAGATCCTCTCGGATGCGGCTAGGGTTGACTGTATGTTGTTGTAGAACATGGTGAGGTCCAGTATGGGTGAGAAGAAACGGGTTTGGTAAGCCATGAACGCGACGAGAACGCCGAAGCTTAGGCTCCCCTCCATAACCGTGAAGCCTCCGTACCACAGGATCATGCACGTCCCAAGGGCTGCGACAAGCTCTACGAGGGGGCCTACGATGGCTGAGAGACGCGCGGATTCAACGTTCGCCTGGAGGTTCTCCACGTTGACCTGGTCGAAGCGGCGTACGTTACCTTCCTCCCTTGTAAGGGACTGGGTTACCTTTATCCCAGATATCCCTTCCTGAAGCGCTGAGGTGACGCTCGATATCGTCCTCCGCGTCTTCCTAAAGAGGACACGCGCCCTCTTCGCGAACCTGATGGTGAGTAGAACGAGTAGAGGTATGATGGTCATCATCAGGAGGGAGAGCCTCAAATCCATCCAGAACATGATGGCTAAAATGCCTCCTACGATGAGGACGTCGCTTAACACGTTGATTAAGCCCATGCTCACCATCTGGTTCAACGTGTCCACGTCGTTCGTAACCCTGGACATGATCCTTCCAGCCTCCCTGCGGTCGAAGAAGCTTAGGGAAAGGTTTTGGAGATGGGAGAAGAGCCGCATCCTTAGGTCTACGATGATCCGTTGACCGATCCATGACGTTGCGTAAAGCCTTAGGGATGCGACTACCCAGGTTAACACCATTACGAGAACGTACAGCGCGACTAAGGTGTTCAACCCCGCCAGGTCGCTTCTAATAATATAATCGTCTATGGCTAGTTTCAGGAGGTAGGGGCTTACAAGTCCAAGCCCTGCCGCTGCAACCATCAAAGTCAAGGCTATGATGAACATGGATCTGTAGCGGAGAAGCAGCTTGAGAAGCCAGGTGACGAGGACTTTATCTGAGACCCTCCTCTGAAGCTCTTCCTCCTCGTCTACGGCTAGGTGGTGGAAGTGGTAGCCCATACTCTTAACCTCCCCCGCTGACACGTGTCTCGGCGCTTACTTGGAGGGGTTCCTCAACCTGCTCCTTAAGCTGGGTTAGGTACATCCGCGCGTAGACACCGTTCTTAGCCAGTAACTCCTCATGGGTTCCGACCTCAGCGACCTCACCCTTCTCCAATACAACGACTTTGCTGGCGTTTCGGACTGTTGAAAGCCTCTGAGTGATGATGAACGTCGTCCTGTTCTTCATGAGGGTTTGGAGAGCGCTTTGGATCTGGTACTCTACCTCAACGTCTACGCTGGATGTTGAGTCGTCTAGGATGAGGATTCGGGGGTTCATGAGGAGGGCTCTCGCTATGGCGATACGCTGCTTCTGCCCACCGGATAAGGTTACTCCGCGTTCGCCTACCCTTGCGTTGTACCCGTCTGGGAAGGAGGTGATGAATTCATGGGCGCCAGCCACCTTGGCGGCTTCAACGACCTCCTCCAAGCTGGCGTCTGGTCTCCCGTAGGCGATGTTCTCCTTAACCGTGGCGGAGTAGAGGAAGGTTTCCTGAAGCACGATGCCTACGTTGCCTCTCAGAGACTTTACCTTCACATCGCGTACATCGTAGCCGTCGATCGTCACCCTTCCCGCGGTTACGTCGTAGAACCTCGGGATCAAGTTGATGACCGTGCTCTTCCCCGAACCTGTGGCTCCTAGGAGCGCCACCGCCTCGCCTGGCTTAGCCTCGAGGTTAACGTTCTTTAGGACAAGGGATCCGTTGGCGTAGCCGAAGGAAACGTTCTCAAACCTCACGTATCCCTGTATCGGCGGAAGATCTATGGCGTTTGGTTTATCCTTCACATCTGGTTGGGCGTCGAGGACCTCGAAGACTCTACGAGCGCCCGCTCGGGCTTCCTGCAGCGTTGAGGCTGTGAAGCCTAGGAAGCGGATGGGCATCACGAGTTGAACGATGTAGCTGTTGAAGGCTACGAGGGTTCCCAGGCTTAGGCGGGTGGAGACCACGAGGTTTCCACCGTACCAGAGTACGAAGACTGTGCCCAGTCCAACGATGAAGTCCATGAACGGGAGGTAAAGCGCGCGGGTCTTAGCCGCTGAGAGAACGGTGTCCGCGTATTCAACGTTCTTCTCTAGGAACTTAGCGTTCTCATAGTCTTCCCTGGCGAAGGCTTTAACAACCCTGACCGCGGCTAGGTTCTCCTGAAGCGCTGAGGTAACCGTTCCCAGCAGCTGCTGAGACCTGTAGTAGACCGTGTGGATCAGCTTAGAGAACCTTAAGGTAAGTAGTAGGAGTATAGGGGATGTTGAGAGGGCGAGAAGCGTTAGCCCTGGGTCCCATAGGATGAGGATGGCGAAGACCCAGATGAACCTCAGAGACGTGCTGATCAGCATGGTCATCGCCCAGCCTAGGAAGCCCCTTATAGCGTTCACATCGCTTGTAACCCTCGACATCAACTGACCCGTGGGGTTGACGTCGTAGAAGGTGAAGGACTGCCGCTGCAGGCTGTTGTAGACATCGTTGCGGAGGTCGTAGATCACCTTCTCTGAAACATACTGTGTCGTGTACCTTTGACCGAAGCTGAAGCCGCCTTTCAACGCAGTTATAGCGATGACTGCTAAGGCGTAGAACCCTAAAGCCTCATACCTCTGCCCTGGGATAACGTCGTCGATGATGGTTTTCACGATGATGGGTATGGAAAGGTCGAGTAGGATAACGCCTACTATACTCGCTAGGACGAGGGATGAGTGGAGCCAGTACCGCTTGAGGTAAGCCATTATCCTTAGGAAAGTGCCCAACTAGGTCGCCGTCCACCGTTGCGTTAACCTTTCCGCCCTTTTCTGAACTTTTTAAGCTCCCCTGCGAGGTCTTCCACCAGCCTCTTGTATTCGGGATGCGCTAAGAGCTTGGTGTGGTAGAGGAGGTCCATGGTAACCTTGAAGGCTCTATCCTCTAAACCCGTGGGCATCATCTGCTCCTCAGCGATCTCTTCGTAAACCTTCCTACGGGTTTTTACGAGGCTGTAAGCCGTATCCGTCAGCCTGGGAAGCTCCTCGGCTGGGAGGTCGTATCCGAAAGCCTTCAAGCCCTTCAAGCCCTTCTCGACGCTTTCTAACTCCCACTGAGTCACTTCCTTAGCATCGACCGATGCCTGCTCACCTAGGCTGTAGGATATGACGAAGTTCCTCGCCGTTGTCCTATAATAGGTTTCGACGAGGTTCCGCTTATGCTCAGTCCGGGTGGCCTCTACGAGCCCAGCCTTCTTCAGGCAGTTAACGTGATGGGCGATTGATGAGGGGGGTTTCCCTAAGGCTTTTGAAAGCTGCATAGCCGTCATCTCCTGTAGCTTTAGGTTGTGGAGTATAGCCCTCCTCGCCTCATCCGCGAAGAGCTTGGCAACCTCAGGGTCTTTAATCACGGCGATGTCCCGCACTTCAACTCTCCCCGTTTAAATGTAACGCTCCACTAAATTATAATGTAACATATAAATGTATTGCTTCATTAATTTGTTACGTCTAAAACTCGGCTTTTCCTTAGACCTCAGAGTGGAAGCCACCGTGTTCATTCACGTATACATCCGCGTATGCCATACGTGGATGTAAAACTTATCTCGTCGGGGACTTCACTTATCTATGAACGGCCTTGTCGAGCATGGATGTTGAGGCTAAGCTGAAGGGTACAACCCTCCTGGTTTACTGGCATCTCCTTAAGACAGGTAGCACGGTCAGTGTTCGGAGGCTTCAGAGGGAACTCGACCTCTCGAGCCCGAGCGTCGCTTTGTACCACTTGGAGAAGCTCGTCAACTTAGGGCTTGTGGAGAAGAACTTCAGGGGGGATTACGAGTTGAAGCAAACGGTGGGCGTTGGGGTTTTAAAGTCCTTCGTGAGGGTTAGCGGGTTTATGGTTCCACGCTACCTGTTCTACACCGCCTACTTCCTCACACTCCTCATCGTCTTCATCACTCAATACGCTTATCCCTTATCGTTCCAAGGCTTCTTCACCCTTCTCATAGGGTTCAGCGCCGCGGGTATCACAGCCTACGAAACGGTGAGGCAGTGGAGGCTTAAACCCGTTTAAGTGTTCTAAAAACTAGAACTATATGTATGGTCGTCTGTATGAATGTGTGGTGACGGTATGGAGGTTAAGCGTATCTACATGGTCTCAGCAGGCGTGGTCATAGCCCTCATGCTCAGCCTCATAACGCTTCCATCCGTTTGGCTGGCGGCAAACTACCAAGTCACTGTGGAGCAGCAGCAGCTGGGTGCAGGAGATGAAAAGGGAGCCTCAACATACAATGCCACGGCCTCAACATACGATGCTAAGGTATCGCGGCAGCTTGCGTACATAGGGCTTAACCCATTAACCGGCATAGCCCTTTCAACCGTAGTCATCGCGGTGGTTTTCATCGCGTATCGCAGGCTTAGAAGGGTTGATGAGCGGGGTTAAGGAACGGTGGAAGCCTTTCCCTGAAACCCTTAAGGTACATGTTTCCTACCGGCCACCGTTTTAAATCTCAGGGTGATGCTTAAGCCACGCCTTAACTTCCATGGTTGTGGAAAAAGGCTAAGAGGCTACACCGGGGGTCTTAACTGAGGAAGCGATCTGCATGGTTGAGGGCGGGGTTTCCAAGACTCCTCTGAGGCCCTTAATCCCCTACCCAGCGCTTCAGCTCGAGCGGGAAGCTGAGAGGGTGTTGGTGGTGGCGGATCTGCACATCGGCTGGGAAGTGGCTTTGGCAAGTCAAGGCATCCACGTCCCCTCTCAGACACCTAAGATCCTTGAGAAACTCTCTCATGTGGTCGCGGAGTGTAAGCCTACACGCCTCATCCTCCTCGGCGATGTGAAGCATACGGTTGGTAAGGTTGAGATGGCTGAGTGGCGTGACGTCCCAGACTTCTTCGAGGAACTCGTGAAACAGGTTCCCAGCGTCGAGGTTGTTCCAGGCAACCACGACGGCGACCTCGAGCCTTTAACGCCTAGAAGCGTTAAGCTCCTCGAACCTGGAGGCATGGTTCTCTGGGGTGAGGTGGGGCTTTTCCACGGACACGCATGGCCGAGCCCAGGGCTCCTAGGCTGCAGACGCCTCGTCATGGCGCATGTGCACCCAGTCGTCACCTTCAGGGACTACTTCAACTACAGGATGACGCGCCCAGTCTGGGTCAAGACGCAGAGCCACGGCGAAAAGCTAGCCGCATCCATGCTGAAGCATCTGGGCTTAAAGGGTACTGGTGGCGCGGGGAAGGCTTTAAGGGAGCGGTTCAGCGTTGAGGTGAGAGAGGACCAAAACTTCATAGTCATCCCTTCCTTCAACGAGTTCCTCGGAGGGCAGGCTGTGAACAAGGATCAGGTTGGGAAGACTGGGCGGATTGGGAAGACTGGGAAGGTTATGGGCGACCTCCTCGGCCCGGTTTTAAGGTCTGGAAGCGTTGAAGTCGAGGAAGCTGAGGTCTATCTCCTAGACGGTGCTTACCTCGGCAGG
>CAYNFI010000048.1:0-11893 GCA_964396445.1 uncultured Candidatus Bathyarchaeia archaeon
CGAAGAGGGGGGGATAGGGGGGTAGTCGGATAAGCCCGTTTCAGGCTCCGTTTCCTGATCTGAGGCTGTTTCCTTGCTCCGTTTAAGGTCCTCCACAGGGGTAACCTATGGAGACCAACGGGGAAACACTACATAAAAGTTTTTGAGTAACTGCGCAAGAGGCTAAACTGTCTCCATGTAGAGGTAGGTTCGAGTCCCACCCCTTGCACCATTCCTCCACGCGCTTCGGATACATTTGATGGAAATAGGTTCAGCGTAGCTCTGTCTTTATAGGTGAGACGCTGGTATTTTGATGTAAGGGTCAGTTATGGGTCACGTGACCGTTGACGTAGAAGTTATCGGAACTAAGGATAGGGTTAAAATCGGCGGTGTACTCGTCGATACCGGTGCTTCTTTCACGGTTCTACCTGTGGAGGTTGTTGAGAGGATAAGCGGTCTTAGATTGCCTGTCAAGCCCTTGGACCTTGAACTCGGCGACGGCAGAAAAGTCGGCGCTATGCTCTACGCCATAGGGATCGTCCTCAAAGGAAGGGAGGGAGGAACTCTAGCAGCCTGCTTTAAACGGGCTAAACCCGTCATAGGCGTAAGAACCTTAGAAGACCTAGGACTGAAACCTAATATCGTTACAGGAGAACTGGAGGAGGAGAGGCCGCCTGGAGTAGCATACTTCTACCCGATGTGGTCCTCGAGTTTTCGCTAGCGCTTTTCTAACCGCTGCCATGAGAGCTTAGACAGGTGCAAATATAAGGCTTTAAACGAGTGTATAAAGCAACCCCTGCGCCATGAATGAAACCTTCGGAATGGTATAAGATTTACGTCTAAGTCGTTTTCGATCTTATGGGTAAAGTGGTGATTAGGACGCGTTTCATAGGAAAAGATTTAAGGGACTCGCTGACACGGGTTTACAGGAGTGAGTTCGTTGGCTCGCACATTGGCTGTTGACGACGACTTCCTGTGGTACGTGGAACATCCAGAGGCCTTCAATGGATACAGGGGAAAGCATGTGGCCATCTGGAAAAAGCGCGTAACCGGACACGGTGCCTCCGCTAAGGAAGCCTACGCGATGGCTAAAAGAAATCACCCCAAGTCCAAGCCGACCCTGACCTTCATACCCAGAGAGGAAGAACTCATCCTTTGAGGGAAATACTCTTTCCCTTCAAGTGCGTGCGGTCGGACATCTTCGGGGAGACCATAATACCAGTAGCCAAGATCTTTCTACAAGGCAGAGAGGAGATAGGCGTCGACATCATAGTGGACAGCGGAGCGGTGATCTCTATATTCCCCAAGAGCCTCTGCGACCTCTGAAGATTGAACTTTGAAGAGGGCAGAGGGGCGATTGTCAGAACGTCCACAGGGAGGAGGTTCGAATCAGGATTCATAGGGTAAGGATGAGAATCGGGGATTACGGTTTCGATGCAAGGGTCGCTTTCTCAGAGAATGAAGACATCCCTTACGTGCTGGCTAGACTAGACATCATCGACAAGGTCGAAATAAGATTTGAAAGAGACGGAACAAGGTTCCTAGTGCAGCAGGGACTTTGACGCGCATCTTTTTTTCCAATCCTTTGAGAAAAGGCATTTTAAATTAAACAACCGCCCACCCCTTCAAAGAATAAGGTTAAAGGGGCCTGAGGGGTGGGTAGCCGAGCATGGTCTAAATAGTGGGAAGGACACCTTCTAGGAGAAGGGGGAGGACTTAAGATCCTCTGGCGAAGAACTTCGTGGGTTCAAATCCCACCCTCCCGCACTTTTTGGCAATACCTCATTTTTGATTAGGCTTTACTCAGGTAGCCAAATCAACCCTGCTTTCCTCTTCTTCCACGGCACCCTTAGAACCATCGGTGACATCGGCGTAAGGGACTGTGTGGTCTTCGACGAGGTCAGCCGGATCATGTTCCAGAACCCCGACGAGGTCATGGGGAAGCTGAAGGGCTTCATGAAGAGCGACGAGTACGAGAAGGGTGTGCTAAGGCGGGCGTGGAGCGGTTGCAGCCTTCGATTCTCCGAATCCCATGCCTCCGAAATCCTTTTTAGGCAGCTCCAAGAGTTCGGGGTTTAGGACCTTGAACTATTGGACTTTACCCCTGAGATCCACGGAATCGCAGCAGAACCACGACCGTGAGGTTTGCAGACTTGCGAACAAGTATAGGGAACTACCGATATGGAGTTCATGTCCTGGTATTAGCCGCATAGATAGGCCTAGGTTCTTTTATGGCGGTCCACTATCTGCGTCTGAGTTTGAGCCTGACGTATTCTTGTCTCAAGTTGCTCCCCGAGGACAGCAACAACCCATTGACTGGGTCTTTGAGATCGAGACAAGCGAAACGGTGAGCGAAGACCACACACACAACCAACTGCTTGCCTTCGCACAATATTCTTGGGGTAAAGCAGCGAGAGTAATCGTTCTCGTTCCTCCTCAAGACGTTGAATTGATGAGAACAAATCTAAAGAAATGGGGTCTGTCAGACATTATTGTTGAGGCTTGGGGATGGCCGCAGTAACCTGTCACAATTTGTCGTTGAACGTTAACCCCAAATGTGAGATTTACTGGTAAATTCATGTCGAAATCCTACACCCGCATTATTCTTGGTAAGAGTACGTTCCTTATCTTAGAGTTTGTCCTGATTCTCTGGGCGCGCTAACCTTTTATTAAGAGTTTGATGTTGCGGCTCTGTATCCTCCAGATTACATCATCGGAGTAGCCGAGTTCCCGGATTATGCCCTTTTCCACCTCAGTGACGCGTTTCACATGTTCGATGTTCTATGGAATAGTTGAAGGTGGGTTTGTTGACGCCTATCAAAGAGAAAACACCTTCCTAAATAAAGAATGTTCAATGATATTGAACATATAAATAGGGTGTTGAACGCGGCTGCATAAGTTATCTTTGGTTTATTTTTATTTTGAATAGTCTTTTCCCCCTCTTCTTTACTTCCTGGATGCTTCAAGCTCAAGCATATTCTCTGTTTTCGCATTTTTTGTAAGCTTCAGCTTTCCAAGTTTGATATGGTAGCCTCAAATGTTTAATGAGTATAATTTTCACGAACCCTCTGCCGTTTCTACAGCTTTGGCGCTTAACTCGGTTAGGTGTTGTTCATGGGCTTTAATCTGGGCTAGTTGCCCTCGCTGTATCTTTGTGTTCACTGTAGATTGCTGCCAGTCAACGTGGCTCTGGCTGAGGCTGTTCGGTGGTTAACCGTGTTAGTCGGCTAGTAGAGAACGGAACTGCGATTCGAACGCTTATCGCTCTTTTAAACCGTCTCGTTTTTTAGGAAAATGGTTTCTTTGAGTCCTTTGAAATGCTCGTCTCCCGTCACAACTTTAGCGGATTTAGCCCCCGCTGTTGCAAGGACGATGGAATCTGAGATTCCCCAGCCTTTGACCAGTCGTTTCATGGCGTAGTTAATTTCGCCTGCTAAGAGGGCGATGGGTTTTTCTAAGGGAACTACGAGGGTGGTTGAGGTTATGAAGGCTAAGTCTTCATCAAAGTATTTCCACTCTTCTCTCAGGTACTTTTCCCTGAGTTCCGCGATTGTTATGGTCGTCGTCGCTGCTTCCTGGCTTTCCACGTATGGACGCGCCTTTTCACCCATGCCGCTTCCTCGAAAGTACTCTATCCACGCATAAGAATCAATTATATACCTACAGCTCATGGCTTCGAGCCTCATCCTTAGGCGTGAAGGGAGTCATATCGGGGTGTGCGCTAAACTTTGACCTTGGAACCTGGCGAACCCGCCTGATAAGGGTCTGAATCGCTTCGTCGAGGCTTCGCACGCCAAACTCAGCCTTAAGCTCCTCTAAAGCCTGAAGGGTGCTTTTCTTAACCTCCACGGTGGTTCTGGACACAGGAATTACCATAATTATGGTCCATAGTATTTTTTATAAAGTTTTCGTCCTGTGGAACTCAGTGGAGGCCTTCCCTTGTCTGAAGATGTGGCGAAGATGGTGGGATAGGGGGGTAGTCGAATAAGCCCGTTTCAGGCTCCGTTTCAGGATCTGATACTGTTTCCTTGCCCCGTTCACCTGAGTTCAAGGTGAGATCGCATGGAGATTAGGGAAAGATCTACATAAGGGCTTTTGAAATAACTATTTAGGAAATTTATAAATTAGGAAACTAATTGGCGTAGAAACTGAAGCACTCCTGATACTCTAAGAGGCAAAAGTTACCTTGAGGGGTATAGGCTCCAAGGAAGCGCTGTTGAAATCGTTGTACTTCTTGATCAGGTTGTCCTCCAACTGCTTAATGAAGGCGTTGAAGGGATAATTCTTCCGCCAGTAGAGGTAGGCATAATCCTTAGGCGGTTCAATCCCATACTGCGCATAATTCTCCCTTGGAATCCTAACGATAATCGGTGTGGCCGTGATCAAGGTGCATGAACGCGTCACCCTAGGTCTAAGCACGGAAACACCCTTCACGGCGAAAGACAGGTCACCAACATTCATCCTCTCCCTCTTAACTAGCCTTTCTCTAAAGGCATCGAGAAGCCTCACGTCAGGCGAGGATATCATGAAATGCCTAACATCACCCCTCTTAAGGTCCCGGGGAGGAAAAATATTCGAGAAGCAGAAGAACTTGTAACCCCTCCCATCATGTAGACCCCGGTAAGGCGTATCCTCCAGTAAGCTGTATATGAAACCCTGTAGTTTATGATAGTACCGCAAATCGTAGGCGTAATCCCCTAAACCCTCCAACTCCACCAGAAGCCTCATGCAATTCCCCACAAAACATGATATGGTAATTCTAGGGCATAATAATAGTTATAATATGACGCCTCATAACTGTTTCTAAAAGGCTTATATATTCCATTCTATTCCAACTCCTCGGTATGGTAAGCGTTAAGATAGGGCTTGAGGTCCATATCCAGCTTACAAACCTCAGGACGAAGCTTTTCTGCGGCTGCTCCTCCGATTACCGCGGGAAGGAGCCTAACACCAACATCTGCCCCGTATGCATGGGTGAACCCGGCACCCTCCCCGTGCTCAACGCGGGGGCTGTGGAAGACGCGGTTATGGTCGCGCTTGCCTTAGGCACCGAGGTTTCGAGGAGAACCGTGTTCTCACGGAAGAACTACTTCTACCCGGATATGCCGAAGAACTTTCAGATCTCGCAGTATGATGGGGCTGGGGGGGTTCCCTTCGCCGTCGGAGGCGTCGTCACCGTAGACGGTGGGAAACGGGTCAGGATTCGGAGGATCCAGTTGGAGGAGGACCCTGGGAAACTCGTCTACGAGGGTACGATCGATTCTTCGCCCACGGTCCTCGTGGACTATAACCGGGCGGGTATAGCCCTCGCCGAGGTTGTCACGGAGCCTGACATCGAGTCCCCGAGGGAGGCGAGGCTTTTCCTCCAGAAGATCAGGTCCATCCTTGAACACCTCGGGGTCTCAGATGGAAGCCTAGAAGGGGCTATGCGCTGCGACGCGAACATCTCCATGGCCGGCGGTAAACGGGTTGAGGTGAAGAACATCTCAAGCTTCAAGGATGTTGAACGCGCCCTCAACTTCGAGGTGGCTCGGCAGAGGAGCCTCATCGGGAAGGGACTCAGCGTGGGCATGGAGACGAGGCACTGGGACGCCACGCGGAGGATCACGGTCTCGCTTAGGGTGAAGGAGGAGGAGCAGGATTACAGGTACTTCCCAGAGCCCGACCTCGTGCCCATCGTGCTCTCGGATGAAGACCTGGATAGGGTGAAGCAGCGGATGCCCATGCTACCAGACACCCGGAAAATAATGTTCTCGGAGAAGTACGGGGTTCCAGCCCAGAACGCCGACGTCCTCACAGGCAGCAAAACCCTAGCGGATTTCTTCGAGGAATGCCTCAGCCAGTACCCGAGCCCTGAGAAGCTGAGCAACTGGCTTGTAGGAGACCTCCTCGCCCAGCTCCACGAATCGGGGCTTGAGATCACCGAGTCCAAGGTTACGCCAAGCCACATCGTTCAGATGCTCATGCTTATCGACGATGGGACGATCAGCGGGAAGATCGCGAAGAAGGTCCTTCAGGAAATGGTGGCAACGGGTAAGATGCCCCATACGATCGTTGAGGAGCTTGGTTTAAAGAGGATCGCTTCAAGGGAAGAGGTTAAGGAGGTCGTAGCCAAGGTGTTCACGGAGAACCCCGGCGCTGTTGAAGACGCCCTTAAAGACGGGAAAGCCGCGCATTTCCTCATCGGGCAGCTTATGAAGGCTACGCGGGGCAGGGTAGACCCGATCCTCGCAAATGAGGTTGTGAGGGAAAAGCTCGCGGAGATCTCGGCGAGTAGAAGATCAAAGCGTTAAACGGTTTAACCCATATTCTAAACGAGTTCCCTAAACCCTGACGATCTTAACGGGTACATCCTTCAACTCCGGCGACAGCTCCGACAGGGTTAGGAGGTTAACCGGCGCCTCCGCGAAGTGAAGGGGCAGTGAAACCACGCCGGGCTTCACGTTCCCGCTGACCACAGCCTTTAAGATAACGGCTTCCCCCGTCAGCTTCGACTCAACCCTGATCATGGAGCCCGCGGCGATGTTGAGGCGTTCAGTGTCTAAGGGGTTAACCTCGGCGAAGGGCTCCCCGCAGAGCTGGTTCAGCGTCTTAGAACGCCTCGACATCGCCCCAGTGTTATAATGCACGTCCAGTCTATGTATCGTAGCCCAGTAAGGGTACTCAGCGTCCGTTGAACGCTCCACGGGTAACGGCTTATACTCCACCGACACGAATTTGTACGGGGGTTTAAGAAAGGCTGGGAGCGTGGTTCCTCCCTCTGAGACTCGGCTGTAGCTTAAGTTGAAGAACCTGGGATGCCGCTCCGCCAGCTCATCGAAGACCTGCCCAACGGATGGGTAATCGAACAGCTTTGTGCTAAGCCCCAGCCTTTGGCAAACGCCCTTCGCAAACTCGCGTATAATCCTATAGTCTTCAAGGGCTTCTCCGTAGGGTTGACTGATCGGTAAGCTCCTCCGGAGAACCCTTTCATCGTTCACCGTTGTGCCAGCGCATTCATGAACCATAGCCGACGCGAACACGACGTCCGCGAACAGATACCTCCGCCCAGCGTGTTCAAGCTCGATGGTGTGGTTTCTCCACGTAGCGTCCTGAACCACCACAAAGGCGTCTTCGAGCCGCCGCCAGACCTTCCTCAGGCATGGGTGTGAAAGCGCCGGGTCCTCCTTCACAACGTACATGAACTTGAAGGCATCCGTGTACCGGTCGCTTATACAGTCCTCCGCGTAGACTTCAAAGTGTTCGCGGACAGTGGCCCGTGGTAGGCGCGGCTTGAGGAAGAGCTGGGAGGGGATCTGTAACACTTCGTGGACGCCTTGAACGTTCATCTTACCCCTCAGGTAACGCGGTGGGGAACCGAGTAGAAGCCCGAGGTTGTTGAAAGCCGATGCGACGTCCACGCCGTCCACGGTCTGTGTTAACGCCACGCCTCCCACGAGCCTAGGGTTAACCGCTTCACCGAGGAGGCCTACCAAGTGAAGGAGGGTTTCCACGTTGAGGGAACTCCGGCGGGATAGGTAATCCACGGTGTACTTCGCAACCGTCTCCTCGAAGGTTTTAAACCCTACCGTATGCTCTGCTATGAACCCGCCCCGGGTAAACCCCTTCTCTATCAAGAGGTTGGAGACGGTGTTGAAAACCAGGATGTACTCCCTCAGGTCGATGGAAAGATGTAGATCTGAGCCTTCAACCGTCCGCGTCCGCCTCGGGTCTACTGTGACAACCCTGGTCCCATACAGCGCCCTAGCTCTCTGAAGCTCATGCCAGAAACCACCGTGATGCGCGGAGGGGTTACTCCCCGCGATCAACACGGCGTCAGCGTTCTCTAAGAAACCCCGGTACCTACCGGAAAACGTGTCACCGAGTTGACGCTTACTGGCAACGTGGGAAAGGTAATGGCACAGCCTTATACACGTGTCGAAGGATAGGTTTAGGAGCTTAACGAGCTTCGTTAAGAGGTAGGCGGGTTCAAGGAATATATCACCTCCGTATACAAGCTTCACAGCCCTCGAACCGTCGCTTCTGTACACGTTCACGAAGTTTTCAACAGCCTCTCCGAGAGCCTCTTGGAAGGGCACAGGAGTTAGCACACCGTTTCTCCGTACTAGATGAGAGGAGAGCCTTTCGCTGTGAAAGGTTTCCCGCTGCGTAACCCCGAGCCTACAAAGGGGTTTATCTAAACCACAGTTCGAGCTGCAGTACTGACAGACAGACACCATGCCTCTTTCTCACGTTTAGGAAACACGGCTTCTATAAAACCTTGACCTATCAAGGCTGCACCTCTTAAACGGTGGTACGGGAAAATTGAGGGCGTAAAAGGTTTTCAACTCAACCCCGTGGAAAAATTAATATCCGTAAAAAAGGAAGTTGAAGGGTTTCGGGGGAATGGTTGTTGACGATGAAGTTAAGCATCGTAACCTCCTTCGCCACGTTGAAGTATTCACTGGAGGAGACGATTAGGATCGTCGGGGAGCTTGGATACGACGGAGTCGACATCGCGGCTTGGTGGCCCCACGCAGACCCTGACGCGATGGACGCGGTGAGAAGGAGGGAGGTGAAGGAATTGATGAATGCGCATGGCCTTGAAGCTGGGGCTTTAGCCACGGTTGGTCTAGGCATCGCTGACACAAGCCTTACGGTGCGCGAAGCCACGGTTCAATACGACATGAAGTGCCTGGACCTCGCGGCTGACCTTGGATACTCTAGGGTGGAGATGCTCGGGGGCTGGATGTGGAGGATGCTCGGGATCCCGTTCGAGAAAACCTGGGAGATCACGGTTCAGAATTTTAAAAGGGTCTCGGAGCACGCGGAGGATGTGGGCGTCATGTTGGCTATGGAGTTTGAGCCCAGCCTCCCGCTGATCCCGCACGACTTAAACCAGCTTAAAAGGTTCATCGATGAGGTAGGCTCGGAATACTGCAGGGCGAACCTCGACATCGGGCATTGCAACATCAGATCCGCCAACGTCACCGAGGAGCAGATCAGGGCTTTGAAGGGCTACATCGTACACACGCACATCAACGACAACAACGGGGAGACCGATGCAAACTGGCTGCCCGGGCTCGGCACAACCCCCTACGAGCAGATACTGAGGATACTCGATGAAATGGGCTACGAAGGCTACTTGGCGGTGGAGCTTGAGGCAGCGCCTAGACCCGTAGAATGGGCGCGTCAGGCGAAGACGTACCTAGAAGACCTCCTCGAAGAAACAGGTTATAGATGAAGCCTAGAAGGAGGAGGACGCGGATGAAGGTCCTGCTCGAAATGACCTCGCCCCAGGTTGAGGAGGTTCTGAAGAAGACCGACACGGCGGTCGTCATCGTATCCACCTCAGAGGCGCATGGACCACACCTCCCCCTGGGAACCGATATCTGGGAGGGAATGGAGGTGGTTAAACTCGCCGGTGAAATCCTGGAGACGAGGGGGATCGAGTTTGTACTAGCGCCTACCATTCAATACGGCGTCGGGAGGCTTCTAAAGCCGTTCCCGGGAACCATAACGATCCAGCCTGAAACCTTGATCAACCTCGTAGTAGACGTGTGCAGCGAGCTTGTGAGGCTGGGCTTCAAGAAGGTCGCGCTCTTCAGCTTCCACCTGGAGCCAGCGCACATAGAAACCCTCCAGGAAGCCGCGGCTAAGGCTCGGAGAGCAACGGGGGCGGAGGTTGCCATACTCAGCTGGGTGAAAGAGGTCTACCCCCTTGTCTTCCACCCATGGTTCAAGGAGGTTCTCAGATCCACCCGCCCAGACTGGGACTGGCACGCCGCTGAGCTTGAAACCTCCTTCGCTCTCTCCTACTGCCCACAGCTTCTAGACGTGGAGAAATGGCTGAGGCTTAAGCCCATTCTCTTGGACCTTATGAAGCTCAGGTACGAGACCTTTAAGGATATCCCAGAGGGAGGACTCGGTTACCTCGGAGACCCCACACGGGCGTCGAAGGAAACGTGGGAAAAATTCCTTCAACTGGCCGGGAAGAGCCTAGCAGAAGACATAGAAAAGCTTTCGAAGAAGTGATAGAAGCGGGTATAAACAGGTAGAACACCTAACTTCATTCACTCAACCCGTCCGTTTCGGAGCCATCTTGCAAGGTGTAAAGCCTTAACGCTTAATAACTGCCAAGCAGCCAAATTAAGGCTGAAACACCAGATTTATAGGCATCCGTAACACTATTAACGAGGGGAGTTCGGTACACGGGGAAGCTCATAGGCTTAGCTTTATTACTCCTAGGCGCGTTGTTACTTCCCCTATCCCTACTCTACGCCGTGAGAACTGATACTGAGATCTACCTAGCCCTAGAGCTAGAGCCCGGCTCCAAGTACGGCCCATACGCCAACGGGACAGCCTACCATACAAGGGTCATAAGCAAGTCGAAGTTGATAGGGGAGGTGGATGTCGAAGGGGGCGGCGTCTACTTTACAGCCAACGGCTACAACACGGAGAACCTGAAAAACGTCTTCATCGACCAGCGTTACAGCTTCACCGTAGACCCCGCGGATGACCTATACACCTTTACCTTCGACAACGCTGCAAGCACCGCGCGGAGTTCGATCAGGTTCGCGTTGAAGGAAAGGTGGGTAAACATACTCCTTCTAGTACCAAGCTTCATAGGCTTCTTAGCACTTGTACCCACAGGATTAGCCCTCTTCCTTACAGCACGTCGGAAAATGGAGTCGACTGGTGAAAACCTTCGAGGAGGCCCTTAGAGGCCCCAGTGTTCATTGATAGGTTTCTGGTACGCCTCAACCTTTCCGCTGAGCACATCCCCGTAGCGTACGGCTTCGCCGATGTAGGCTGATTCGTATATGGCTTCGCAGATGGCTTTAGCCTTCATCCCAGCCCAGCCGTCGACTTCCGGCTTCCTCTTCTTCTCGACGGCGTCGAGGAAGTCGTAGCACTCGATGACTACGCCCTCTGTGAACCCATGCGGGAACAAGGCGTTCCTCTTCGCTTCATCCAGCTGCGCGAGGAACTGGCGCTGCATCTCCGCCATAGGCGTAACTATTCGGTTCACTCCGTCCTGGATGATGACCTCGGAGTTGCCGAAGGGTCCGTGGAACACGTCCCCGTGGTCGAGGATACATCCATGGCTACCGTAGTGGACGACGTTGGTGTACGTGTACCCGGGCGCCGCCATGGTCCAGCTCCAGACGCCTACCACGCCGCTTTGGAAAGTAATGGTGGCGACCCACGTATCCTCCCGGCTGTCCATAACCGTCTCCGCTCCCTTCCTGTGAGGCCACTTCTCCAGCTGCTGAACCCTCGCGTAGACCGTGTCCGGGTCTCCGTAAAGGTAGCGGATCGTGTCGCAGAAGTGGGCGCCGCTGTCCATAACCATGCCTCCTCCCCCCATTAATTTCTCCACCCTCCAATGCCATTTCCTCTCAGCCGATGGATCCTGCCAGCTTGCATGCTGGGCGTAGAACAGCCTAGGCGTGCCTAGAAGCTTCGCCTCGTTAAGGACCCAGTGGGAGGTACGTTGACTGGGTCCACGGCGGATGTTCTCAGCGGTGGCGGCGACCTTACCGTTTTTCTCCGCTGCCGCGATGATGGCTTTACTCGCTTTAACCGTAACCCCGAAGGGCTTCTCGACCATGACGTTAACGCCGGCGTTGAGGCAGGCGATTCCAGCGACGTGATGGTCTGAGTGCGGTGTGCATATGTCGGCGGCGTCAAGCTTCTCCTCCGCCAGCATATCATCAACCCGAGCGTAAACCCTGGGCTTGAAGCCTTGAAAAACCGCGGCCTGCTCCGCAAACCGCTTAGCAGACTCGACCACAGGGTCGCACATGGCTGCGAAGATGAACTTCGAACGCTCCTTCTCCTTGATCAACCCGTAGGCGCGGAGATGCCCACCCGCCATACCGCCGCATCCCACGATGGCAAGCTTCAAACCACTCTTCTCCATAAACCATCA
>CAYNFI010000048.1:11993-13119 GCA_964396445.1 uncultured Candidatus Bathyarchaeia archaeon
GTGCTACTCAGGTGCAGGTTATCCATACCAGAGCTCTCAGACACGTTACACACGCGTTCAGCAGCTCCTAGGAGCTAAAGCGGGTAACATAACGCTTGGCGACATGATGCTTATCCTCGCGGACCACTACGAGGATACGGTGATGTACCATCAGCCACCGCATGATAACAAGGAGTATAGGACGGTTTGCTGCAGGCAGACGGTGGCGGCGATGGTGGCGCATCTGAGACCTTGGCAGCCGAGGCAGCTGCAGCTTATGTGGTGTTGCATGAGTAACCCCTGCATCAGCGTCTTCACACCGGTCTACGCCTCAACCTCCGCGATTCTAAAACCCTATCTGACAGGCACCGGTGCGAGGGACATGTCGGGTTACAACCCTGAATCCGCGTGGTGGAGGTTTAAACGGCTTCAAACCCTCGTCGATAAAGGCTACAGCTGGCGTTTACCCGCTGTACGCGAGCGCTGGGCTAACCTTTACGCGGAGGAGAGGAGTGGAACCGCTGAACTGGAACAGCACGTTCTCGGTTTAATCGATGAGGAACGATTTGAAGACGCTGAGGACGCGGTGAACGCGTTCGTTAACACCTGGTTAAGCCGTGCGTACACGGTATGCGGCGAACTCACCGAAGCCCTGACGCAGAATCCCCCACCCTGGGGCGAAAACTGGACGCCGTACCTGCTTATAGGAGCCGCGTTAATCGTGTTATTCACAGCAGTCCTGTATCTGAAGAAGAAGCGTACACGCGCTTCATCTCGGTTTCAACCCGATCGATCATTAATGTATTCGTAGTTCCCTGAACCATGTGTAACCCGCATCGAAGGGTTTAACAGAGCCTGAACCGTAGTTAAGTAGGAAGCGCAACCTGACCTGGTGAGGGTTCATGGAAAGGCTTGGGTACGTGCGGAAAGAACGGTACGAGGAGATTGTCAAGGAGGCGGATGACCTGAGGAGAAGGGTCTCGGAGCTGGAGGCGAGGATAAAAGGTTTCGAGGAGGAGAGGAATAAGATGGAGGAGAGGGTTGAAAACATGAAGAAATCCTTGGAGCTCATCGAGGCCGCGGATATGCCTGTGGAAACAGCCTTAGGATTGATTAAGAAAGGCGTAGATTTCCTACTTAACACCCT
>CAYNFI010000049.1:0-12931 GCA_964396445.1 uncultured Candidatus Bathyarchaeia archaeon
CCTCCAGCTCACCCCAAAGGGTTCCAGCCTTTGTGGCGTGGAAGAAGGTTGTGCCACCCCCGGCTGAAAGGACAATGGTGTCCACCATAGTGCCGAGTAACTCATCCACCGGGATCAAGAGCTGTTGAAGCGTTAACGGCGGCTCCAATTGGTACATGTGGGTGTGTCTTCCATCCGTGTGGTAAAGAATCCTCCTCTTTGGCTTACGCATAGGTCTTCGGAAAAAAGCTTAATACCCCATCTTTATAAAAAACTACTGGTCATCCAATAAGGTTCACACATCAAATACTTCAACTAGAAGCCTACACCGTGAGAAAAAGACTTAGCATATAATATTTCGATTGGAGAAAACGAGACTTTAGGGGTCAAATAATACAAGACTTTCAATCGGCTAATAATCCTTCCCGTTTAAAGCTGAAGGTAGGCTTGAAAGAAAAAGTAACACTGAATGGAAATTAGCTTTCACCCCGGCTAACTTTTTCACAGTGTATAATATTGGTCGAGTATAGTCTCGTCTCCGCGGCTAGGTTCAAAATTCCATGACCATCTATTGCCACTAAGCCTATTACATGATGGATTAAGGGTTTAAAGTAAAAGTCTAAGCCTACCACCTTCCATGGCAAAACTCTTATTCACCACACGGTATTCATAAATAACACAAGGTAAGGATTTCGTATTTGACCCGCAGGATTGAAGAGTTGGCAAAGAGCTTAACGCGTTACACGGCGGTCGTTGGAACAATCAGCCTCCTTTGGCTAATGCTCAGAACTGGAACTAAACCATCCCGCATCGTTTATCCGTGCCAGAGGGCGGCTGCCAAAACCAGTTACACCCTTCTTCTATACCCATTAGTTGCCTCTATAACCCATTTCGAAGGAGCCTTTACGCCATATGTCTACAGCGTATTCAGTGACTCCAAGAGAAGGAACACAGTTATCCTGGTATCACTTCTCGCAAGCTCTATTCTACTCTCAGGTTTAACTGTTTACGTTTACCTTCTCGCAGACCCAGTAGCCGTACTGCGGAACCGGTCAACGCTCACTGATAGGCTGACCCTGGTTTCTGTTGAACGTATTAAGGACGGTAGGGTTGAAGACGCCTTGGAAGCAGCTCTTAATGGCATAGGAGGAATAGAGAGCATAGTACCGGAAGGCTCAAAAGTCATAATTAAACCCAACGTTGTTCGAAACCAGAAGCCTCCGGACACCATCGACCCCAGCATGGTGAAAGCCCTCATCAACATCATTGGAAGGAGAAACCCGAGCGTGATCTGGGTCGCTGAGGGAAGCGGCGAGGGGAATACAACTGAGAACATGCGTGCATTAGGTTACTTCCCCACGGTTGAAGCACCCGTCGTTAAGGTCGTCGACCTTAACTACGGTGAAATGGTTAACGTAACCGTTCCCAGAGGAGGCGTCATCTTCCAGAGCTTCATCCTCAACCATGTCCTAGTCGAAGCCGATATCTTCATATCCGTTGCCTGTCTAAAGACCCATGATCAAGCCGTCGTAACCTTGGGTATGAAGAACCTCGTAGGTCTCGCACCAGGCTCTTTCTACGGCTTCCCAAAGGGTGTACTCCATCAAACAGCCGCTGCGAAGCAAGATGATCACCTAGCCGGGGTCATAGTTGACCTTTGTAACGCACGTAAGATCGACTTGGTAATCATCGATGGGAGGGTGGGGATGGAAGGGCAGGGTCCTCATAATGGGACACCGGTGAAGCTCGACTTAGTAATCGTTGGAAGGGACCCCGTGGCCACGGACTCCATTGCATCCGCACTCATGGGCTTCGACCCGGAGAAAGTACCCACTTTGAATCTTGCTAGAGAAAAGGGCTTGGGAACGAATGACCTCCATAGAATCGAGGTAAGGGGAGAAAGACTTGAAGACGTTTTCCACCAATTCATACCCGCATCAGGTCACGAGTCATACCAGATTTTTCCACCAATCCTAATTCCCGTTTATCAATGGAGAAACCCTATAGTTTACCTAGGCGTAACCCTTTGGGCCTCAACCCTCGGGTTCATACTCTTTTCGAGGAAGAAACTTTCCCGTATCTCCTACGCTTAAACCTGGAAAAAGAACCGTCCTCAGGACGCCTCATACAGGCTTATTCTGTTAGATAGAGTAGGGATTCTCAACGGCAGCGTTGAGAATGGCGTAGCTTAACGGAAAAGTTCCCACTGCCTGTAAGATGAGGGTTTTAAACCCCGCTGAGAAACCTTTCGTTCACGTATTTAGCGATTTTAGCAATGACGTAGGGTGTTATGACAAAGTGGGCGCCGGTGACAGCGTATTGAGTAAGCATCCTGCCCCTCTCATCCAATGGCATAACCTCCCCGGTGAGTAAAGATGCCAACGTCATAGATACCAAGAACGAGATGGCTGTGAAAGAGATTAGGAGGATGAAACCTGCGATCCAGTAATCCTTAAACGATGTCCCCATCTCAACCCACCCATTGAAGGCTTATGTTACAGTAAAAGGAGTGAATGGTTGATTAATGCTTATCGCCTCAGGCTTCAACCTATACGCCCTCTACATCCTTACAGGCTTCTTTCTACAACGCTGTGCTTTTCGGCTAGGATGAGTTTCATAACAACGGCGTCTTCCCCATCGTTGTAATACGCTTTAACCGTAGATGTGGCCTTGAAACCCGCTTTCTCGTAAAGCCTCTGAGCCGCTGTATTACTCTTCCTAACCTCCAACTCTATGGATGATACCTTCCCCGTCATCACCTCAAAGGTTTTAAATAGAAGTGTTCCTCCAACCCTCCGCCTGCGGTACCTGGGGTGAACGGCTAGGGAGAGCACATGGGCTACCCTGCCTCGGATAGTAGATACGACGTAGCCGACAACCCTTCCATCGACTTTAGCCGTAAGGAAGGTTTCAGGGCTTAGCACGGCTAGGGTGTGGATGTATGAAGGAGGGAATGGGCTTCCAAAGCTTAACCTTTCAACCTCAATAACCATGGGCAGGTCCTTAGCTTGGACTTTCTGAATCACAACCCGTTCAGAGGCAACCATCACCTAAAGTTCCCCATCGAAGGTATTAACCTTGCCTTCGAGTCAAAGCCGCAACCGGTGTTATAAGCATGGTTAAGGTTGAACTAGTCCTAGGCGTGTAACTAGGGCTGTGATCATACAGTTTTATATCCAGCCTACAACGTGGTTTCAGGTGAGGACTTTGAGGGTTCTAAGCCGCGACTTGAAGCATGGATACGTTAAGCTTGTCCCCGAGACCCTAGACGACCTATGGCATCTCCTTAACCTCATCAGACCAGGGAACCTCGTCTCCGCCTTGACGAGCAGGGAGGTTAAGGTACGTGAAGCTACGGGTGAAACGTCGAAGGGGAAACGCTTCCCCATGTACCTCGGTCTACGCGTGGAGGACCTTCAGCTGGACCGTTACGTGAAGAGGCTTAGGGTAAAGGGGATGGTTGTTCACGCCCCTGAACGCTTCGAACACGTGGCTGGGAACTACCACGCCATCAATGTGAGGGTTGGGGAAACCTTGGAGGTTGTTAAGGAGAAGTGGATGGATTCCGAGCTGAGGCGGCTGGAAGACGCCTCCAAGACCAGGAGGGTTAATCTAACCATACTCGCGATAGACAATGAAGACTGCTGCATAGCGCTCCTAAGGGAATACGGTTTCGACGTGAAGGCTGAGTGGAAGGTTAGGTTACCTGGTAAACTCCAGCCTGATCAACACGAAGCCGCTTTAACGTCCTACTTCAAAGAAGCCCTCGCCAACCTTGAGCAGAGCCTTGAGGAGAAGAACGGCGTGATCCTCTTAGTCGGACCGGGTTTCATTAAACAACGTTTTCAAACCTACGCCGTTCAACATGTACCCGATCTAGCCGCGATCATGCGTGTGGCAAACGTGAGCAGCGGGGGTTTAGCCGGGGTTTATGAAGCCCTCCGGGCGGGGCTAGTCACAAAATACGCTTCAGAGGCAAGGGCTGTTGTTGAAGCCAAGCTGGTGGATGAAGCCTTCCTTAGACTAAGCCGAGGAGGGGATAGGGTAACTTATGGGCGTGAAGCCGTGGAGGAGGCTTCTAACTACGGAGCGGTTGAAACACTCCTTGTTTCAGACAGGGTTATGCGGGAGATGGATGAAGAACAATGGAGTAGCCTTATGAACTTGATTGAAAGGGTTGAGAAGAAGGCTGGTAAAGCCGTTTTCATCAGCTCAGAAACCGAGGCTGGTGAGAAGCTTTACTCCCTAGGAGGGCTCCTCGCCATGCTTAGGTTCCCAGTGCATAGGTCTCAGTAACCGCACAGCGGCGGTGGCTTCCCCCAGAGTGGACATCCTCCCAGCTACGGTGTCTCCGCGCCCTCCCTAAACCCCGAACCCCCACGAACGTTGATGTGTCCACTTTAGGACTGCTCCGTTCCCGGCCTAACCCGATTCGGCGGCTGAGAGAGTCAACCCCTTCCTCCGAAGGAGCCGCTCTCACCACCCAACCCCGTGGGACGGGATCTCATCGTCGGGGAGCGGAGGCCTGTAACCGTTCAGACCGTCGCCTCTGCAGGTTAACGAACCCCCGCGTGTAGCCCGTTTCAGGTAACAGGGCAGGGCTGGCTCCCCGGTCCTTACCCACCGCCACGCATACAATACTCCAGGCAGGATAAAAGTTTCGCGCTTCCCAGCGCCTCTTATTCCAGCAACCTGCATCTCATCAATACGTTTTCGTGTAGAACACGTGGGCTTCCAGCTTCGAAACAATGTTCTTTATGCGTTGTCCATCGGGGTTCACTTGGGAAAACGTTTAATGATCCTAGGTTACCGAGGTTCTTAAGCAAAGTTTTATATCTGGATCAATCGTAAACTAAACCCTAAGTTGGAGTGTGATGTGCTTGACGGTTAGTCGTGAAGCGGTTTTGGCTAAGCTCAGGGACGGCATCGTGGTTTTCGACATAGAGGGTGTGAAGAAAGCTGCTGAGGAAGCCATTAAGATCGGGCTTTCCTCATACGAGGCTGTGATGGAAGGAATGTCGAAGGGCATGGACCTCGTTGGGAAGAAGTATGAGGAAGGAGAGTATTTCCTCGCGGAGCTTATCATGGCCGGGGAGACTATGAAGGAAGGCTTAGCTGTTCTTCAGCCTTATATGGATAAGGAGAAACGCGCCCCCGTAGGCGTCGTCGTTCTAGGAACTGTTCAGGGAGACCTCCACGACATCGGGAAGAACGTTGTAGCCACCCTCCTCACAGCCGCAGGCTTCGAAGTCCACGACGTCGGAGTTGACGTAGCACCGGAGAAGTTCGCGGAAACCGTTAGGGAAACCAAGGCAAACATCGTCGGTCTCTCAGCCCTACTCACCACAACCATGGTTAACATGAAAGGCGTCATCGAAGCCTTGGAGAAGGCTGGAGTGAGAAAGCAGGTTAAAGTCGTTGTCGGCGGAGCGCCGCTTACAGATGAGTACGCCAAAACCATCGGTGCAGACGGTTACGCAAGAGACGCTGTAATGGGTGTAGAAATCTGTAGAGCGTGGATGAAAGGGAAGAAGTGAGCTAAAACCCTCCTCAGGTTCGGTGAAGGAGAAAGCCTGTTTACCGAACCCCCCTCTATCCCGCACCCATAATAAGTTAAAACGGTATACGAACAGTTATGCCGATGAGTAAACCATACAGACGAGGGTCTATCCTTCATTAATTTTAAACCGCGCTTACAGCTCGATGAGTAGAGCTTTCTCTAGACGACATCACGTCACAACAGAGAAAGGAGTCGTTATTTCCCTTAATCGCTGTACCTACAGATAAAGGGTTAATTTAAAGAATTACTATTCACCTGGGCTGTGATCATAGTCTTTCACCAGAATCCTATCGAAGATTTAAATTTGTTTGGTCAAGCCTTCCTCCACAGTGAAACTGCATGGCTTATTTATTGAAATCTGAGCATACGGTGGCGCTCTAGCCGTGAGGTTTAAATGAATATGAACACTTACAACTTTGTAATGTGCTGAAACTATAAATGCTCGATTTCACCAAATCTATCTATGAAGCCTGATGGGGTTTCCAGCGAGCAGTGTAGCCTGAGTAGGTTAATGTTCACGGTTTCAGGCGTAAGAGGCGTTGTCGGAGATTCCATGACGCCTGAGGTTGCGTTGAACCTTTCCACAGCCTTCGGAAGCTGGTTGAGGAAGGGAAGCGTCGTGGTGGGTAGAGATACTAGACCGAGCGGCGAGATGCTTCAGAGGGCTGTCACCGCGGGGCTTACATCCACGGGACACGACGTTATCGATGTAGGAGTCACCCCATCACCTGCAGTGGCTTATTCAACGAAAATTTTCCAAGCCGTTGGCGGCGTCATCGTCTCAGCATCCCATAATCCCCCTGAATGGAACGCCCTTAAGTTTCTAGGACCTGAAGGCATGCCTATATCTGAGAGCGATGTCCAAGCCATAAGAGACCAGTATACTAGAAGCGCTTTTACCTACGCGTCATGGAGCAGCCTAGGGAAGGTTTACCCACGGGATGTCACGGATGCGTACATAGCTGCGATTATTAGGAACATTGATGTTGAGGCTGTAAAAAGAGCTGCTCCATCCGTTGTCGTAGACCCTGGAAACGGTGCGGGAAGCCTCGTCACCCCTTACCTACTCAGGGAGATCGGATGCCATGTCACTACCCTTAACGCCTCAGTAGACGGCTTCTTCTCCCGTCCCATAGAACCTACATGGGAAGCCCTTGAAGACCTTGCCAGGCTTGTGGTAGCACTTAAGGCGGACGTCGGCTTCGCCCACGACTGCGACGCTGACCGCCTCGTATGCGTCAACGATAAGGGTGAGGTAATGCCTGAAGACATCGGCTTAGCCATTATCGTAGACGCCTTCCTAACGAGTGGTGCCGGCGGGGTGTTCGTGACGAACGTAGCCTCATCCCTCATGTTCGACGACATCGCTGAGAAGCATGGTGTGAAGGTGGTTAGGACAAGGGTTGGTGAGGCTTACGTTGCTCAGAAGATGGTTGAGGTGAAGGCTTTGATCGGAGGTGAGGGAAGCTGCGGCGGCATTATAATGCCTCAAATCCACGCTGCAAGGGATGGTGTACTGGCGGCTGCTAAGGTCACTGAGATCCTTGCCAAGAGGGGAGTAAGGCTTTCAGAACTCGTTCTGCAACTCCCGCGGTACCATTCAGCTAGAGGAAAGGTTGCGTGCTCAGGGGTGGACGCGGAGCGTGCGGTTAAGGCACTGAAGGAAAGGTACAGGGGTAAACCCCTTGACTTAACGGATGGCGTGAAGGTTCATGGTCGCGGGGAGTGGGTTCTCGTAAGGCCTTCAGGCACTGAGCCCGTCATAAGGGTTATGGCTGAAGCTAAGACTCCGGGGAGAGCTCAAGAACTCTGCGATAGGTTCCTCAGTGAAGTCTCCGCCATTCTGGCTTTGAAAAAGGGGGAAACCTGAGGCTTCTCAGAGTTTTCAACCCTTAGGTTCACAGTGGTTTAAAGGAGATCCGCATCGTCGACTTCAATGGAAGAACTTCCTTCTCGATGCGATGAAGAATAGGACGGCAACCATTAAGGCTGTGAATAGGGCTAGACCGGTGCATGCAAGTGCAACGGATACCTCGGTGAGGGAGCTGAAGGCTGCAACCGTGAAGTACAGCAGTGAAGCCCCGATGGTTATGTATATGGAAACGAGGGCTAGACCGATGTAGAAACCCCATCGTTTCCCTTTGAAAAGTCCCAGGGCTGAGACGAGGCCGAGGACTCCGAGGGCGCCCATGTGGGGAACGTAGCTCATCGGGAAGAAGGTGAGTATGATGAAGGCGACGCCTGTTATCGCTACAAGGGTAAAGGAGAGCTTCATTCCCCGTGTACTGGGTGTCTTCTTCGAAACCACCTCTTCTTTCCTCGACTCCTTTTGCTTTCCACTCGCTCCCACAGTCTCCCCTCCTATGACGCGTCCCTTAAAACCTTATGAACCATAATAGCTTTTTCCCTCATCGCGCTATTTTCAACCGAGAATCGGCCTAAAACTGGTATAAACCTCGTTAAAATCCATGGTTAAACATGTAAGCCTCAAAGACGAGGCGATATCGCGTTGAAAAGCTTTAGAAACCCTGCGCTACAATAGGTTTCCCTAGGGTATAGTTCCATAGGGGAGGAGCAGTCGTCTAAGAGGTGTCACGTTGAGCTACCTAAACCTTTACACATCCGCTCAGCACGCTTTCTCAGGTTTTCAAACAGTCTTTGATCAAGCCCCCTTCATCGTACTCGGTGTTCCATACGATGGGACGAGCACGTATAGGCCGGGCTCGCGGTTCGCTCCTAAAACCATAAGGGAAGCCTCCCTGAACATCGAAACCTACAGTTTCAGGTCGGGCATAGACGTTGAACGCATGAAGCTCTGCGATGTCGGTGACCTCGATGTATCCATGGGCGTCGATGAAACCTTGAGGAGGGTCAGCCTTGTGGTAGAGGAGATCCATGAGAAGGGGAAGTTCCCCGTTGTGCTCGGAGGTGAGCATACGGTGAGCTTGGGCACGGTAAGGGCTTACGACGGGGATGTCACGGTTCTAAGCCTCGACGCGCACATGGACATCCGCGACGTCTATATGGGCTCTGTAGTGAGTCACGCCACCTTCATGAGGAGGATATGTGAAGAAAGGGGAACCGATAAGGTTGTGTTAACCGGTGTTAGAGCCGTGTGCGGGGAGGAGTTGGAGTACGCGCGTAAGGAGGGGTTGAAGTATTTCACAAGCCACGACCTGCGAAACCAGACAAGCCAAACCCTAACGAGTTTAAAGAAAACTCTAGAAGATGCGGTTAGAGTACATGTGACCATAGACGTGGATGTGCTCGACCCTTCGTACGCGCCGGCAGTGGGCAACCCTGAACCAGAGGGCATATCGATTTTCATGCTCCTCGACCTTCTACAGAACATCTGCGACGACCGAGTAACGGGTATAGACCTCGTTGAAGTTGTGCCTCATTATGACACCGGGGTCACGGCGATTCTAGCGGCGAAGGTCATCTTCGAAGCGCTCTCATACATCCAAGCCTCCAAGACCCCTAGGGAACAGGGGTAAGGTTCATCTCGAAGTTTACCGTATACTATCATTAGGAGCTTCAATGTTGGAAAACCAAGCCTTAACCCGCGGAGGCTTCGACGCCTCAGCTATCCTTCGCACCCGAGACCAAGTGGTCAAGGTTATCGTCAGCCAACACGCTCTTAACAGGTTGGTTGAGCGGAGGATTAGGGATTACAGAACCTTAACAGGTAAGGTCCTAGAGGACATTATCGTGAACACCATCAGAGATGGAAGGTACTGGGTCGGTAGGGCGGGTCTTAAGGTTATGACGCGGAGGTACACGTTAGGTTGCACGGTCTCCGAGAACGCCTTAATTGTTAGAACGGTTATGAAAACGAGGCCTGAGGACGCCGCGCGTCTACATCGAGCCCACCCAACTCCTTGGAGGAGAATCCTCGTCGTGGAAGCGCCAAAGCGTTTTCTAAGCCCAGGCACACCGTTAAGCGGGGAGGATGAAGCTGCAACCACTTAACCGACTGTAAACTTAACTTGGAGGTTCCTTATGCAGGTGATCGACTGGGGTAGAATCCTCTTCTCCATCACCCTCCTATCATACGGCTCAATCAGCGACTTGAAGACACGGGAGGTCTCAAACACGGTTTGGGTGGTCGGCTTCCCCATTGGCGCCGTGTTTACGGTTGCCTCAAGCCTCATCGAATTCAACCCTGATACTCTCGTCATGACGGTTGCTTCCATAACCGTCTCCTCCCTCCTAGCCTTAGCGCTCTTCTACCTCAACCTCTTCGGTGGGGCTGACGCTAAGGCCCTGATCTTCATATCGCTTTGCACACCCCTGTATCCCAGGGAGGGATTTACCCCGCTTAACCTCCGAGGCATCGACCCTATTCTACCATTTTTCCCAATCTCAGTTTTCAATAACTCCCTCATCCTCTCCGTCAGCGTCGTCGTCTTCGTCCTTCTGAAGAACTTTTTCTCAGCGTTCAAGGGTAAACCCGTCTTTAAGGGCGTTGAAGTGAGGGGTTTCCACCGGAAGGCTTTACTCGTCGCCACAAGTTATAGAGCGCGGGTGGAAGACTTGATGGGGAAAGCGTATCTGTACCCAGCTGAGAAACCCCTTGAGGTGAGCGGCGCGGTTATCAGGCGTCCGACGTACTTTATGAAGGCTGAGGCTGAGAAGGCTGACCTCATGCGTGGAGTTGAAGTATACGCCGCGAAAGGATTGTACGTGGACGGGGTCCTCGTTACACCGACCATACCGATGATCGTTTTCATCACCCTCGGAATGCTCACAGCCCTGTACGGCGACCTTATCGTTTTGATCGCGTTGAGGACGATAGGGGTTTAATAAGGTATAAATACCATCGATTCGATGAAACTCCATCTTCGGAGTTGTCTTACAATGGGTAAGGTGGGGAAGGGGAAGGGATGCGACGTGGCCGGCTGCGGAAACCAGGCTGAACGCTCCATGCCATTGGAGAGGGCTTTGAAGGCTGGGTTAAACGTGAAGTCTGAGGGTAGAGCCTACCTCTGCGGGGCTCATTATAAAGAAATGAAGAAGAAGCTTAAGAAAGAAGGTATGATTGAAAAGTTCAGGTGGAAGCGTTAACAGGCTTTCCAGCCATCATTTCCCCAACAATGTTTAACACCATTCATATATCACTCCTAAGCATTACCGGAGAAGTCTTTCGAATCGGATGTTGGAAAGACTAGACCCTGTTGATCAGTTAATTACCCTTGTCTTGTGCCGCATTGAGGGCAGAATAACGCTTCCACCGGGATCCGTTCTCCACATTCCTTACAGAACTTGCCCACGCCTTCTTTCACCTGTTCCCTAACCTCCATCTCTATGAAACCGCGGTTCTCAAGGGTCTGTATGAAGGTGACAACGGAAATCCTAGCCTCAGACTCGCTCAGCTTTTTCGATGCTACGACGGTTTGAATGATGCCGTCAACCGTTCTCCGACCGTCTATAAGCCCTATAACGTATGATCCCATCTGGTCGAAGACCACCTTCTTCGTCCTACCGAAGGATAAACGCTTAGGGGGAATGATGACGCTGACCACCCCATCGTAGCTCGTTTCCCAGTCAAGCTCGCTGTTCTTAACCGGCGTAAGCCTCAGTAACTCTTCCCTACTAACCTCAGGTTTCAGACTTCCCCTAAAGATGTCGAAAGACATACGCCATCAATCTCTGATAACACTCTGAAAGACACTTTTAAACCCTATATTCACCGTACCCCAGCTCCTGGTACTTACGGTAATCCCGTTCCAGTCTTCCAAGTTCTTAGCGGAACCGCGTCCAGGAAGAATGATCAGCCTACAAATACTTAGGTCTCAGCCCAGTAGCCGCGTAATCGACTGCGGATACAAGCTATGCTGAAGTGTGCGGCTTCCCGTAGATAGGTGGGGGCTCTGTGCAAAGGCTGATCGCCCACACGCGAAGAGGGGGGGATAGGGGGGTAGTCGGATAAGCCCGTTACAGGCTTCGTTTCCCGATCTGATACTGTTTCCTTCCCCCGTTCACCCGCGGTTAGGGGGAGATCGCATGGAGATTAGGGGGAGATCCACGTAAGGGCTTTTGAATACCTAATAAAGAGAATAATTCTCTTTAGCTACGTCCCCGTCATTATAATGGGCGAGGTTCCGTAGAGTCCATATCTGGGGCTCCTACGGTACACGTAGTTTTTTATGGTTGAACCGAGCTAACACTAGACTACGCAGTTCACAGGGAAGGTTTCCGCTTTGAGGAAAGAATATGGTGGTTGCTTTTTTCCAAGGGATCTGCAGGAACGCCAATTCATCGAGTTCCCGGCGGAGGGCTTTACTCACCAAGCTGCAGGGGTGATCTTTAAAGGAGGCATGGCAGTCGATGGCGTGCCCCTCGGTGGTTTGGGAACGGGATACCTCGTCCCTAACTCGGATGGAAACCTGGGGAAATGCACCATTTTCAATGCTTGGCCTAAACCTCAAGACCTTAACCTGCCATTTCTAGCACTTGTCTTGGGTTCTGAGCCTCGCATCTTGACGTTGAAACCTCCTGAAGACTTGAAGGGCACCGTTGACATCCATTACTGGGGTCACTATCCCTTCGCGGATTTACAGTACGTTCTCGACCTGCCGCTTCAAGTTAGCCTTCGGGCCTTCGCGCCGTTCGTGCCAGGCGACGCTGAGACCTCGAATACGCCGGCCGTAATCTTTAGAACGCGTTTAGCCAACCTCGGGGATAAACCCTTAACCGGCTGCTTAGCGTTCGCGTTCCCAGGTCCAACGCCTCATGAGGGCGAGACTTTTACTCGATCCGATTTCACAAACAAGGAGGATGGTTTAACCGGCGTTGAAGTGAAACATGGAAGAGGTGTAGGCTACGCCATCGGCGTTATCCAAGCCAAGGCAGCCGTTAAGCACGGCATGGCGCTGGGAACAGAGGCGACTCCTTGGGCAACCCTGGAGAAGGGGCTGCAGATAGCTTCCTCTACACACCCAGGCACGGCTGTATCCATCGACTTCGCGGTAACGCCGGGAGCCTACATGGACGTGGACTTTGTATTGGCTTGGTTTTATCCCTACTTCCGTGACAGTGATGGTATGCCACATGAACACCGATACATAAATCGCTTCAAAAGTCCCGCTGACGTAGCACGTTTCGTCGCCGAGGATCATGGAGACCTACTTCGACGTAGCCTTGCGTGGCAGGAGGTTATCTATCAATCCGAGTTCCCACCGTGGCTTAAGGACGCGTTGATCAACGGTCTTTACAGCCTCGCGAAGAACACCCTATGGGTTTACAGTGAACTGCCGGATGACTGGTGGGGCCCTACAGGCTTTTTCACGCACAGCGAAAGCTTCACTGGTTGCCCCATAACGGAAACCATCGTATGCCGTTTCCACGGGCACTTCCCATCGCTCTTCCTCTTCCCCGAACTGGAGCTGT
>CAYNFI010000050.1:0-12697 GCA_964396445.1 uncultured Candidatus Bathyarchaeia archaeon
TAGACGACCTTGGCGCTTCATAGTTGTTAAGGATCATGAGCGGGAGAGGATGCTTGGCATACCCTACTGGGCTTCAGAGGCGCCCGTAGTCATCGTTGGTTGCACTGAGGCCGCAAGACATACATATATAGCCATAGCCTTCGAGCATTTGGTTCTCGCAGCGGCTAACTTCGGCCTCGGAACCTGCTGGTTAGGTCTCTGGGACGCGGATGAAGGGGTTAAGGATGTCCTCGGGATACCGGGGAGTATCAGGATTTTAGCTGCTACGCCTTTGGGTTATCCCGCTGAGTCCCCGCCTGCTAAAACCGCGGAAACCTCTTCCCCGAATCGTGCATAGTGAGAAGCCCATGGTAATCCGCCACTGCTTTAGAGAAGCTACTGCATTGTAGTCATTGATTCAGGTTTTTCCCCTTCAGGTTTCTCGGCTGGGCTTTCAAGCTTAGCCTTTGCCTCTACCTGCGGGGGACTTGGTTGAGCTATGAGCTTCGACTTCCTTATGCCCACATGCCTTAGCGGCGCGACCCTCTTAGCTTCGTTGTATATGTCTGACGCCAGTTTCCCTAGCACGGCTTCTTGTACAAACTGGTCGAAGGTTAGGCTTAACGCCTTCTCTTCAGCCACCCGTTTCATAGTAAGCCTTAAGGCGTTGGACTGAGTGGCGTTAACCCTCCGCAGCGCGCAGGCTATCACTGATAAACGTACCTTGTAGCCTTCCTTTGTCACCACGTCGAAGATACCATCAACCCTGCTGCCTCCACGCCTTATCAGGCTTCGAAGGTAATCCCTCGCGTATTCATGTCCCTTAAATATGGTGTCAGCCCTATTTCCCTCAACCCCTGAGACCTGGAAAACGATGCCTATGTTTTGATGGCTGAAATCCTTTGTTACGTCGTAAAGCGTGGTCTCTATGGTTTTCCCCAGGATTCCTGAGGGGTCTGTTGTGGGCACGGTTGCCAACTCGACTTCCCCGAAGTATGGAGGAGAGAAAACGCTGAACCATTTCTTAGACCGCCACTTATCCCTAACCTTCTTCGCCTTCCTCGACAACGGGTATCACCCAGCCGTTTTAACGGTAGCTAAGGCTGCCTCCGCAACCTGTATACTTCGGAGAAGATCGTCCAACGTGGCTATTAAGGTTTCAAGCCTACGCTCAGACTCAATATTTACTGCGACAACGGTGTCAAAGACCTCTGTGTGAAGCCGTAAACCCTTAGGCGCCGGATGGTTATCTACAGCCACAGCCTCGGCTACGGCTTCGGCTTCACAGGGGCTCCTGTAACCAACCCGGATCCAAGCCTTATCCAGGTTTTACACCTCCCATCTGATTAACTGTAAACCTGTTGACTAGGGTTAGGAACTCATCTCTTCGTTCAACTGGGATTACGGCGCCAGCGGCAACAACATGTCCCCCACCTCTACCGCCCACTGTCTCAGCGGCCTGCTCTAGGATAACTCCTAGGTTCACCCCTTGGTTAGCCATGGCGTCGCTGCATCGGGCTGATACCTTTAACTTCCCACCTCGGCTGGGAGCTGTGCCTATGATGGGCTTCGGATGGTTGAACAGTGGAAGCGCTGAGATAAGGCTTAGAACAACGCTGAGTATTCTGTCGGAGACGAGGTCTTCAGTTTTTATGATGTATATGCCTTCAAGTTCCCTGATCCTATCTGGGTTCCCCGTGAGGGCTTCCATGTACTGCGCTAGGCTCCGCCTATACTCTGCGAGGGTCTGGTCGGCTTCCACCATGATCTTCTCACGTCTATCCCCGAGGGCTATGCTCAGTCCAAGTCCAGGCTTGCCCACCCGGCTGCAGGCGTTTAGGAGGGAGGAGAATTCCCGTGCGTCCCTTAGAGGTGTGAAACGGTTCTCCATGGTGAACGTGTAAACGGTTCCGATAAGGTTGACTGAAGCCGCGCTTGTAAAGCCTTTCTCAGCCATGAAGGCAACGATGTGGTTGAACAGGGTTTTCTTCTCCTCATCAGTGAGAGCGGCGGGTACCTTCCATTTATCATCCTCCTTAAGGCTGATCCCTATGCCTGTGAGGAAGTCGAGGCACTGACCCTCCTCTCCGCTTAAACCCGGTATGAAGGGGTTCGTCGTACTGACTAGGGCTTTATGAAGTGGACGTGTCTCCCTGCCGAAGAAGAGTAGGTCCTTGTCAACCTTAACCAGTCCACGGTCTTGGGCATCCTGAACGATTAATCGGTTCAGCCCCAACAGCGCCCGCTCCTCGTTTTTATCCTGAAGGTCGCCTAGGGCGCCTACGATGGCGAGGTATGAGAGGTCAAGGTTTCCGGCATCCATAGCCTTAGCTGTGAGGTAGGCTACTCCTGAGCCGCTGATCTCCCTCTGCCCATCGATTCCGAAGAGATGGGGGTTAACATGGAATACGGCTTCGCGGCTTTCCGAGCCTAGGGGTTGGTGATGGTCTAGGATCATAGCCCTACGTGTCCCAACTATTTCCTTTATGAGGCTGAGGCTTCCGCTTCCGAGGTCTGTGAAGACGATGAAGGTGGAGGCTCCGGCTAAGGCGTCGGTGAGGCTTTCCTCATCCACTTGCAGGATAACGCGGATTTGGAAACCTACACCAAGCCTCTTCAGGGCTTTCGCGAGGATGCTCGCAGCCGTTAAACCGTCGCTGTCTACGTGGGAAACGAGTTTCACAGGGTATTCAGCGCGTGTGTGCTCCACGAGGTAGGCGGCGGCTTCAGCCACCCGGTCTATGAAAGCCCTTTCAGAAGCTTCACCATCAGCCATTTCAAACCATCTATTTCGTGGAGAGAACCAGGGCCTTATACTCCCAATTCTTGGGGAGAACGCCGCTTCGCTTGTAGTAACGGGTTAAGCGATGGATCTTAGCCTCGATGTGCTGTAAGGAATGCCTGTTCACGGAGTCTGACCTATGCTTCTCGATATGTCTACCCAGCCTCCCAGCCTTTCTGAGAAGGTTCTCTAAGTCCTCGGGGATCTTTGGTTGAAGCCCCTGACCTTCAAGGACCTTTGTAACAGGTTTCCCAACGACCTGCTTCACCAAAGGTATACCGTGTTGATCCCTTAGGATAACGCCGATCCGGCTGGGCGGGGTGAGGTCTTTCCCAAGCTTAACAACGAGGGCTTCAACCTCCTCAGGCTCATACTTAAGCCAAACCGGAGGCTTCTTAGAAACCGGTCTAACCGAGTGAGACCTCCCATGAGCGTGAGCACGTTTCTTAACCACGTAGACACACCTGACTAAACGGCATTCTTTAACGGGCAGGGTTCATATTTAAACCTTGTTTCAGCCCTCCCCCCATCAAGTACCAATCCGCGAACTTATCCAAGGCTTTTCTCCTATGGGATAAAGTGTTCTTCTTAGCGGAACCCATTTCAGCGTATGTAAGTCCCCCAGCTTCCCCGTGTTCGAAGATTGGGTCGAAGCCCCAGTGGACACCCCGCTCTTCGTATGCGATCGTTCCCCAAGCCTCCCCCTGGAAGGTTAAAGGCTTACCTCCGCGGCTGCGGTAAGCCACGACGCATCTGAAGACTGCTTTACGGTTCTGAACTCCCTCCATAAGCCTAAGTACACCTTTATTCCCTATGGTACGGTAAACGTAGGATGAGTACGGACCTGGGAAGCCCTTTAAAGCCTCGATGAACAAACCCGTATCTTCAACTAAAACCGGGGACCAACCCTTCAGTGACAGTGAGAGAACGCCTACCCTAGCGATTTTTCTAAGGGAATCGGTTTGAACCTCAAGCTTCCCGGTTTCTAACCACTCCACTGAAATACCGTAACTGGATAGGATGGCTTGGACTTCCTTGAGCTTATCCCTGTTCCGCGTTGCGAAAAATATTTTCAGTGACTTAGCGTCCCCTTCCCCCTTCAAACCTAAACACCAGACCTTGATCCTAAGCATAGGGATAGAAGCCCGCATATAACGCGTATGCCCACAAAACAGGGTTACTTCAGACAGGTTAATTACAGTTTAGAAAAGCTTCAGGGAATCTTCTAATAAGGCTATGCCAACCATGGTCCATGTAAGAGCCATTAGGGTTAAATCCTATCCTTGCACTAGCCTTAGCAGGTGTGGTTTATGGGCGTCCTCGCTGAACGTTTCGGAGCGGTAGGAAAGTTTGTTGAATCGGTTAGGCTTGTTGACAGCCATGAGCATCTATTGCAGGAGGATGAGAGGCTTAGGGAAACTGTGGACGTGTTAGCCACGTTTCTATCACACTACGCGTCCTCAGACCTTGTGTCAACCGGCATGTCTCTCGAAGACCTCGTTGAGGTCAGTGACCCGAAGCTTCCCTTAGAGACGCGTTGGGCGAAGTTCACGCCTCTCTGGGAGAAGATGCGGAACACGTGCTACGGTAGAGTCTTAAACATCGCTGTGAAAGACCTTTATGGATTGGATGGGCTGAGCGATGAGACCTACTTGGAAGCCACGCGGAGGATGAGGGAAGCCAATAAGGCTGGCTTGTACAGATGGGTTCTGAAGGAGCGGGCTGGGATCGATGTTTCCATACTGGACATGGAACGGGTAGACGTTGATAGAAGCTTCTTCGCTCCCTCCATGCGCTACGAAGGCTTCATACACGTTATGCAGAGGGGCGACCTTGAAGCCTTGGAGAAACGCTGTGGGATGCCCGTTCACTCCCTCAGCGACTTGGTGAAGGGGTTGGAAACCGATATGGGGAGGATTCGAGGGTCCATCGTGGCGGTGAAGATCGCCTCAGCCTACAGAAGACCCTTATCCTTTGAGAAAGCAACGTACGCGGAGGCTGAGAAGGCTTTCAACAGGATCTATTCCCAGCGGGTTTTCAAGTACGTTGACGTGCCAGGTGGGAGGTGGAGGATGATGCCTGAAGCCCTCTCGTTTGAGGAAGCCAAGCCGCTGCAGGATTATATGGCGCATAAGGTCGTGGAGTTAGCCGCTAAACATGGGTTACCGATTCAGGTGCACACAGGGCTTCAGGAGGGGAACGAGAACATCATAACGAACTCCAACCCCGTCCAGTTGATCAACCTCTTCATGGAGTACAAGGAGGCTAGATTCGACGTCTTCCACGGCGGCTACCCGTACATGGGAGAGCTAGCTGTTCTAGCGAAGAATTTCCCAAACGTTTACATAGACATGTGCTGGCTTCACATAATGTCTCCCAAAGCCGCGCGGGAAGCCCTATCGATGTGGCTTGACACCGTGCCCGGGAGTAAAGTGCTCGGTTTCGGAGGCGACTACCTCTTCGTGGAAGGAGTTTACGGACATGCTAAGCTGGCACGGGAGAATGTAGCCAGAGTCTTAACGGAGAAGGTTGAGGAGGGAGCGTTCACGGAGAAGCAGGCGATGTACTTAGCCCAGAGACTCCTCAGGGACAACGCGCGGGAACTCTACTTCCCTCAAGGGCTTCAGGGGTAAGCTACCATATTTTTTTATAAAACCTGCTCATCACTACATCTTATGAAGCCTGCTATCGTCGCCACGTGGAAGTTCGGCGTGGAAGCCGTTAAGGCGGGTATGAGGGTTCTCCAGGCTCAGGGCTCATCCCTAGACGCTGTGGAGGAGGCTGTGAAGACCATCGAGGACGATTCTACAAACAGGTCTGTGGGGCTTGGAGGTTACCCGAACATGGAAGGCGAGGTGGAACTCGACGCCTCCATCATGGATGGCTCGACTATGAAGGCTGGAGCCGTAGCCGCTGTGAAGAACGTGAAGCATCCTATATCCCTCGCGCGGAAGGTCATGGAGGAAACCCCGCATGTGATGATCGTGGGGGAAGGCGCTTACAAGCTCGCGAAAGCCTTTAACCTCACGTACCACGCCCCTCTCCAACCTGATGCTGAACGGGTTTGGAGGGAGAACATGAGGAGGATGATGGGGTTGAAGCCTGAAAGGGGTACGCTGGGATTTTGGGCTCAGCGTTTCACGGAGCCTGAAACCCATGACACCATAGGCGTAGTCGCCGTCGATGAGAAAGGTAACATCGCGGCGGGCACCTCAACCAGCGGCTTCAGTTTCAAGATGCCGGGAAGGGTAGGGGACTCCCCTATCATAGGCTCCGGAACCTACGCGGATAACCTTGCGGGAGGCGCCTGCGCCACAGGGCTGGGGGAGAACATTATGCGTTACTGCGTCACAAGGATGGCCGTCGAGTACATGTACACGGGGTTGAGCGCTCAAGAAGCGGCGGAGTCTGTGGTGAAACGTATCCTCGCCAGAGAGCCGTCGGTGAGGCAGGTCTTCTTCATAGCCCTCGATGCAAATGGGAGACCTGGAGCCTCAACCACAGACGCCAGCTTCGAGTACGCCTTCATGAACATCGACATGGCTGAGCCTGAGCTTAAACGAGTTCAAGGAGTGAAGCCCACCTAAGCGGATGTGCTCTTCACCAGCTTAGGTTTCTCCATACCCGCGGCTTCCACCTCTTCAATGGTGGATTACGGTTTAGCGTTACGGTATTAGGTACGCTTAAACTTCTTCTGGACGTTGGTAATCACCTCGCCTACCACCTCCACTCTTGCAGGGTCTATTTCACCCAGTCCCTTCTCGTAGGCTCTACGGATATGGTATATCTCATACGGGTCGATGCCCATTACCCTGCACGCGGTGGCATCCGTTGCAACAGGGTCTCTTCCAGCGAGCATTAAACCCATTTGCACAGGGTTTCCGCTGATTGGTCCGATACCCTCTAGGGCGTAGAACCCGTCTATCACGGTCAGCCTCGACCTTAGAACAGTGTTTATGTCAACTATGACTTTGTTTACGTCCTTCAAGTGATACCTGAACTTGAGTTTATCAGGAAGTAAACCGAACATGTTCTTCATACCCAAGGTCACCCCGGTTTCATTATGGGTTTTCAGCTTTGCCAAGCTGACTACAGCCGCGTCAAGGATAATTCTCGGGACGACTATGTGCTTTAAGACCTCACCGTCAGGTATCTCCAGCCGCACCTTCGCTTCTTCTCTTCTCAGGTTTATGAACTTCACATGGTTTTGTTCACATACTTTATCCAATCCAGTGACTCGGTAAGCTTTATCAGCGCTCGTAAGAGACGAGTCGGATTCAACCACCGCCACTTCACCGTGTAACTCCTTGAACCACTGCAGCAAGGCGTCCACAACCAAGGGGTCGCTTGTCACCCCCGTTTCAAAGGTCTTAGCCGTGATGAAGTTTATTTTAACCAAGACCCTATCGGCGTTGGCTACCACATCCTTTAAGCCACCAAGAAAGTCCAGAGATTTGTAAACGGTTTCACGGCATCTAGGTCCTTTAACCACAGAGACAACAGGCATATAGACCCCTTCCCCTCTCTGCCCGCCTTTAAAGGTGACCGTTATCCATTACCGTTTCAACCTGAAATATTTTCAAGTCGTAGAATTGAGTCAAAGCTCGTACTCCACTTTAACCGAATTGTCATCTATGGTCTGTTAACTGAGGGGGCTCTCGAGCCAGATAAAGATCCTGGTGAGGCATCTGGTTTCTTTATGCAAACACATTCAGTGCGGAGTAATTAGATAATTATATATTTGATTAGTTCCGTTATGGTTGTGAGTGATGAGTTGTGAAGCGTGAAGGGGTCAAAATAGAGCTTTTGATTAATCCTTTTTGCCTTTGTGAGAGGGATTTTGGGGTCCTCAATAATATATGTGAGAAGTATAAAGTGACTTTTAATGCATACAATCTATGGGATGTCGATGATAAGGATTTAGATAAGCTCCCTGAGTACATTTCCAGTTTTATTCAGGAGCTTCGGAGTGGTCGGCGAGGCGGTAGCGTGTACAGCAACGTGTTCATCAACGGAGAGAGGATTCCCATCAACGATTGGCCTAAAAGCTTCGAGGTCATTGAGGGAAAAATAGTTGCCGCGTTAGGAGGAGGCCTGAAATGACTGAGGTCCGTGCGATCACGGGAAAGATAATCCTAGAAGGCGTAGGCGTATGGGTACCATGCTACATGTTCGGCGTCGAGAAACGGGGATATAAATGCAACATGTGGCTTGAGATCTTTGACGAAGTGGGCGGAATCGGTTTTATCCCATACGTAGACGATAAACCGGTGGGTCAGATGGTCTTTCTCCCCAAGAAATACGCGAGGAAAATCGGTCTTCCAACTTCTCAAACAGATGAAAACATGGATGCGACGATGGTGATCGGCTGTTTATTCGTTTTCGCGGAGCACCAGAACAAGGGCATAGCCAGCGCTATGATTAAGGCGCTTATCGACTTCTGCAAAGACCACGGCTACAACCGCGTTGAAGCCCCTGTAGACCTAAGACCACCCCCGGAAGCCGGGCTTAAAATATCGTTCTTCCCCTTCCGGAAGTTCGGCTTCATCATCGATGAATCAAGAGAAGCCTGGGAGTTTAGACCTGAAACAAGGATGTGTGTCTGCGATTTATAACATCATCCCATTACTCCGATGTGTGTGCAAATATAGTGAAGGGGGTTTGCGCTAGTACGGTGCGATCCAGATTGATTTTACAAGGGTTGTTAAGGCGATGCTGAGGGCGTTGGAGACACCGTATCCGATGAAGATGCCGGCGTAGGCTGGCCACTTATAGGTATCGACAAAGGATTTACCGAATTTTCTACAGAGCAAGGCGTATAGGATGTAGCCTGTTAAGATGGCGAAGGCATCTGGAGGGATTATGCCTATGCCCCCAGCGAGCCCTACGAGGGAGAAGGGTAGATGCAGCACCCGCGCGGCGAGGTAAAGTAGGAGGCTGACGGCGAAGGCTCCCTCAAGAATCGGGGGTGTACCCGGATTGATGAGGATTGACTTAAACGCTGTTCCAGAGCGGGTTATCCATAGGGCGCTCTGTATAACGCCTATAGGCCATGTGATCTGTGCGTAGGGATAGGCTTGGGAAGGTATGGGTCCGAAGGACCAGATTGTGGAAACGTAGATAAAGCTCATTATCAGGGATAAGGGAAGAGCTACGAGCAGTAAAGACTTCACCACATCCCCGATTCTCAGCCCCACATACCTAGCTGCGTAGAACTGCGAGCTCCAAGTTTCGCTGCTTGGTGGAAGGGGAGCGAACCACACGCCTACGCCTAGGTTGCTGAAAGTAGGTATTCCCACACCTTCCATTGAGGCGATGTAAAGGGTTTCCCTAAGCGGGATGCTGGGAAGCCCGTAACCCTGCTCCCCCACAGCCCGTGCATTGATAATCGTCGATAGGAAGGGCCAGACCACGATGAGGAACACGAATGGCCACGCCGGGAAGCCTGGAAGCAGCCATATGACGAGGCCCAGCCACGCCGCGGTTCCGCCGAGGTACATGGCGGCGATAGCCCACAGTGGAAACATGCCCTCAGCCCTAGCCACTTTACTTAAACTGGAAAGGGACCTAACGGCTCGGGCGAAAGCCTTCCTCCCTACGGTGAACTGCACCACGGCGACGGCTAAGCCGAAGCCTATAGCGGCGCTGGCCCAAACGTAGAGGAGGGACCTTTGCCAGTTAAGGGTGAGGGAAAAACCAAGCGTCCACTCCGGGAACAAGGTGCTACGGAAGTAGGTGACCACGATGGTGTTACCGAAAACCCATACCGCTAAAGAGCCGATGACTAACCATATGATGGATGTGATGGGAACTACGAAGCCTGAAAAGATGGTGAAGGGGTATGTTGCAAAGCCAAAAACCGCGCCGGGTAAGATCGGTTCAATCGCCTTAGTGAGGTCGATGTAGGGAACGGGGATGAGGCTGAATGAAAGCCCAAGGGCGCCTCCTACGAGAGGCAGCCCGTAGGCGAGGATTGAGTAGATGAAACATATGAGGAACCCGAGGAGCATAGCTCTCAGCTTGCGTGGCTCCCGCTCCCCTAACGTTACCGAGGTCTCGGCTTCAACGCGGGCAAAGGGGAAGGGAAGCTTTTCCTCAACCACGTAGAGCTGGTAGACTAAGAACCCCAGGGAGAGGGATATGAGGTTGGAGAGAACTACGCCCGTGGCTATGGATATACTTATGGGTAAGAGCCAATCTGAAACGAAGAATGTTCGGATCACCTGATTCCTAATCGCGGGGTTACTTGGAACCCACCAGTTCGGAATGTAATCGGTGATTCCGAACATGTGGGCTTCAGGGCTGTTGGAGAAGTACGTGTTCTGGATGAAGCCCGCGAAGAACACGGAGAACCCGGCAACGCTTATCGTCGCGTTCATCAACTGGATCTCCTGCTTAGTCAAGGGGTTGCCGTAGTTCCGTGCGATGTAGGCGAAGAGAAGGATGGTGGTAAAACCAAGCCCCGCGGCTCCACCACCGATAAGCGGCATCCAGACGGCGACGGGCATCATAACAACAGCGGCGAAAACCGCCGCTAACACCACTCTAAAGCTGAGAGCTGACTTCGCCTCTTCAGGAACCGTGGTTGAGGGGGTAGAGGATGAGGTCCCCTGCGTTGTTTGCATTAAACCCAGCTCCTCCCTTTCTCGAGGTAAGCTTCCCTATCTTGTGGTCTAAGGGAGCGCCATAGAAGGATTTGCTTGCGTACAACATCCACGAAGCTCCTATGGCCTACAAGCCAGAGCTGCCGTGGACCCGTCGCCAGTTTCCCGTACAAGTTGAAGCTGAACTTCGTTTCCCCGGGTTTACCTACGGCCATAAGGTCAACCTCCTCCATAACACCCATCTCGTAGGGTTTCAGCCTTACATCCACCTTAAGCCTGTACGTCCTCCTACCATCCTCAACCTTCTCATCAAGGCGGAGGTTTGAGGCTTGGAAGGACACGGCTTCACTTCCATAGCGTTGAATGAACTCCATCACGTAAACGAGGATTCCCTTCACCTCAGCTTCCTCCACGGAGAACGGTAAGGGAACATTCCATTCAACACCCTTAGGTTTAGTAGGGATCTTCCAAGCCCTTTCAAGGGATGGGGTAACGGCTCTTGAAGCCCTAAAGACTGGGTAAACCGAGGAAACGAGGACGGCGGCTATGGAGAGCGTTAGCGCGGAAACGATTGCTGAGGACGCGTAGTTCGTGGAAATACCGGGGATGATTCCCCCTAAAACCGTGCTTGTTACAAGGCCGAGTATGTAACCCATCGATGTACCTAGTATGGCGTAGACGATGGACTCGGCGAAGAACATGCCGGAAACCTGTGACGGCGATAAGCCTACGGCGCTGTAGACAGAGATATCCCGGATTCTCTCATGGATGGTTCCTAACATGACGTTGAGTATGAGGAAAGCGGTGACGATGAAGGGGATTAACGTGTACTGCCAACCGGTAACGCTGAAGAGCACGCGTGGGGTGTAAATGAAGCACTGAGAGGCTTGAAGACCTTTACTGGCATACACGCTATGCGCGTATAGAGAAAGGTAGTCACAGAGATCTGAGGCTACAGCGTCCAAGTCAACGCTGCCTTTGAAGGAGAGCCCTACTGAAACCGTGCTTCCACCAAGTGATAACGCGAGCTCATATGGGATGAACACAAGTCCCCAGAACGCGCGGGGTACTGGGGGAACGGGGATGTTAGGGTCAAAGGGTGTGATCTGTTGGCCATCGATGTCGTATACCTCGCGCATCGCATTCTGGCTTATAACCCCGAGCACCCTTAAATTAACCCCGAAGAGTGAAACCCAGTCTCCGGGTGAAGCCGCGAGGGCTTCAGCCACATCCTCCCCGAGGAAGCATGTGTACACATCGCCTTCCCTAAACCAGGGTACGCCTACGTCTTGATAGATGACGTTTTGAAGCTTTAAAACCTCGAATTCCTCAGGGGTGAAGCCTAAGATGCCGGATATCCTCCCAAGGCCTCCCGTCGCGTTGAAAATAAACCGGTTCGCAACGCGGATGAAGGCTCTGGGTGCGATGGTCGCTTGTTCCCCGTAGAAGGTGCGTAGTACGCCTATAAGCTGGGGATTTATAGGCGCAAAGTTCGATGTCCTAGTGATTAGGATGCCTGTGTACAGTGGGTTCCAAGCCGCGAGGGGTTGAAGCGGTGGAGGGCTCTTCTGGATAGCCCATAGCGATGAGGTTGATGTAAAGGATGTGAGGGAGAAAACGACGAGAATGATGCTGATCAAGGTTAAAGCGGTCCGGAATCTCCGACGTCTCAGGTTTTCAACTCCGAGAGAGAAGGCGGTGAAGGCAGTGCCTACCCTGGCGATTTCCATGAAGTGTGGACCGATCAGCCGTCTCCTAATCTCCTTCACCACATTCACGATGTCATTGAACATGATTAGGGGAACTGGGGCGGCGAGCATGAAGGTGGCGAGGCTGACAGCGGCCATACCCGCATTCGCTGCAAGGCGGAAACCTGGGTGTAGGAGGTAGAGGATGAAGATGGTAATGGTGAAGGATGCTACGAGTGATAGGATTCGCTTCCTCCCCTCTAGGTGTATAGCTATTCGCTCTATGAGGAAGGTGAAGGGAAGCATAAGGGCGAAGAAGAACACGAAGGTGTTTATTGAATCGACTATAAGGTCCCTCGTTTGGACATAGGAGTTACGGGCGTAGTACCAAGCCTTCAAAATGTAGGTGTAGTATTTACCGAATTCGAATCGGCTTAGGGAATCATCGGCCAGTCCTAGGAACCCCCTAGCCTTCTCGTAGGCTTCCTCAGCAGCACTGGGTCCGGCGATGATGCGTTGAGCACGCATCTGATTAATCCTCTCCTCTGTAATGTAGAGTAGATCCCTTGCGAGTAGGAGGGCTGTAGGCGCGATGTCCACGTACTTACCAGACCCAGCAGCTATTCCCCTTTCCGAATTCGTGA
>CAYNFI010000051.1:0-12421 GCA_964396445.1 uncultured Candidatus Bathyarchaeia archaeon
GTGCGGCTGGCGGGATTCGAACCCGCGACCGGAAGCTTGGAGGGCTTCAATCCTACCACTCTAGTCCTTGGATGTGGATGACTAGACCACAGCCGCGTTTGTCAAGGTACTAGGATCGGGGATCATACCTTAAAACCTTTCCCGTAATAGCATAACCCTTCGATTATATACCCCTTATCTACAGGCTTTAAATAACCTGAAACGTTATTTGCCTGCATGAAGCGTTTCCTTACAGGAGGGTCTACGTGAAGGTTACTGGGGTTGAAGTTTTCCCTGTTCATATTCCGATGAAGATACCTTTCGCCACATCCCTCGGCGCGTTACCTCCGAAAGCAAAGCGTGTGATCGTTATCCTCCGCACGGATGAGGGGCTTGCGGGTGTCGGTGAAGCCGCACCAGACCCATCATACCATGATGAAACAATGGAAGGCATCGTTGATACCTTAAGGGAGTACATGGTGCCGGTCATCGTTGGGGAAGACCCCTCCGACATCGAACGCATCCATGAGAAGGTGCGTAGGGTGATCGTTGGGAACACCTTCGCCTTATCCGCGCTAGACTTTGCCCTATACGATGTGATAGGTCGGAGAACGGGGCTTCCCGTGTGTAGGCTACTCGGGGGGCTTTTCAGGGAAAAGGTTCCCGTCGTATGGGTTCTAAGCCTCGCCACGAGGCTTGAGGACATGGCTGGTGAAGCCGAGGCGATGGCTGGGAAGGGCTTCAAGACTTTGAAGATCAAGGTTGGTGTCGACCCGAGGCTTGACGTTGAAAGGGTGAAGGCTGTGAGGGAAGCCGTTGGGGATAGGGCTGAGATCAGGGTTGACGCTAATCAGGGGTGGACCGTGGATAAAGCCATATCCACGATCAGGAGGATGGAGCGGTATGAGCTTCAACTCGTGGAGCAGCCTGTGGCAGGCTGGGACCTGAAGGGTATGGCGCGCGTAGCTAAGGCTGTTGACACACCGGTTATGGCTGATGAAAGCGTTTTCACCCCTGAAACCGCGTTGAAGGTTGTGGAGATGGAAGCCGCGGACATCATCAACATCAAGGTTATGAAACCCGGTGGGCTTCACAACTCTAAGAAGGTCGCAGCCATCGCTGAAGCCGCTGGCATACCCTGCCTCGTCGGCAGCATGCTTGAAACAGGTGTGGGAACCGCGGCTGGCGTCCACTTCGCCGCCGCCCACCACATCGTCTCCTACCCCTGCGAAACCATAGGGCCCCTCTACTTCGGCGACGACGTGGTCGAGGAACCTGTTAAGACAGAGGGTGGCTACGTTTATGTCCCCCAGAAACCCGGTCTCGGGGTTCAACTCAGCCTTGAGAAGCTGAGACGCTTATCGAAGCCCTAGACGATGTGGGTGTGGAGACATGGTTCACAGAAAGATATTGATGATACCCGGTCCGAGTGAAACGCATCCCGAAGCCATCGCCGCGATGGCTAAGCCTACGCTAGCCCATTACGGCGCTGAATGGGGGGAGATCTACAGGGAAACCTGTGAGAACTTGAAGAAGGTCTTCAAAACAGATGGGGACGTCCTCATCCTCTCGGGTTCAGGTACGGCCGCTATGGAGATGTGCGTCGCCGCCGTTGTGGAGCCTGGATGCCGCGTTCTCAACCTCGTGAACGGCTTCTTCGGGGAGCGGTTCAACGAAGTCATCATCAGCCACGGTGGGCAGCCCGTCATGGTTTCAGCGGATTATGGGCAGGCTATCGACCCAAGCCCAGTACGGGAGCGGCTGAGCAAGGAAGAAGTACAAGAGATTAAGGCGATGTTCATGGTCTACAACGAGACCTCAACGGGGGTCCTCAACCCCTTAAAGGAGATAGGCATGGTTGCGGCGGAGTTCGGTGTTCCCCTTATTGTCGATGTGGTCTCAGCCCTCGGCGGCGTCGAGGTCGAGGTGGACGCGTGGAATGTAGCCATGGCTTTCGCGAGCTCCCCTAAATGCCTCGCAGCCCCCCCGGTCCTGGGTATAGTGGCTGTGGGTGAGCGGGGTTGGAAAGCCGTTGAGGCGCGGAAAAGCCCTATACAGGGTTTCTACCTCAACCTCAACGTTTGGAAAAGGTATATGCGGGAATGGGGTGGTTGGGGGCATCCATACCCAGCTTCAGCCTCAACCCCGCTCATCTTGGGTTTAAGGAAGGCCGTTGAACTCGTTTTAGCTGAGGGACTTGAGAACCGTTTCAAACGTCATCGTGTAGCCGCTGAGGCAACCAGGCGAGGGGTTGAGGCTATGGGGCTTAAGCTCCTAGCCAGCAGAGACGTGGCTTCACCGACCATGACCGCCTTCTGGCTCCCTGAAAACGTGAACGATGCGACGTTTAGGAGAACGGTTGAGGATAGGTATCACATCCTCCTGGGAGGTGGGCTTGGAAAACTCAGTGGGAAAATCATAAGGATGGGGCATATGGGGCTTACAGCGAACCCTGAATACGTGGTTCCCACCTTAGCCGCGATAGAGGCTGGGCTTCGGAAGCAGGGTTTTAAGATAAAGCTTGGAGCCGGAGTCGAAGCCGCTCAGGAAGTCTTCCAGAAAGCGTAATTAGTGTATCTGTCATTCTCGCCTACCTTACCACTTACCGAGTCACTATAGTAGTCAATAATGATGCGTTTCAATCGGACTATGGTAGAATTGAAAGAGCTTACCGAGTCACTATAGTAGTCAATAATGGGTTATGTGAAATAATGGTTATTATGAGTTGAAGGTGTAGGCTGATGGGCACAGCTTGTTTAATACGCATAAATCACACTTCGGCTTCCTCGCCACGCATATCCTCCTACCATGAAAAATCAGTAAGTCCGTGATCCTCGTCCACTTTTCCCTAGGAACTACTTCCATCAAATCTACTTCGATCTTCTTAGGGTCCTCATACTCTGTAAGCCCCAGTCTTTTAGCAACTCTGTGTACATGGGTGTCCACGGCGATCCCTTCGACTACGCTATAAGCGTTTGATAAGACGATGTTCGCGGTTTTTCTAGCCACGCCCGGTAGCTGAAGCATCTCCTCCATGGTCTTTGGAACCTGTGCGTTGAACTTCTCAACCAATGTCTGGCAGCATTTCTGGATGTTCCTCGCCTTAGCCCTGTAGAAGCCCGTTGACCTTATCTCCTCCTCAAGCTCCTTTAGATCCGCGTTGGCATAATCCTCCGCCTTCCTATACTTCCTGAAAAGCTTCTCCGTGACGATGTTTACCCGCCTGTCTGTGCACTGGGCTGAAAGCATGGTTGCCACGAGGAGCTCCAAGGGATTAGTGTAGTTCAACGCCGTTCTCGCATCTGGATGCTCCTTTTCCAGCAATTCAACGACCTTTAACACCCTCATCTTCTTTTCAAGGTTTACATCCACAGCCTTCACCCTTTTCCACAGCTTTATCCACTCGAATTCATTACGTGTTTTGGATAAAGCTTTTATTTCCCGCGGCGACACGGTAGTTCGAGGGAGAGCTTTTGGACGTTAAACTCGTTGTTGACGGTGAAAGGATCGCTTTGAACGAGTTCGTCGTGAAGATTCTAAGCGGAACTCTCGCAGGCGCGGTGTCATCTCTGAGAGGTGTAAAGAAGGATTGGAAGGAGATCGAGATCAAGATAACACAGTGAAAGGTTCTTAAAGCACGCGTCAATCCGTTCATACGGGTTGGCTATCGAGAATAACCCCGTAATTGTGTCCTTGTACCAGACTGGTCCATGGGCTGTCCTAACCTTCCATTCGGTCACAACAACGCTGGTCACGGGACTCTCCTTCTTCATGTACGGCTTAATCATGAGGACTGGGTTTCCTAAAACTTCGAAGCGGGTCATATCGACCATCTTCTCGACCATCTTCGGAGGTTTAGTCCTACTTTTAACTTGGAGCTCTCTCACCTTGCTGACAGAACTACTTCCGAACACCTTCAGATACGGGTCGGCTATGTTCTTCTTTATGATCGGCTTACCGATACTACTGTCCTCTATACTCGCAACCTACTTCTCGACGATTATACATGAATGAGATCTGGAGTTTCCGACTTAGAGTTTGGGCCATCACACCGTTTTTTATATCTAATCTCAAACGTGGAAGGAAACAACTTATGACGAACTAAGGATGCCCCCTTTCTCGCCTGCTAACTGTTTCACGTTGCAGCCTGTTGGCGAAGAGAAACCCTTAGCGATTTCCCTTACATGGCATCAGATATAGCGCCCTGCCTTCCTGAGGCTTCCTCTCACGTGGTGGCGACCTTGTTTACGGAAGCCATGTAAGCCTCCCTAAGAACTGGCATTATTGGGATCAACTCGAATGGAAAAGTTAGCGTGGATAACGTGCATACGAAGTTACCTACGTAGAACATCTTCCGGCCTTATCAAGGTCGTCGATTAAGTATGGGATGTTTGTAATCCTGAAATATACATGACCTATCAGCTTCTCGGTAGGGCTTTTTCAACGTGGTCTTGACGAAAACACGGATAGCCTTCCACACTCTTTTCCCCAACTTTCTAGTAAAAGTGTAAGCCGCTACGTAAAGGGCTTCTAAGTACATCCAAGATAAGATAATAATGACTTCCGGTTGGAGCGTAAGGCTGGGTATGAAGATCAGGATAGGCCATAGAATAGAGGCTGATACAGCCAGTAACACTGCCCGCCGCAGTGTGAGGCTTAGGATTATGGTCGTGAACACGCCTAGGAGGGGTATGGCAATGGCGAAGAGCCAGAACATATTTTTAAGGAAAACCCGCTCGCCTGAAGCCAAGGCTACAAGTATACCTGTTGATAAGACTACCACTAAAGGTAGGCACATAGCCGTTAGAAAAAGAGGGAGCGTTTAAGCTTTAAACCTTTTCTACTTTCCAGTAGTATGCAGGATATGGTAAGCCATTATAATAGTCTTTGATGTAGTATAGCCTATGCGTGGTCCCAGCATCAGCGTAAACGTAAATCTCTACAATGAAGGCCGTGAAACTAGTATAGACGAAGTCCACGTTGATCAAAAGGCTGGCGACTAGGGCTGCGTCGAGAACGTACTTTGGTATCTTTCCAATTAAGTGCAACAAATTCGTGAACCACATAGCATCCACGGATGAGCTCTCCCTAGTGATATTGAATACTAGTCTCCAGAAGATGTGGATGTATGGACTTGTGCTGGTAGCCTGTCCGTCGTATATCCACTCTTCTATTTGGGCCTCGTTTCCTAGCTTCTGCAGGGTGGCGTCAACTGTTTCAGGGTAGAAGTCTTTAATGTAAAGATAGTGCCACCTGTTTCCTTGTTCAGTTCCCCAGAGTTCCCACCTGTACTTTACCTTCATCCACACATATCCCAATGAGCCGCGCGGTACAGACAGGCCGTCGCTACCCGCGGCATTTTTAAGAACCCAGTAGTAGCTGTATAGGCTCCAGCTGGTGAAGAAGGCATTTACGGAGAAACCTATATAGCTATTAGTATAGTACGCCCCAGTTAGGCTCCCCCAGGCGTTGGGGTTCGTCCTCAGCTCACCCGTAGCTATGTAATTATCCGACTCGTACCAGTCTAGCAAGGCGGGACCGTCTAGTGGACCAACGTCTGATGAGGCTTGGAACTCGAGGGAGCGTTCTTGTGTGAGTTCTATGACCGCCCTCTTTAGGACCGGCCCCGTAAACTCACCCTCATCCACCGTGACAAACCCTAAGCCTGCACGGTCTTGGGATAATGCCACTAATGATATGTAGGGTAGGGCGAAGCGACCCATCGTCGTGTACTCTTCACGCCAGGGGGTTAGGAGACTTCCAAGGCTTAACCTCACAACGGCTGAGCCGCCTAAGGCATTGACCTTCGTGAAGTAGGTGAAACCCTGGGGCATCAAGGTCATAACGTAGATATAGGCATCAACCGGTCTCCCATCCATAATAACGCTCATGGAGATGATCAAGTCGTCTTGGGTGCCGAAGACTATTGACGCTGGAAAACCTACGATGAGAACCAATATAGCTATAGCTGGGAAAGGTTTAATTTTCAATAACCACACCAATATTATATATTAATATACAATCAGATATATAAACATTACCCTATCATTAATGAGGTTGTCAACTTAGCGTGAGCGGGGTTGTGGATGCACGTAGGTTGACGCCATCCTCGAATCTTGAACCCAGCCGAAATGTTGTTTGAGTTGGGCTTCGGTAAGAACATTGGCAAGTCTTGTTGCTCGTGAATGCCTAAAAAGGTACGGATATACCCTCTTCCTTATCTTGGCTTTGACCGCAAGCTCTTTTATGACTCCCTTTACAGCGTTGTACTTCAGGATGGAGCCATTGTTTCGCACGCCGATGCTTACCCACAGAGGCGAACCTTGTCAGCTCTACGAAGACTGAGTTCTTTCCCCTTGAAAATCTATGACAAGGAGTCCCTTCTCCCAAGTCTAGATGAACCCTATTTCTACTAAGATCACCATGATCCGCATTAACTACCTTTTTGATCCCATCCTTATCTCAGAAAACTAGAAAAATCTAGGCTTGGTTCCTCCCATATTTATTGGCGAGAGACGAAGTTAATATATAATATCAGATAAATTTCTAAATAATGAGAAGTTTACACTCCTGTAAGACTCTTGGTGGCATCGGTGCATCACTGCTCGCCAGCAGCACTCTCATCCCTATTCCTTTAGGTGCTATTGCACTCATACCGCCTCTTATCACGACAGCAATACCCATTATCGGGGGGGAAACCCAGGAATTCATCTTGATCTTTTTAGGTTTGATTTCCATCTTAGCAGCCCTTGTAGGAGGAACATTATTCCTTCTAGCTTTCAAAGGCTTGGCCCAACTCTACGCAGAAGAAGGGATTTTCAGAAACGCACGGTACGGTTTCATATCCAGCATAGCGTCTATTACAAACATCGCAGTCATCATGGTGGCGTTGGAAGGAGTATACCGCAGTACACCTCCCTATGATATTTACATAGGACAAATGTTCAAGTTAATGGTAGCGGTTGCCTCCATATCCTTTCTTCTTGCCAGCATGTTCTACAAGAGGGCTCTTGCTCTTACCTCGTTGGAATCTGGAGAGGGACGATTCAAGGTCTCTGGGGCTCTACTCCCAGTTAGCGCATTATTATTTTCAGTCAGTACTCTATACTTGATCGTTCCTACCACCTCCTCTACCTGGTTCCTAGTGTATTCACTTTTCCTAGCAACTGCTCTCGTTGCTGAAGGAATACTGTTACGCGCTTGGATCTGGGTTGCGAAAGCCTTTATTTCAGTTAAAGGTTAGTGTAATTTTCGAAGGTGTTGAATGTAACTGTTGGAAACAAACTTCACTGGTACCGTAATTAAAATAGATGGAGAAAATAAACTCGTCAGCGATCTTCCAGCCTCCTTCTGATGGGACAACGGCTCCACCAACTCATACGCCTTCCAGTCACCGTTAGGGGTCTACCCGAGGGAGAAATGATATGTTTGGACCAGTAGACCAGGTCTCTCAACTGTACAGAGTGATACCATAACTCATCTGTCTTATCTGTTTTTTCCCTATCGATAGTTCTTCATGGTCTATTGAATAGGTAGACATCTTTAAATCAGAATTTGATGATTCGTTTTAAAAGCCGGTAATTTAGAGTGTTAAAACCGTGTCAGGGAGGGACTCCAATGAAGGAAATAATGAAGTGGCTTTTGGAGGGAGAGCCTTGGATTGAGTACAGAACCCGCGTGGATTTGCTTGAACAATTTGAAGATGAACCTGGAGTAATTCGCGCGAGGAAAGAGATGATTAATCATCCTAAAATTCAATCGTTATTGGGAGAACTGATAGATTGACTTGGGATGGTCTTAAGCAGTCATAAAAGTGCAAGCCAGCCCTTCCATAAACTATCCTTTATCGCGGATTTAGGTCTGAAAAGAGACGATCCTTACGTCGATGTGATTGTTAAAAAGGTATATGAACATAGATCGGTTGAAGGACTTTTTCAGCTACCGATGAATATTCCTAGACATTTTGGAGGCTCTGGTAGCGATGAGTGGGCATGGGCTTTATGCGATGCCCCGATCATCATCTATTCCTTGGTTAAATTTGGACTGGATAAAGATGAACAAATTCGAAAAGCGGTGAAATATCTGGTTGGTCTAGTTCGTGGGAATGGATGGCCTTGCACTGTTTCAAGGGAATTGGGTAAGTTTAGGGGACCGGGTAGGAAGGATGACCCCTGCCCCTACGCCACTCTTGTAATGTTAAAGATGTTATCGCAGTTGGATGAATGGAAGGATGGAGAAGAAGCCCGTGTTGGAGCAGAATGCCTGTTGAATTTGTGGAAAAAGAGTAAAGAACAGCATCCTTACATGTTCTATATGGGAACAGATTTCAGGAAAACGAAAGCGCCGTTTATCTGGTATGACCTTTTACACGTTTTAGACGTATTGTCCCAATTCGAGTGGTTAAAAAACGATAAAAGGATAGAGGAAATGGTGGAAGTCGTGAAGTCAAAAGCTAACCGTGAAGGAAAATATACACCTGAATCGGAGTGGAAAGCATGGAAAGGCTGGGATTTTGGGCAGAAGAAGCAGCCTTCAAGATGGCTTACGTTCTTAGTTTTAAGGATACTTAAAAGAATTGGGTAAGAACGTGAATGATACCCAAGTAACTGAAAACTTAAACAGTGCCTCGGCTAGAGTATAGTAGTAACCTAGTTTCAGTTCAAATATCGGTTCAAAATATTGATGTTACGACCTGATTCTAAACCTTTTCATGAAAAACATCCAGGAATTAACGTTGAAATTGGTTTCAAGTCGGAATTGGCGGATAACGACTGCCCTATCCCAGATGATTCGTTTTTTTATCTGTAAACCCTCTTCTCTATTCGTAAAGCTAGGAAGGTGATCCATCTTGAAGGTCTTTCTTTTTGTCCGAAGTCAAAATCCGACCAAACTTTATGGGTTGATTCGGGTGTAAACCTTCCCTTCCCATCTTGCTTTGACATAAACCGTTTGACCATTTCTGATCCTCGAAGCCTTTGCTCAGCGTGTTCAAACCGAGAGAGAACATCTAAAAACTTCAAGATTTTATAGTCTGTAAAAGGGTATTTCAGTTTATCCCAATCAGTTCCAATCCGGCTATCATGACCCGCGTACCTCATCTTCCCTCTACTTTCCCAGCAGTCGAAGAGAAAGTCAACCCCTTTCCTGGCATATACACTATTCCTAAGCCTAGGATTTTGAGCCAACGCCCCGAGCACAAACATCGTAGCCATAGCGCAGCTCGGCTCTTCCTCTCTCAGTCCGCAAACCTGTCCAGTGTTCTTGCACCAAAACCCACCGTCAAGGCGCTGCCTTTTAACAAGCCAGTCATACGCCGTTTGCAACCTCGAGTCTTCTATAAGACCCAGCCCTGCCAACGACTCTATTATAATAGCGCTGTGGCAATCGTAGGCGTGAGTCGGCGGATCCCATCCGAATCCGCCAAACGGAAGCTGAGTGCTAAGCACGTATTCGCAAGCTCGAGCAATTCTTTCGTCTTCCACGGTGAAGCCGAAATCTGCCAGCATCGGCAGTATCCAGAAAGTAGTATCCTTCCTCGGCCACCACGTGTGAATGTCTTTCGGGGTCCCCCAATAACCCTCCTCATTCAACCCTCCAAAGATCTTCTTCATGAGCGTGTGCTGAGGAATCGTCGTTTTCACCTTCACGACAACGTTGTCTTCCTCATCCTTATCCAGGAGGTCTTTTAGCGTGCGATAAACTACCCAAGGCTCACCCGCGAGCAGCCATTCAATCAGTTCCACTTTCAGCAAGGTTCACCCTTTTCTCTATTTCTTTTCGATTTCGAATTTTTCCTTTTTGAAATGTTAAAAATTGTTTCTAATATGAGTTATAAGGGTTTACGTCCCGCCAATATCGCCTGAAAAATGTATTTCGCGGTAGGTCGGTTTTGGTAGAGTACTCTCTTCACGAGTCCTACTTGGATGAATTTCTTCCTAAGCACTGGACTTGCTCGCATGAGTTTAAGCAGAACTTCTATAATCTTGAAGAGTTTTTTCCAACCCCCAACCATCCTAATCTTTTCATGAAAATTCGGTTCAGAAAATCTCTCAGCTACATGGATGTCCTGGAAACCCGCTCGTGTCAACCATTCGACGTAGTCAGTTATTAAGGGAATGTGAAATTTATACCCTACTACGTCGGAATACATTCGCTCTGCCGCCAGGATTTTCGCATCCGCTCTGGCATCTACCTGTGGATCTTTCAAGAGCTCCGCCAGCGTAATCTGTCCACCGGGTTTTAACACCGAGAAAAACCCCTCAAATGCGCTCTGTTGCAGGAAAAACGCCATAAACTCAGTGATAACCACGTCGAAAGTGTTGGGTGGGAAGGATAACGCATGTGCATCCCCTATCTGAAAATGTAATTTCTCATAGGCTGGCGACTTTGATGCAAGGCCAATAGCAGTATGTATCGATTCTGGCAATATGTCGACCCCATACACCATCGCTCCAGTAATCTCAGCCAGGTGCACAGCAGTACTACCTGCCCCACACCCGACTATTAACACCGTACTGGAATCTGTAATTCGGGTTAATTTGACGATGAGTTCTATAGGTTTATTCCCCTGAGGGTTAAACGATAGCAGCCCCAATTTACTGATTAATTCATACCAAGAAAGACCTTCAAGGTTCTTTGATGTGGCTGCTAAAATTTTTTCGATCTCTAACATTCCCAGTACCTCAATCTCGAGGAAAACGATGACAATACATCGATTTTTCCCTTAATAATGGTTGCTACCTTCCATTCAATTATGCTAAGAAACTAGGAAAGCCTATCAAATACTGTAACATTGACGCGCTACCTAGATCCGATAGAGATCGAGGAGGATCAGGCGAGATTCGAAGAGAAAGTTCATTGGTAGAGATTAGGTTTTAGGCTGGTTTTAGTTCCGATCTGAGTGAACGACACCGAAGTGAGTACTGTAAAGAGAGGTAAAAAATATCAATGATCCTCGGGTTTGAGCGGGAAGTTTCGGTTTAAGGAGCCTTTGTCTGTCAAGGTTTTCTGGCATGTTGTTTACGGGTAAGGAGCTTCAGGGTGAGGCTGGGAAATAAAAGCTTAACAGTCCCCTTCACAAAACCAGCAATTTAGCAATTCAAATATATATTCAATAAGAACATAGCTACTCAGAAAGAGGAAGTGACTGAAAAGTTCTGGGGTTTTTTCTAGTAGCCCGGGATACGTGACTTATCTCGTTTAAATTTCTCACTTCCAATTAACTAACATGAGGGATTTGACTGGAGGAAAAGTCGTTTAGATTGTAGGGGTTTGGCAATTGCTTCACTTTTTAACGCTTGACAGGTACTTTAGGACACGCATGCGAACAAAAAAAAGAGTAGGGATGGCTCCAGAACTCGGAGCCTGAAGCTTACATCAAGACCTTTTATGTTAACGCTCGGTTACTCTACGAGCTTGATTGCTTCTTCCCTGGGCACTCCGACGAGGGTCTCCAGTGCGAGCATGTCGCCGAATCTGATAGTGGTCTTCATGTAGTTCTTCTCGTCCTTTCCCTCTGCTATGAAGACTATATCGTATCTGCCCAGTGTCCAGTACCAACCTAAGATCTTGCCCCCCATCTCCTTAAGGCCCTGCTCTACAAGCTTCGTTGCCTGAGCCACCATCTCTTTTGTAGGCTTCTTCCTCCACTTGCCAACGGTGATGAAGATCATTTTATCACCCTATATACGCTCATGTTGAACTACACTTAACACTTTCTAACACACTGAAAGCCCTCTCTTGGCTGAGTGACCATAAAATGAACTCCGAAGTTTGGTAGCCCGGGATACGTGACTTATCTCGTCTAAATTTCTCACTCGGATCAACGAAGATGCTAGAAGAATATTAAGTAATTGAACTTAAGGACCCTCGCCTTCGTTATCACTTAAGAACTTAAGGACATCTTCATCAAACTGTTTTCCTAATACTTTTTCATGACCAATGCCTTCATAGAGGATTAGCTTGGCATTTGGGATCGCTGCTGCTGTCTCGCGGAATAACTCCGCGGGAAAATAGAAGTCTTTGTCTCCAGCAATCACGAGGGTTGGAACATTAATCTCGGCAAGCCGATTCTTAGAATCATGTTCACACGCTGCTTTAGCCTCTACTAATAAGTCATTAGGACTGGTAGGTTTGCTCAATATAATGGGGGTAAAAAGCCATATGATAAACTTGTAAAAGGATTTCTTGATTCCCGCGGGTATAGTAGCTAGCATTGTAGTAGAAGCTTCCCTTGTCTTGCCTTGGCTCATTAGTTCAGCGTATTTCATATCCAACTGTAAACTCTCCTCCCTCCCTTTATAAGCAGCCATAGCGATGACAAGCCTGCGGATTAAGCTGGGATGGTCAGCAGCTAGATGTTGCGCGATAAATCCTCCAAATGACACACCTACGACATCGATAGGTCCACCGTTAAACTCGTCCCTAATCATGACTGCATAAT
>CAYNFI010000052.1:0-12098 GCA_964396445.1 uncultured Candidatus Bathyarchaeia archaeon
TATCCGCTACATACATGGATAATGGCAGTGAATAGAAGCTGCCGGCTGCGCCGTGGCCGACACCGAAGAAGTCTCCGAGGGGGGTCTCAACGCTGGGATTAACCTCTCCATCCCAGTACATTCTGAGTAAAACTCTTCGACTGTAGTGGGCTTCATCAGCGCCTCCGCCGAACCAGATGTGGCGGATTACACCAGCTCCACGTAACTGGGTGAAACACCGTGTTTCCCCCGGTTGGATAAGCACGTAATCAGCGTTTCCACCGGATCGATCGTAACTCGAAGACCTGTGGACATAGCACCTGCGAAGCCTAGGTAAATTTCCTAGGGTACCATAACCAAACACCAACTCCATAATCGTCCACCTTTTACGTTAAGCTAATTGCCACGGCTTCCCGGAAGCTGAACCCGGGTTGCCGTAATGGCATTAGATTGATCGAGGTGAAACTATTTAAGAAATCCGGGTTTACAGCTATGGAGTTTACGTGCCTCGGTGAATATGTGTGTCCACGAATTCCATGTGAGCCTACCAGTCTGCGTGTTCAGCCTACTCGGATGGTAGGAAGCCATCAGCAAAGACGTCTTTTCACTTATACGATAGAGTGCGCCGTGTTTGAAGGCTGGTCGAGGAGCTGCTAAGCCTTCAGGTACGTGGGCTAGGTAGGTTTCGAAGGCTACTCTCCCAAGTGTGAGCACGAGGTTTACTTTGTTAAGTAGTTGAAGTTCCTCCTTCAAATATGGGGTGCAGTTCTCAACTTCCTCCCTTGTAGGTTTATTAGCTGGTGGAGCGCATCGGACAGTTGCAGTGACGTAGGCTGAGTTAAGCCGTAGCCCATCGTCTTTTCTTAAGCTTAAGGGCTGGTTAGCGTACCCAGCCTCGTAGAGCGCTCGGATAAGCCAGTCTCCGGAGCCGTTTCCCGTGAACATCCGCCCGGTCCGGTTGCCTCCATGAGCCGCCGGTGCTAAGCCTATGATGAGGAGCCTCGCATAGGCGTCGCCGAAACCTGGTAATGGCTTCCCCCAATAGGTCCAGTCTCTGTAAGCCTTCTTCTTATCCTGGGCTACTCTTTCGCAGTGGGTTCTAAGCCTCATGCAGCGCCTGCATGACACGATCCGCTCAGCGAGGTCTTTAAGGGCGTCCTCAACGTTAGGCTCCATGGGAATAACCTGACCTAGAATAGATGATTGCTGGTGAATGAAGGTTTATCGCCGACGCCGCTGACTATGACCTTTAACGGCTCTAGTTTTCGAAGCCTGCTGGCTACTTTGCCCACGTGGTCCTTGGACGTGTTGATGAAAACGGATGGACCTGTATCTATTGAATACCACGCGGGTACTCCCTCCTCTCGCATCTTCTCAACCTCTTTGATCACCTGAACTGTTCCCGGTTCCCAGAGAACGATACGTGATTTACCGGTCATCGTGATCGCGTGTAGATTCAGGCTGTCTTCTTCAGCAAGCCTTCCAATTGTTGGAATATCGTCTTCTTCTACGGCTTTCACCATGGATTTAACCATAACGTTTACATGTCGCAGCCTAGCCTCAAACAATGGTGAGCTGAGGACCTCAACGTGGGCTTCATCGGTTTTAACGGTGGAGGAGATGGGTACGATGACCATGACTAGATGCAAGGCTTCGGGGTTTACCAGTTGCTCAGCGTAGGATCTCCCGTTCCTGTTCGCGTACCATATCGCGAAGCTTCCTGCAAGGCTTCTAGTAGCAGATCCAGCGCCTAACCTAACGGTTTCACAGAGGGATACATGGTCGATGTTTAGACCCAGTGAGGCACTTGCGGCTGAGCCTAGGGCTGCGAAACCAGAAGCTGAAAACCCGAGTCCTTTTCCACCCATTATACTGTTTCTAGACATGACCTTAAAATGCCCCGGGTAATCAGCCATAGTTTTTAACGCGTTGAGAACGGTTTCAACCCTCTCCCGTTCTCTTCCTTGAAACCTCCTCCCATTTACAGTGATCAAATCCTCCTTCAGAGACTCACCCGTTTCAACGGTGGTTGTTGTGCTCAGGGCGTCGATGCACACCGAGATACTGTCGTGAAACGGAATCCTCAGCTTGGCATCTCGCAACCCATGGTACTTGATTAAACCTTGAATAGGATGTGCGGTAACCGTGGACTTCATACCCGTTAATCCTCGAACTTTACTTTGTATAAACCCTTTAATCCTTAGGCGCGTTCCCCCGCCTTCACCTTGACTTCATAGACGCTGGGAAGCGATACCTAATCCCCGCACCGTGTTCTACTACGAGCTTATCTTCCTATACTCTTCCACCGGTTTCTTCCCTTTTCCGCGCTATCTCTGATAATCTCTCCCGGTCCTCATCCAGCTTAGCCGAAGCCTGAGCGAACTGCTGCTCTAAGGCTGACCTCGACTTTTCAAGCTGGCTTATCTGTTGCTCCACGCTTTCTAAGGCTTGATCAACGGTTTTCTCAACGCAGACATCTGCGCCTACGCCTAGGATAACCCGCTCCGTGTCGTCGATCCGAGCCCTGATGTACGCGCCTCCGCCTGCTGGGACGAGGACCTCAGCGTCCTTTTTCTCCGCCTTCACACCTGCGAGGGCCTGTGAAGCCATACGCGATTCTATAACCGCGTTTTCAACTAAGTCAATCCGCGTTCTCAGCGTTCTCAGCGTTCCCTCGAGTAACTCCGCCTCAACGATCAGTCGACGCATCTCCTCTTCCTCATCCACAGCCTTCTTACTCAACCTCTTCACCCTCCTCGGTAAGTTCCTCAACCCGCGTGATCTGTATCATACGCCTCTTCACCTTATGACGGCTCCCGATCTCCTTATAAACCCTATCTAGGGCATCAGACTCCTTAACGGCTTTAATATCCTTACTGAAACGCGTCATAAGCCTCCCCATCATAAACTCCCCGGTAACCCGGTAAACCTTTACACGCGCCATTCGCTGTTTACCCCTTAGCCCTAGGTAGGCATCCTTTTACATCCTTTAATACCTCAGCAGCTTAAAGTCTCTTCTAAATATTCTTTAGAAGCGTAATAGCTATCACCGTCTCCCTTCGTTATGGATGATGATAACTTTGGACGGTCATTAGCATGCACTCTATATTTTGGTGGAATTTACCGGCATCGATAAGGCATATAAGGGTTAGGGTAAGGTAGGTATCTTTGTCATCGTGAAAGCTACGAGACGCTCGTATGGTTACTCCGTAGGAGGTGCAGGTTTCTGAGAAAGGTTTTCATCGAGGATATGACCCGGGTGGATTTCCAGAAGATGTTGGAAACGGTGAAGGTCGCTGTAATACCAACGGGTAGCGTTGAGCAGCATGGTCCCCATCTACCTTTGAAGGTGGACTCGGCGAACACGGTTTACGTTGTGGGGAAGGCTGCGGAAACCCTCTACCCTCAGGTCGTAGTCGCTCCCCCGGTGGCGGTGGGTTTCTCCCCTCATCACATGGGTTACCCGGGAACCTTAACGCTTAGGTACGAGACCTTCATTAACACCGTGATCGACCTGTGTGAAAGCCTGAAACATCATGGAATAAGGAGGATAGCCATCGTTAACGGCCACGCGGGTAACGGTGCGCCGGGTTTCCTAGCTGCACGAAGGGCGCGGGATGAGTTAGGCTTGAAGGTGCTTTTCATATCCTACTGGTCTCTCATACCCCGTGAAGTCGCGGCTTCGGTGCTGAAGACGGGGCTTATCCCGGGGCATGCGTGCGAGTTTGAAACCTCTTTAGCGCTTGCGCTATACCCTGAGCTTATGTCTGAGAACATCCCAGGCGCCGTGAAGGCACCGTGGTTCATGGGAGGCCTCATACTGGACACCGAGGAGGTCACGGGGGACGGGTATGAAGGCGACCCGTCTTTGGCTACGCGGGAGAAAGGTGTGAAGCTTCTCGCAGCGGCTGTTGATGGACTCGTCTCCATGCTTAGGGAATTCATCGTAAAGGTTGAGTAAAGCGTGGATGTGGCTGGTTAAACGGGTATGTAAGGCGAGAGGTTAACTCTGCTTTCACGTTTCCTCAAAGGCATGGCTTATGTTAGCGAGCTCTAACCCCGTTGTGCTGCTTCCTACGACAACGCCTTGGCTGTTGGCTAGAAGCCCGGCTTTGATGTAGGGTGTCCCACCGTTTACGGTCCCTGTGTAAACCGGGACCTTCAAGGCCTCCTCCAAGCTCTTCCTCTCTTCAACCCCGACGCCTGGGTGGACTAGAGCCCCCCTGTTCGTGGCTACGCCTAGGGCGCCTACGTAGGGAAGCTCGGCTACGGTTCCACGCCTTAGCTCGACTTTTAAAGCGTCCTCTAAGGCTTTAACCGTGACTTCTGACATCCTGTGGTCGACGACGCCTCCGCTGTCGTTAACTAGAACAGCGTTCCCTAAAGCCGTCCACTTGGAGGAAACGGTGTACACGTTGACTTTAAGTGCTCTACGGAGCAGCTCAGCCTCATCTTCAGATACGAGTTCTGGGACAACGATGCCGTGGGAGTTAGCAGCGCTGAGGATGCCTAAAAGCTTCGACCCGTAGAGCCGCGTCCTCACGTAGGTCTTTACGCCTAAATACGTCGCGAGTCTGCGGGTTTTACCCTCTGATAGAAGAGGGGGTGTTATGAGGAAACCGTCTGTGGTTAGGGTGAAAACCCCGATGTTCGGGTCTCCGACGATGTGGAAGAAATTGATGGGCAATCCTAGTCTACACCGACACCTATGGGGTGTAGCGTGTAAACCCCTTCCTCATCCTTTAAGACTCTTACCCTAACCTTTCGTGGGGGGTTCCCGATACCCCGTCTCCATAGAATGGTGTTCAACTCACCGCTTAACCTAAGGTTTTCATCTTCCTTAACTTTCAGATACCTCGCTGCAAGCCGCTTCAAAGTCCTAACAGCTTTAGGCACCCGATTCTTCGCCGCATCCTTCCAGACACTGCCTAAAGGTATAGTTAACACCGCGACTTCCTCACCTAATTCCTCACCCTCTTCTCTCCGCACTTCCTTGGCGACTTCAAGCTCACCCTTCTCCTCACGCTCCGCCAGCTCCCCCGTTTCAGCCACTTCTTCCTTTTCAGCTTCCTCCGCTTCCTCGGCTCCCTGAAGCTCTTCCTCTTCCTTTTCTTCTTCCTCTTCCTGCTCCTCTTCCTCTTTCTGCTCTTCTTCGATTTCTTTATCCTCAGCTTGCTCGGTCATCTGTAACCGTCTCCTTAAGCCCTTATCTTTACCCTTCGCCAGTGCCTTCGTTTAGGTGAGGTTCTGACCTTGTACATGGTGCGTGCTACGACCCATGTTGGCACGGGTTTACTTTCCTTCCCCGCCTTGGCCAGTCGCAGCTTTTTCGCTGATGGTTTATGCCTCGCCATTCTAAACTCTCCTAAACTGTATTTCACGTTTCTGCACCTGAAGCTTCCCCAGGAGCGCCCTTAGCTGCTCATCCGTTATGGGGACTTGGATTTTCCCCGTTTGCACAGCCTGTATGAGTTCAAGTTCAAGCTGCTCCACGAATTCCGGTCGGACGATTCTGAGGTTTGAGAGGCGCTGCCTCGCTGCGGGGCTTAGGATCTGTCTGAGAACCACCTGTTTCTGCTGCTCTTGTTGACGCTCAACCTGGGTTCTCCGCTGTTCCTCGAGTAAACGTCGTTGGATTTCAACCATGCGCCGGCGTTTAATATCCTCAAGCTCCTGCTCCTCGTATCCTTCTTCCTCACTCACATCCAACACCCCTTGTTGGAATTCAGCGCTTTGGTTACGGTTTAGCCTTGGTCTTCAACAACGCCGTAGCGACCTCGTCCATGAAGGCTTTACCTTTACTCGTAAGCACCCTGCCCCGCTTATCCTTCTTAACCACAAACCCTAAGGCTTCAAGCTGCTGTAGAACCTTCCGGACAGCGTTCCCACCGGAGCTCCAAGCCCGCTCCGCGGCGAGTCCCCGATTCTCTCTCCCACCGTAGGCTGAGGTAAGCCTTGAAACCCCTACGGGTCCATGGATGTAAAGCTTCCTCATCAAGGAAGCAGCCCGTACGTACCACCAGTCATCGGAGTTTGGCTGCCGCTCCACATGTGCCCCAGTCTTAGCCTGCCACGCCCATGGAGGAGGCTGTATCTTCTGCTCCCCTTCCTTCAACTCGAGGGCAAGCCGCGCTATGAAGAGGTCGGCGGGTACATCGTAGACGGTTGGCAACGCTGAAACCTCACACTTGCCGTAAATAGTTTAACGCTCTTATATAAATGGCGTTGATCCAGGTTCTTCCATAACGTAGAATAAAGGTTTACGTCAACTCCTCTAGAAGACTCTAGTGTTCGTCTCCCTTAACGCGTCTGCGCCAGCGTAGAACATACGCGTCTCCTCATCGTTCAGCGGCCATTCCAGGATTCTTTCCACACCATGCGCTCCGAGGACGGCGGGGACACCGATGCTTACATCGTTCAGCCGGTATTCACCAGATAATACCGTTGAGCAGACCATAACCCTTCCTTCGTTCCTGAGGACTGCCTGCGCCATTTCAGCTGTGTTATTCGCGGGGGCGTAGACGGTGGCACCCTTCTTCGCAACCACCCTAATGGCGTAATCCCTCAGCTCCTCCCAAAGCCTCGCCTCCTCGACTGCTGTGAAGCTTTTAAGCTCGCCTCTGAGTCTGACCCTGCTGAATAGGGGTACCTGATGCTCACCGTGTTCACCGATGACGTAGGCCTCTACGTCCATGACGTTGACGTCGTAGATTCGGCTGAGCACGTTTCTAAACCGCGCAGTGTCGAGTTGCCCCGCGCTTCCTATGACTTTTTCCCGGTTAACGCCTGTGCGCTTACTGAAAAGGTAGGTCATGGTATCCAGAGGGTTCGTTAAGAGGATGTATACGCAGTGTTCATTGAAGCCTTTCACGTGGGCGGCTACGTCCTCGATGATCCGTGCGTTAACCTCGAGGAGTTCAAGCCGTGACTTCATCTCAGGAGTCCTAGGCTTCCCCGCGGTTATTACGACGAGGTCTGAGTCCGCGGCGTCCTCGTACTCTCCGGGATAAACCCGCGTGTTGCTTCTGAAGGCGAGGGCTTGCTCGATGTCGTCGGCCTGTCCTACAGCCAGGTCCTTAACCACATCTACGAGGGTAAGTGACTCGACGAGACCTCTGTTGGCAACTTCGTAGGCGATGCAGGAGCCTAGGTTCCCAACACCGATAACCGCCGCTTTCTTCATGGAAATCATCCCTAGAAGGTTTAGGGTTCTATTACGGCTTATGCTTTTCTATGTATGGAAAGCGATGTGCCTCCACGCCGCCGATTGTAAGCGTTTACTCGATTTGAGGAACCTGTGTAGTTCGGGGGTTCAGCTGCGTTTAGGGCTTTAATTCTGTTAAGTGTCTAGGGTATGAGGGCTGTCTTTGAGTAGAACCTTCCCCCGCTTGACTTTAAAGCGACGTCGACGTTCGTTCCTGATTTGAATGGGCCTCCGCGGGGGCAGAACATGGTGAAGCGGATTGAATCTCCTGGGTTCAGTGTTCTCTTGGATGCTGTGAGTATGTCACCGTAGAAGGTGATGTTTTCAGAGGGGTTTGTGGCGCAGGGGTTAACGGCGTATGGACATGTGGGGCTGAGTCCTGAGACATCGCAGAGTTTTTCGTTGAAGAGCACCCCGTCTACCATGGTTGCCGCTGAGCCCGCGTTCTTAACGTACACGCTTATGTTGTAGCCTCCAGACGTCACATCCACTGACAGTTCCATTATGGTGAGTTTCTCAAAGCGGGTGAGGGCTGTTGTTATACCGATCATCCAGTAGCCTGCGGCGATGGAGACGGCGATGGCTATGGCGACGATGATGATCGTTGAGATGACTGGGCTTATGCCTTTCTTACCCTTAACCGGGCTTCTTCTCTTAGTCGCCGTCAATTTTCCAAGCACCATCGGCTTCTACGTTTCACTTTTACCCGTTAAACCTTAAAGCAGGTGCCATGTGTATTAGTGTTAAACACCAGTACACTAAATACATAGGGTAATATAAGTTTAACGGTTTTTAAACGAAAGTAGAACCCGCTTCAGTCAGCTGCGAGGTTCTGGTTTTCCAAGACGCCGTAGATTAAACGATTATTCTATGTTTCAAACCCTCTAGATACTCGCTGTAACAGGTTAATCTGTAGGGAAGAAGGGATTGAGCTGTACTCGGAGCGAGTTACAGCGTCGGGGGAAAAGCATTAGTACGTATGCCATCTACAGAGCAGGTCACGGTTAGATAGGGCTGGAAGTGGAAATGGGTTATTTAAACAGAATCCTAGTCTACTCGCATAAAGACCCATGTGTGAAACCATTTCTGGAGAAGATTTCCAGGTACATTCAGGAGCCTGAAGCCATGGGAATGCCCTACTGGGTCTTCGTTAAGAACTCTGATCCCTTGGGTGTAGTCGCTGTTGGAAGGGAGCCGGTGAGGCTCTTAGCTCCGCCTGGAACACCCATGGCTATCATAAGCTTAACCGACCCGAAGCAGCCGGGTGAAACCATAGTGAGCTTTATCAAGGAGTCTTTAAGGCTGTCGGCGGGGGAAAACGTGCAGTACGCTTTAACCCGCCTCTCCTCTACAGAAGTTGAGGCTTTAAACCTGTTGAAACGATGTGGCTTCGAAGATTTTGACGACTGTTATCAAATGGTCTGCAGCCTTAACGAGTCCCTTAAACCCTCCGGTGAGCTTAGGTTCAGGGTTGTTAAAAGGGAGGAAGCACGTCAATACCTTTCAATCGCTGAGAATTTCCTCCAAGGTTCCCCTGACATTCAGATAACTGAGACGCTTAAACACCTCGCAGGGCTACCTGAGCAATTCCTAGACCTCTACAACAGTCGGGAGAATTTCTACTACGCTTTCGACGGTGAGCAGACCGTTGGTATATTAAGCCTTAACCTGCGAAATGGGGTGGTCAGCAACGTAGCCGTCGACCCTAAGCTACGGGGCAGGGGCTATGGGAGGCAAGTCATGCTCTTCGCGTTGGAACAGCTGCGGCGAAACGGGTGTCAGCAGGCATATCTGAGAGTTCACGTTGGAAACATACCAGCGTTTCGCTTGTATGAATCACTGGGCTTCATTGTAGCGGAGAGGTACGCGACACTCATTTGGAGAAGGAAAAACAAGGGGTCGTTTAAGACAGGCGCTTCGCTGCTCTCTAAGTAATCGAACACCCCGCTTCTATTAACATGTCTAGCATAGAAACTGCTTTGTTCTTAAAGTGCAGGGGAAATGTATTAATGGAAGACGCGTAAACACATGTAGGTGTCGTTAAAGGCATAAGGGATGGCGTGAGTGAAGGGGCGGGGGAACCCTTGGTTGCAAGGCGGTAACGCGAAATCGTTGGAGGAGCTGAGGAAGCTGTTAGGTGAATTGAGTTCGAAGTTAGACACGGTTATGGAGAACCAGGAGGAAATCCTTATGCTTCTATCCGCTGCGGAGCGGGGTAGGCGGGGAAACGAGCCTTCGTTTCCTCTAAACCTTCTCGATGTAATGACGTTGCTTCACTTACCCGATCATCTGAGGCAGACGGCTATGGCTGTGGTTGAGAAGGGTGTGACCACAGCGGTTGATGTGAGTAAAGTAACGAAACGGTGTAGAGCTATTGAGAGCCATCATTTGAACGAGTTGGTGCGGTCGGGGCATTTAAAAAAGTTCCGTAAAGGGAGAACCGTGCATTTCTCGGTTGAGTAGGGGGTTTATGACCGTATGACTAAGACGATCGCTGTTCACTCCTACAGGGGAGGCACAGGTAAAACCCTTGTGGCTGTAAACCTGGCGGGTATCTTTGTTTCCAAGGGGAGAAACGTGTGTTTAATGGACCTTGACTTCCGCGCTCCCTCCTTGTACAGCGTGTTTAACCTCGGTAGGCAGCCTTTCTACCTGAACGATTTCTTCGACGGCGCCTGTGGTTTCAAGGACGTCCTAGTCGATGTGACTCAGAGATACGCCGTGAAGGGCAGGTTCCTCGTAGCCCCCGCGGACCCCGACATGGAAGCCATTCAAAAGTACACCTTGAAGGATAGGAGGTGGGAGATGGGGGTTCTCCGCCGCCTCCTCTCATTGAAGTCAAGCTTCTTCGAGGATGCTGGAGTTGACTACGTGCTCCTGGACACCAGCCCTGGGATTCAGTACTCATCCATCAACGCTATCGTAGGCTCAGACTTAACGATCATCGTGACGAGCTTGGATAAGTCGGACCTTGAGGGAACGAGGAAGATGCTGAGTCAATTCATCGATGTCTTCGAGAAGAAGGCTTTAATCCTGGCGAATAAGGTGGTTGGTGGGAACCTGGGTCAGCTGCAAAGCGTTGTGAAAAACAAGTTCGTGAGCGAGTTATCCGCGAGCTTCAGCGCACGCGTTCTAGAAGCCATCCCATGCTACTGCGATGTTCTAGGGTCTGGTGGACGTAAGATTTTCTCGTTGGAAACACCTGACCACCCGCTTGTGAAGGTGCTGGCTTCGGTGGCTGAAACGCTTGACGGGCTTTAGCGTTTAACTAACGCGTCCTTGATCCTCTTGGCTTTTTTAACGTATTTCTTAAACGCTTTGCGTTCAAGCGCTTCCTGGGGTAGGGTTTCAGGGGCGAGTTGCAGGGGTAGGATTGAGAGGAAGAGGAGGAGGCAGGCTACATAGAATACGCGGTCGGCGCCTATCAGGGTTAAAGGGTCTGCGAGGGCTATCGATACCAAGCTTGCCAGGAAGAAAGGCAGTACGCCGACTGAGTAGTATTTTTCCCCCGATCCCTTAGGTGACAGGTCTCCCCATATGGTGAAGAAGAAGGTGCATGTGAGCACTCCCCATGCGCATCCGTTGGCGACGGCGAAGTAGAACTGGGCAATGGGGGCGTGAGGGGTTAAACCTAGAATAGCGTATCCTAGACCTAGGAAGGCGAGGGCTAAGGTTATTGTCCGCTTTCTACCGAATCGATCCGATAAGACTCCTCCTAAGAGGCTCGACAGGCCTCCGGCGGCTACGCCTGCAAGGGTTAGGAAACCCAGTACGTCTTTTTCGCTGATGATAAGCCCTGTCCTCGATTCGACGATAGGTTTTGTAGAGCGGTCGGTGAAGCTGAACATAGCCCAGGGGATGAGGTAGAGAACGTAGGACCTGATGCGCCGCGGCTGCACCGGGCTCCGTGTCTTCTCAACCACATGTGCTAAGGGTTCTCTAGGTCTGAGTGAGAGCGCGGCTAGAGCTGAGAACCGCCACGCTGCGTAGACCATGGAGGTCTGGGTGATATTTAGGGTTTGAACGGTTCCTCCTAGGGCTATGAGGGAGATGTAGCTCGCGAAAAGCGTGGCTCCGGAGATCGTTCCCCTTTCCTCAACGACTGTTACATCGGATAGGTATGCGAGGGTTGAGGGTATACCTATTCCAACGGAGGCGCCGAGGATGAAGGCGAATAGGGCTAAGTGGCTTTGTATAACCTGTGGGAAGAGTGCCGGGCTGAGTGTAACGAGTCCTCCGTAGGCAGCCCAGACGTGGAGGAAGCGGAGTCTTCCCATGGTTTTCACCCGGAGTTGACCGATGACATTGAAGATGCAGAGGGCGGCGTAGTAGTAGAGGGCGATGTATGGAAGCCCCTCTTGGGGCTGTACCTGGGTGAGTTCTTGGACTTTATTCAGTATTCCAACCGTTAGGTAAGCCCATGTGAAAGCGTTGAAGTTTATGAAGGAAGCTGCGAGAGGTGCTCGATGTGAGGCTTCCTCATCCATCTGGGAATCCCTTCCTTTTCCAAGCTCATGAGCTTTACGCCCTCTCTCTGCTAGATTCGCATAAAAAAGTAAGCGTTGCTACTCTGGGGTCTACCGCAGCTCGCGATGTTGCATCACCGGGTATGGGTTCCAGCGGGTTCATACAGCCTGTTCCCGGGTATTATCGACCGAATGTGTATTTAAGTTAAACATAAAAACATATAGTGGGGGTGAAACCGTGTCCAGGAAAAAGGCTGTAAGCCTAAGGGCTGAAGTCCGCAACATGCCTCTGAGATGGTGGGGTTGGCCGTAGAAAATTCTAGACTGAAGGTATAACCGTTTCAACCAGAACTACCAAGGCTTCCTTATTCCTTAAATGCTTTATGCTTTCAACCGCTTCCTCCGCTAACCTCCGCACCGTGTCCCCGAATTGGGCTAAACCCCTTGCT
>CAYNFI010000053.1:0-12098 GCA_964396445.1 uncultured Candidatus Bathyarchaeia archaeon
AGTTAAGGCTTTAAAGTTTATATCCGTGTATCGGATACGAGCTGAGTGATTGATGATGGGTCATGTTTGGGTAGATGCAAAATTATCGAACCCCACCACAGGTCTTGAAGCGAAGGTTAGGGCTTTGGTTGACACGGGTGCAACATTCACGGTTATACCATGGGAAACCCATGAGAAATTAGACTTCAAAATCGTTGGCAAGAAGAGGGTTGAGACAGCTAAGGGTTCAACTGAGCTTGATGAAAGTTTCGCGGTAATAGAGATAGGGAAGAAGCGGGGTGCAACGCCGATCCTAATCTCAAAAGACTTAAAAGACGTCCTAATCGGGGTTCTATCCTTAGAGGCATTAGGCCTAATCGTTGACCCAACAACAGGTGAACTTAAAGAGACAAGAATACTACTGCTTCAAGTCATAAAGTGATTAGGCGGGAATGATACAGGTTCATTGGAGAATTTGCCAAAGAAAAGAAGCCTCACCGCTTCCCCTGATGTCTCGACGTGAGAAAAAACGAATGAGAAACTGGAAAAGAAGGTAGTTCATCGTTAAGGTAACACATCATCTCCACCAACGGCTAGAAACACCAACAACCTACAGAAACGATGTGGTAATGAAGGCCCTAAGTCAGTGTTAGAAAAGACTTCGAAAAACCCTAAGTCAGCGACTTCTGGAAAAACCGCGTATCAATACCTGTTTAAAGTCTGTTAAGGGTTAGGATCAGCTGCGTCAACGTCCCCGCCCCATCGAGTAACCCAGGGGGTTCCCGAGCCTTCCCCATAGCCTCCAACAGATTCCTCAAAGTGATATCCTCTACAACCAAGGCGTTAATCTTCTCCGCCAAGCACTTGGCATCCTCAACCGTCGCCGTCCTCGTCCACTCAGGGTTCGGCACGATGATTATGGGCTTCCCATACTTCACGGCTTCGAACAGGGTTTCACCCACATGGCATATGACAAGCGCCGCCCCGGCTAGCATCTCATGGAACTGCTCAGTCACCGTGAACACCTTCCATTCCGGATGCTTCCTCACGTAAGGGCGAGGGTCCACTGGACCAGTTTGGAGGACAACGTTACCCAGTGTACTTTCAGCTAACATGTCGAAGAGCTGCTTATGCCCATAGGTTCCACCTGTGACGAGGATGTAGCCCCCGTTCCAAGGCTTAACCTCAGGTTCAGGAATGATCGGACCGACCACAACGCCCTTCTTCAGGAACTTCCTCTGCTCCTCCCACTGCAAAGCCGTGATCGCCGCTAAGGGCTGTAGGATCCGCGCCGTCTTCGATGTCGTCACAAACCTAACCGAACTCTCGATGTTAACGATGGGTATGCCCTTCATCCAAGCTACTAGGGCGGGGGGAACGCAGAGGCTGCTTCCAGTGCTCACCACGACATCGAATCGCCTAGTAACCTTCCTGAAAGACTGGATGAACGCTTTGAAAAGTCTCGGGATGAATACGTGAAGTGGGGTCTTGGGTTCCCGGGACTTCGTCACGTAATCAACTTCGCCGAAGCCTTCCAGCCTCCGTGCACTCAAGGAATCGCCTTTCGGTACGAGGAAAGCCAGCTCAGCCTTCCCATGTAATGCCTGCGCTAAGGCGTAGGCGTAGCCCGTATGCCCTCCGCCCCCTGCGAGGACGAGAACCCTCTTAACCAATCCATACCACCCTGGTCTAGCCTAAGACAGCCGCGAAGAGTCCTTCAACACATTCTTTGATAGACCTTAGAAGCGTATGCCGTATCTTCACCGGCGTATCCAGTTTTTCAAGGCGGTTAACTCTGAAGTAGATCGGGGGATGCGGGTCCCATCCAAGCCATCCCTGAGCCCTGTAGGATGGAAGCCTCTCGTAGCGGAGCTTCTGGTAACCGATCTTCCGAAGGGCTTCAGCTAGAACCTGGGGCTGCCCCATGTTGATGGCTGATTCAAGGTCAGCTCTGGCTTCGAGGAACTTGGCGATGAAGTAGATAACCCACATGGTGAAGAAGAAGTAGATGAAGGGTGAGAACAACACTATGGGCCAGAGCACGTAGACCCTGAGGAGATACTCCGCTGAGGATAGGGTGAAGAGGATAAGGGGATCCCTTCCCTTAAGGTGGCTGAGCTCATGCCCAACAACGCTTAGCAATTCGTCCTCCTCCAACTGGATGAGGATACCCGTTGTCACGAGGACTGTGCCCAGGCTCGGGGTTACACCCGTTGCCGCAGCGTTCGGCAACATGATGTTCGAGACTACGACCTTCGGGGTTGGGAGGTTAAACCTTTCAGCCGCCTTCCCTACGAGGTCGTAGAGGTCCACCTTCTTGGAAGCCATGTTCTCAGGGAGGCATTTGATCCCGTGCTTCTCAAAGACTTCACCCGCTGTTTCACAGTTAAGCTCCCTCCCAGAGGCGAGTGACCTCTCATAGATCTCAGCCTTAACCCTCAGAAGCTCCTCCGACCTGTACTTTTGCTGGAAAACCTTCAGGTCCTCCGCGGGGATGTGGTACTGAAGCACGTGAACCGTTGGGTTTTCCCGGCTGATAACCCAGTCCGCGGAACGCTGGATCACGCGGTTTGAGAAAAGGACGAGGATGAACTGGAGGGCTACTAGGACGATGGGCGCGTACATGCCTAGAACCATGAAGGCGACGATGCTTCCGACGAGGAAGAGGATGAAGAAGAAGATCATGGTTTCCATGAACATCTTGTCAACACCCTTCCGTAGCTTGGAGGGAAGCTTTTCAAGCTTCACCTCCATTCCCTCAACCCAGGCGAAGAACATCGTCGTCTTCCTCACGTTCTCCTCGAAGAGCTGGATACCGATGACCAGGTCTTCCTTTAGCTGGGTTAAAGCCGCCTGTGGAACAGAATCATCGCTGGGACTGACCTCTATGACAACGGGTTTCCCAACCCTGAAATTCACGTTGACAAACCATTTGTCCTCAGGTCCGAAAGCTGTGAATGCGAGTACATAGTCACCGTCCACCCTAGTCATAACGATGTTTCTAAAACGCTCCGGATGCGGGAATAGATAGTTTTGAGAGATGAACCTTTGAAGGGCCTCGTAGTAAGCTCCTGTAACCTCTGTTTCAATCGTGAACGTTTCCGTCAGTCCCACCGTAAGCATTTCCCTCCAATAAGGCTTCCGGAAAACCCCTCCATCAACACCTTCTAACCGTAACATATTTAAAAAGGATTCCTAAAAACATGCACTTACATTAGCCACAGGTAGACTGTCGTAAAAATAGTTACTATGAATATCGCGGCTTCGATGCCTTAGCCTAGGTTAAGTTCTCCTCTTTTATCAACGATTTCCGGATAGTTTGTGGAATGGTGAAGGTATGGACCTAGCTCGACGGTATGACTTTGGAAACCTGCTCCACTATGCCTCGGCATGCCTCGTAGAAGATCCCGGTGTCAACAGAGTATGAAATATACTGAACACCGGCTTCTATCCATCTCTTAGCCGCCTTCACATCGTCCACAAACGTGCCTACAGCCACACCCCTCTTCCCAGCCTTCACCACAACCTCCCCCATCTTCTCCACCACCGAGGGGTGGTCAACCTGCCCCGGAACCCCTAGTGACTGGGAAAGGTCGTAGGGACCTATGAAGGCGATGTCAAACCCCTTCACATCCAGTATCTCCTCAATGTTCCTAACGCCCTCCACACCCTCGATGTGCCCGATAACCATAGTTTCCCTATTCGAAGCTTCAAAGTACCTGTAACGGTCCATGGAAGAATAGTTGGCGGCTCTCACGAAGCGGCATACCCCCCTATGCCCCTCAGGGACGAACTTCGACGCTTCAACAGCCCTTTCAGCGTCCATTCGAGTCCCGACGTGGGGAACCTCAACCCCTAAAGCCCCAACGTCTAAAGCCCTAAGGATCAGGCTGGGATTGTTCTCCGTAACCCTTACTATAGGCGTTAACCCTACGAGGTCTGCGGCGCGTACAAGGTTCTCCAACGTTTCATAGCCTAAAGGACCATGCTCCATATCCAGGATGACGAAGTCGAAGCCCGCGTACCCCATGATCTCGACTAACGCGGGGCTCGGAACCTTCATGAAGGGACCTAGGACAACCTTCCCCTCACTCAGCGCCTTCTTAACCCTGTTAACCCTCATAACAACACCTGACATAGGTCAAACGTTCAACCCTTAAATAGGTAACCGAAAAAGCACGTTGCTGAAGTGGTGCGCGCACACCCGTGATCCTAGGAACTAAGGCTGCGTTGACCCTTCAGTATATGTTGATGCTACTGCTAAGGCACCGTCTAAGGCTTTCCAGTAATCATCCGCGAAAACGACGAGTACGAGGTCGCCTTCCCTTAAGTCGAAGCTTGACATAAGCTCCGCCCATGCGTCGCGCCTGTATTCCTCCAGGCGCTCACATATCCCCGGTATCGAAAGGACGCCTCCGCGGTAGGTTAAGGTAATCGCTCCCTTAGCCCCCGCCCTTATCACGGTATCTCTCTCCTCGATTCCAAGCCTCACCTTACCCGACGCTCCACCGATGTGAACGGCGACATTTACAGGACCAACGTTGAGCTTAACACCTTCATAACCCCTTATCGACCTGACCTGAAGCTTTGAAAGCCTCTCAGCGAGTACACCCACCCCTTTTTCGGTGATGCTACACCCGGGTTTATCAGCGGATACATAGTGCTTACCCTGAAGCCTCGTCAGCAAACCTCGTGTAACTCCCTCGGGAAGGCTGAGGACGTCTGTAAGCCTACCCCTACCTATGGGACCGTATTCCTTGAGAGCGTACAGTAGAAGCACTTCCTTCAACCCTAGGTGAAGAACCTCATCTAAACGCTTCTTCGACGGCATGGTTTTAAAAGAATATGCGCTGAGGAAGGTTTAAAATAGTTTCCTACAAGCTTTTAAAACGTTAGAAGACGATGGGAAAACCCTTCGTCACGATGTTACTCAACGACCTCCTCTCCTCCTGTGAAGACCCGCGTTAAGGCTGCGGTGAGGTTGACGAAGCCTTCCCCTGTCCTCGCTGAGACGGGGATGAGCTCTGTGAAGATGTCGATCTGGGTTAGGGTTGATAAAAGGTCTCTTGTCAGAATGTAGGTTTCCCCTGAAAGCCTCTCGCTGATGGCGTATTCAAGGCTTTCCTCTTCCTCAAACCAACCCGCAACCTCCTCAACCTTCTCCGGGGCTACAAGGTCGATCTTTGTGAGTACGTGGATTTGGGGAAGTAGGAAGCGCGTGTACAACGCGGCGGAGAGGAAGAGGTTTGAGACGTAGTTGAAGGGGTCGCTTGAGAAGGGGGCGTCGAAAAGGTGTATAACCGCCTTTGAACCCTCGCTGAGACGGGACGCGATGAAGGTGCCGCTCTGTCTGAAGGCGAAGAGCTCCATCTGACCCGGTGTATCCACGATGACGTAGTCAGCCTTCGTCTCAGCCACATCCTCCCTAATCTTATCAACCTCAGTGGCGATCAAATCCGCGGCGTATACGAGGGCTCCATTAGGGCCAAGCCCATACTTATCCATTATATCCGTAACGTTGATGCGGTCCCGCACGTCCACATCTGGGCTGTAGGGTAAGGTTAAAGCTCCCGGGTCAAGGTTAACCGTGATAACATCCTGCTCCCTATCCATAAACGACTGGGCTAAACACTGGGTTAGGAGGGACTTCCCAGAACCAGCCATCCCGACGATGAACGCAGTGTACATGGACACATCCCCGCTTAGGCTATGAACTACATAATTACAGCCTTAGACTAACTATTCAACGCCACCTTTAAACCCTCAGCCCACCCTATAGAGGAAGCCTTCCATCGACCAAGAGATTCGGCATAAGGATTACACCGTCATGGTAAAGCTTACTCAAGTTCTTCCCTCAAATAACTCCTACACTAACACGCTTTTACAAGTCCTAGATAAGCTGAAGTAGAGTTTATCGCAACCGATGAGCGTAAGCAACCACTCAAAGATCGGTTAAATACCTGTAAACCCTATACGTTTTCCAAAACGAGGGAGTTATATCATGTACATCGGTTTTGACACTGGAACGCTTTTTCTAGGCGATAATGGAAGGGTCTATTGGACTACGAGCCTATTGGAGACCGTTGATTGGGCTGCTCAAAATCGCTTCGACTGCGTCGAGGTTTCAGCCCAAATCCTCACCAGCGGCATGGATGTTAAAATCGTTCGGGAAACAAGTGTCGCGGAGATTAAGAAGCTGTTTAAGGAAAAAGGGTTGTTCATATCCGCCTTAGCCCCATGGGCTAACCACCTCGACCCCGACATGGAGGCGAGGAAGAGAAATAACAGTCTCCTTAAGGCTTCCATAGACCTATGTACACAACTCGACGTGGAGGTCGTTGACACAGCCGTAGGCTCACCGGCTGGTATGCACTTCTTCGGGCTTCCAGGGCTCTTCGGTTTACCACGGGAAAGCGGGAGCAAGGTACAAGAGTGTATCGAGGCGTTCGCAGAGGTCTTCACACCCATGGCGGAGTACGCTGAGGACCACGGTGTAAAGGTTGCCTTTGAAACGGCTGCCCGTGGGCCGGGAGGGAACATCGCCCACTGCCCCCAGATGTGGGACCTTATGTTCCAAGCCGTTCCATCTAAAGCCCTTGGATTAAGCTTCGACCCATCCCACCTCGTATGGCTCCACATCGGACCCGTTGAAGCCATCATAAGGAAGTATGGAAGCCGCGTTTACCATGTGGATGGGAAGGACTGCGAGATCATCCCTGAGATGCTGGCGTATCAAGGAATCTTCGGGAATAAATGGTGGCGGTACAGGATACCTGGATACGGCGCCCTCGACTGGGCAGCCATCGTATCAGCCCTCCTGGACACGGGGTTCAAGGGCGCCATAGACATAGAGAACGAGGACCCGCTGTTCCCCGGCTTGGAAGGTGTAGCCCTCGGTCGGAGACACATAGCGCAGTTCATGCCCTCGAAGAACCTTTAATTACCTTCACGTCGATCTTCATAACGTCAGGTTTCACCATGCTCGGTGTTGAGAAGGAGCAGGGGAACGTTGAGTATAAGCTCATGCTGCTCAGCAGCGACCCTCGAAGCCTTGAACACATCGCTACGCAGATGCGTTACCGCCTTACAGAAGGCGGCGGGGAAGCCTTCTACGAACTCGGGGTTTCAGATGAAGGCGAGTCCATCGGCTTAACCGATGATGAGCTTAAGACCTCCCTCGACGTCCTGGGGAAAGCCGCTGAGGTCATAGGCGCCAAACACAGCGTCGTAAGGGTTGGGGAAGCCCCTAGGGGTAAGGTCGCAGAGGTTTTGGTGAGGCTTTGTAAGGAGGGAAGCTTCCCGGTTTACCTCATGGTCCCCGTCCTTGGAAACGTGGATTCAGGGAAGTCAAGCCTCATCAGCGTTCTCTGCAGCGGCATGCTCGATGATGGAAACGGCTTAGCCATGACGCGTGTCGCCCGCTTCCTACACGAGATCAAGATGAGGCGGACATCATCGATCTCCACCCATCTACTCGGCTACAGCGGCGACGGCGGGGTCGTGAACTACAACCTACTCGCTCCCCTGGATGAAGCCGGGGTTTTCCTCCACAGCGCGAAAGTCGTCTCCTTCGTCGACCTCGGTGGACATGAACGCTACCTTAGGACGACGCTGAAGGGCGTTATGGGCCGTGCACCAGACTACGTTGTACTCATCGTCGGAGCCAACGCGGGCATCGTGGGCACAACACGGGAACACCTAGGCGTCGCCGTGGCACTGCGCATACCGGTTTTCGTAGTCGTAACCAAGGTTGACATGGTCGGTGGGGAGCAGGTTACCCATGTGTTGGAAGATATTGAAACCATCTTAAAGTTCCCAGGTGTTAACAAGATACCGATCACCGTGAAGTCTCAAGACGACGTTGTGGTCGCGGCGAGGAACATGGTTACAAACAGGGTTACCCCTATATTCCTCGTATCCAACATCAACGGTTACGGGCTTAACCTACTAAGGGATTTCCTCAACCTCCTCCCACCGAGGCTACGCTGGGAGGAAAAGTTCGCCGAGCCCTTCCTCATGTACGTCGATGATAAGTTCAACGTTAAGGGTGTTGGAACCGTTGTCAACGGCGTCATCCTCCAGGGAAGCATAGGCGTAGACGACCTCGTTCAGATAGGTCCCTTCGAAGATGGAAGCGCGCGGGTGGTTCGAGTCCGCTCGATCCACGTGAACCGCGTCTCAGTCAGTAAAGCCTTCTCCGGACAGGATGTCTGCCTCGCCTTGGCTAACATAGAGTACGGGGAAGTGGCGAAGGGAATGTGCGTCTTAGATAAAAACGTGAAGATGAAGCCTATACGTTTCTTCGAAGCCAGGGTAACCGTTCTCCACCACCCTACAACGATCTGGCGTGGCTACAACGCCGTAGCTCATATACACACAGTTAGACAAGCCGTTGAGTTCATGGAGATGTCTGAGGAACCCCTCAGAACAGGGGTAACAGCGACCGTGAAATTCGGTTTCAAGTTCAAACCCGAGTACGTAAGAGACGCGGACTGGTTCGTATTCAGGGAGGGAAGAACGAGGGGAATCGGCGTCATCACGAAGATACTATCATAGAAAAACGGTGGATAACCTACGGTTGAAACTACCCCTGAAACCTCATACTTGCATCAATAACAGCTTCGCTGGAAGGAGAAGACTCAGCGTTCAGGTGAAGATCTATGGTTTAATGGATATGTTGGTTAAATTAACCACTATAAGGTATATTTTTACAGCCTTATCACTATGCCTCCAAAATTGACCACAAGCCCTGAGATCTCCTTAACCGATTGCGCAACCCTTTCCTTAGCGGTTTCCATGTTCTCAGCGGAGGTTGTGAGGTGAAGCTCAATGTGGGCTTTCCCTTCCTCCCTCCTAGGGTGGGACTTCATGTAAACCCATGGATTACCGCGCATAACCTTATCGATCATAGGCGCTAGATCCGACTCATACACTCGCTCCAAGCGGAGGCTCTCCTCGTAGAACACGTTTTTCGATAACTTCTTAATCAGTGGGGCAACGCTTTCCTCGAAGATGGCTTCCATCTCTGATGGAACCCCTGGGAGCGCGATGATAACCGTCTCCTCAGACCTCAGGAGCACACCTGGAGCCGTTCCCACCGGGTTACTTAGGGCTTCTGCACCCTCAGGGAGCTTAGCCATCTTAACACGCGCCGGTGTTAACTCGAGCACCTGTCCTCTGGCAGCGGATAGCTTCTCGTACTTTTCCTTAACCTGTTTGAAGGCTTCCGCGTCGAGAACTAAAGGCTTCCCAAGTCCCACCGCGATCCCCTCGAGGGTTTTATCGTCGAAGGTAGGACCGAGGCCTCCAGTCGTCAAGATTAGCGTTGACTTCCGGTTCAACGCCTCCTTTAACGTATCAGCTATCGTCTGAACGTCGTCTCCGACGGTTACCACCCTTATGACCCGGCCACCAAGGCTTGTAACCTTCCTTGAAAGAAACTGAGCGTTCGTGTTCGCTATTTTACCGATTAAGAGTTCCTCTCCAATACTTAGAACCTCTACTGATGGGAACGCTTTAACAGCCAAGCCGTGTTTTACGCCTCCCTCTACGTCGGGGTAACTCAATCAATCGTTGAGAGATGCTTAATCCCTTTACGGTATTTAAGTAAGTTTGTTACAACCACGTGATGTGTTTGGATATACAGTCTGGAATACGGTTTAAAATGCTTCTAAATCACTATAACCTACCTTTCGGGAATGCACGGCTATCATGGATGCTATCTTATCATGACTCGTTTAGCTAGGCTTAACCCAGGTCTTGTTACGTTTCATTGGTGAACGAAGACCTATACTACCCCCGCTTCTTCTCTTCTCGGCTCTTCAGCCACCACTTAAGGTAGTCCCGTCTCTCCTTCCTCTTCAGCTCTTCATCGCTTTCTCTAGCCCCGAGTTTATCATACGCTTCGAGAAGCTCCTGATAGCTGAAGGTAACACCGCAGCTTCTGCAACTGTATGATTTAAACCTAGGGTCGTAACCTAACTCCCCGCCGCATTCAGGACAGTACTTCGGCATTACACTCACCTCATTAAACGTAGAGGCTTAATTTCTACCTTACTGTTTGAGCATAGGTTAAAGCCTCCTAATAAGAACGCGTGTGCCGCGTTTCATTGCCGGGAACCGGAGAATCGCTCATCCATATATCAGGTAATTACCTAAGATGGTTCAGGTTGATTAAAAAGACACTGTGAGGTCAACATTCTTTAATCACGGATCGAGTGTCTCACATAGAAAATAGGAGCTTTAATGCGCTGAATTAGTAGATAGAAGACTGGGGAAAAGGATAAAAGGTCGAATGGTAAAGTTTCCCTAACCAGAAAAAGGAAGTGTAGCCTACGGCATCAGCTGCGGGACCGAAAAAGTGGTGGCTGTTAATACTCATATTCACTCTACTCTTCCCATTCGTAGTTGTAGGATACTCTTGGTGGGGGTCAGGCTTCACCCAACCCATACCCACCCAGGTCACCGAGGCGTATACCTCAAACTTGTGGTATACAACAGCCTTCTTCATCTTAATCGCTCTGTCTGCTTGGCTCCGCTGCAGCCAGCGCTTCAAAGATGAGGGAGAGAGATGGAAGGTAACCAAGGATACGGGCATCCTTCTCGCCTTCCTAGGACTGGCTACTGCTACTCTATTCATCGCCGTTATTAGTTGGCAGAGCCTTCAGCTCACCATTGAAACCTTTATTGGTAAGGTTCTAATTCCCCCCAACCTTACCCTAGGCTCATTAACGCTGGTTATAGGAGGTGCCGCCTTGGCTCTGTCAACATGGAACCCAGACAGGAAAAAATTACTTTATAAACAGGTTTACCGACTAATCCTTATCTCCATAATGGGGTTTACCCCATATATCATGTGGTTCTCGGTAAGGTTTATACATCTAGAACTCGCCTTTGCAGCTTCTATAGGTCTCAGCTGCTTCATCATAAGCCTAATACTACTCTTCGTAAATCTAGGAAAGGTTAGGATACGCTTACCTATGAAGCCGTCTGCAGAGGGGAAGAAGAACGTGTGAAGGCTTCATCGGCTAAGCCTTCTTGACAGCCGCCAAACCTGAGCTGTCAGTTCCCGGGCTCTTGTAAGGCTTTCATGAATCTTATCCCTGTCAAACGCCCTAGGGTTGAAAAGCTGTTTCTCCAACTTCTTTACCACTAAGCGCTGTGACCCTGACATCCTTAGACGCATCCCGTTAAGTAGGTTGAGGCATCTGGTCCCGAGTTCCATGGAGCAGAATAAGGAGGCTTCAATGTCTCCTTCCCCGAGAAGCTCCATTGCCCCACTCACCATATATTGCCGCATGGCGTCGCTGAGCCAATCCCTATTCTCCTCATAGGCTACGGCATCGTGTTCGAGGAGCGTTTGGGTAAGCCTGTGAAGCGCTTCAGCTGACTCTAAGGCTTTCAAAGCCCAGCTCCTCGAAGCCCCGTCAACGTTGACTAACTCCGTTATGACCTGGTAAAGCCCTGGTTGATCCAACCGCTCACAGACCTGCCTCAACCTGCTTAGGCATCTCCTATCCGTTGGAGCTACGTCGGCGATGAAGAAAAGGGCGGGTCCAAACCCGTAGAGGACGGCAGCGCAGATGCTCGGCGGAACCATGTCCAAGTTACCCCTTCTAAACTCTACCCAACCCATCCCGACGTAATCCTCGGCAAACCTTAGGCTAAGCCTTATACGCTGCTTGACGAAACGTGGCTCATGGTAAAGCCTGGAAACCTTACCCTTAACCTTTGAAAGGAAACCCGTGGGGTCGTATAGGACCACGGCTTCAACAAGCTGCGCCGAAAGAACCAATGACTGTGCGAGAAGACCTTCAACGTCTTCGAAGACCTGCTTCTCGTGAAGCCTGTAGAAAACAGTTCGTCCACCGATGGTTAGAGGGGGTTGACGGCTGTTCTCCTGAAAACCAGACCCTAAAACAGCGTCTACGTCAACGTCGCTGGATTCCGTAGCCTCACCGCGGGCAACCGAACCTGTCAGATAAACCGCGATGATTCCACTATGCTTGGAAAGGATAGCCGCTGCAGCTTTCTCAGCTAGGGAAAACAGGCTTTCCCTTGAAGTCTTTTCAGAGGGCTTCCGCCCCGCATCCCCTTCAGCCAGCGGCATGAAGAACCCC
>CAYNFI010000054.1:0-11856 GCA_964396445.1 uncultured Candidatus Bathyarchaeia archaeon
CTGGGGACTGGTGTCGGATATGATGAAAAGCCTTCAACAAATAAACGTTACCTTACCATATTAGCTTTCGCAAATGGTTTTCAAGCTCTTCCCAGTCAGTTAACCGGGAAACCTACTTTTTTCAGGCTTCGACGTTTGCGACACAATAATGAATAATGCTTAAGGGGTAAGTATTACGAGGCATAAGGGGAACTTCTTTTTTTAGGAAAGCGTTGAAGCCATAACCCGCTTGTTTAATGAAGCAGTCAATAAATGGTAGGAAGGAGTTTCCCGTTTAATGTGAAGGGATAAGTTTTCCGCCTTTCATGGTTAGACGTATTTTGAAGCTTGTTCCCTCAGCTCCCCGGTATTCAACACGCCAAGCCATGTTAGGAGCTTCAAGGTGAGCACTGTGTATGTTGGGCTGCTGCATGCGGTCCAAAATGGGCGCCAACCACCATCTTCACGTTGGTTCTCAAGTATGGCTTGAACTATCTTCCTGACTCTTTCATCGCGTAGGTCGTAACCAGCTTGAAGCCTCCTTTCAGTATCAACCAACGATGATAGCAGTAGATGAGTTAGATGGTATACATCGTTTTCCACCCGCTTACCATTAGGTTCAACGTGGTACCCTCTCTCCGCATCTACGGCGACGGCGTCGAGGCACTTCTCGAAGAAACGGATACCCTTAACGTAGGCTAAGTCTTCTTCACCGTAGATTTCCTTGAACATGAAAAGAATCTGCGCGGTTGAATCTGGGTCAACTATGAAACTATCGTTTCCGTACATAGTCCATCCCCCAACGTGGCTCTGCATCCCTCTCAGCCAGTTCAAAGCCTTAACGCATGACGGGCTTTCACCCAAGTCAACGGCGCGGAGAAGCTCCACGACGTCCGCTGTAAGCCATGTAACAGGTTCAACGGTGCTAAGCTCAACCACATTTTCAGGAAGGGTTAAAGCCGGGTTTTCACTCCACCCACCTTCCTCCCTTTGGCTTCTAAGCAGGAAATTCATAGCTGCTTGAACGCTTAATCCATCCCATGGGACGCCGCACTTTAGAAGCAGATGAGTCTTCCGGCAGGTCTCCCTGATCCCTTCGGTTTCCCTGTGGAAGCTAGATGGGAAGCCTCCGCTCGGCATCCGGGCCTCCAGCAGACTCCGTATCAGGTCTTTTCCTTTCCCCGTCTCTAGCAGGTCTAGGAACTGGAGAAGACTGAGCTGTGCAACTTCGTCACTGTGCTCAAAGACGAACCTAACAGCGTCATACCGCAGAGGGGCACTAACCTCTTGCGTCACAACGTATCCCATATGAGACCCGACCTTCAAGACTTAAAGACCCCGCTTCTTATTCAACCCTCAAACCTTTTAGCCTGCTCAGCTTGATGTTAAACCCAGTTATGCATGTGTCTTGGACTGCGCCATAGCGGTTGGGAAAGGTTGTGGCCGAGAAAATTGTGAGGTACGGGGACAGGGTTGAGGTACCATACGATGGTAAGCACTGGAGTATACTCCATAAACTAAGGCGGCGGGCTTTAGAGATCGTGGAAGCCTTAAGCTCAGCCGCCGTTCCCTCCACGGTTCACGGAAGCATCGCAAGGGGGGATGTTGACGCTAGGAGCGACGTCGACGTTGTCATCCCCATCGTTATCCCATCCCATAAGGTTGAGTTAACGTTGACGCAGGGCGGGTTTAAGGTGTACGCGCGGAGGATCGCTCAGGCAACTCCGGGACATACACCTAAGGGACATATCTACCTCGACGTGGATGAAATCCGCTCCGTAACCTTTCCCCTCATCGGCTTCCGCTCACTTGAGCTGGAGTTCTACAGGTTTGGTGGCATGCTCAGCCTTGAAGCCCTCAGAGAGGGATGTCGCGTACCTGGGTGTACGAAACGCCTAACGCTCATCGAACCTACACCTAAGGGGCACATCGAGTCTCCCGTCTACGGTAGGGAAGGTGAGGTAGCGCAGGTTGTAGGCGTAAGCTTGAACATCGTGAGGGAGAGGGTTCGTGTTCTCACCCGCAGGGACGAGGCTGGCCGCACGGGTCTTTTCATAAACACATCGGTGGGTGAGGATGAAACCTTTGAAACGGCTTTAAAGAAGCTCTTAGACCGTAACCCTATTCTCCGTAGAAGGTACGCGGAGAGGTAGGGCATCGATGTAAAAAGCCCTTAGGAAGCCTTTAAGCAGGCTCTTTCCGAAACCTTCATAACAATCCCCTTCGTTACCTTAATGACCTCGCGACAGGGACTGTGTATGCGTGAGCTGGCTTAAGGAACCCGTATGCCAAACCAAATCCTCTTCCTCCTGATCATGGCCATTATCTGGGCCGCGCTTTACCTAGTTTCAAGGCTTATCAACCTCGGTAAATACGGTTTGGAGATGGAGCCCTTCCTCCTAGCCTTCAAGACAACGCGGTTGAACAACTGGCTCGACCGCGTGGCTAAGAGCTACGGGAGGGCTTTAAAGCTCTCCGCCAACATAGGCGTCCTCATCGCCGGCGGACAGGCCTTCTACGCCGTATACTTTCTCTCACGGAACATCAGCTACTTCATCTACCAGCCGGCGAAGGCTGGTCCAGTTATACCCTTTATGCCAGGCCTCACAGTCGACCCTGAGCTTCTCCTATACCTTCTCATCCCGCTCATGGTTGTACTTCTCTGCCACGAGGTCGCCCATGGAGTCATCGCTAGGCTTGAAGATGTCCCCGTAAAATCAGCGGGCGTCTTCCTAGCCTTCATGCTCTTCGGCGCCTTCGTTGAACCCGACGAGGAGGTTTTCAAGAAATCTAAAGGCGCTTCAAAGCTGAGAGTGCTTTCAGCCGGCACAGCGATGAACTTCATAGTCGCCATACTAACCTTCCTCCTCGTAACGGCTTTACTTCAAGGCGCCTCAGGTATAGTAGTGTACTCCGTGGAAGAGGAGGGTCAAGCCTACGCTCTTGGGTTGAGGAAGTGGGACCTCGTCTACGGCGTGAACGGAAAGGAGACTCGGACGCTTAGTGAATTGGAGGATTTCCTAGGCACCGTTAAACCCGGTGACACACTTAACCTTAACACAAGCCGTGGGATCCTTGCATTACAGGTCCTTGATAATCGAAGCCTTGAACTCGGCGTAACCTTCTTCGTTCAACCCTACACGCCTTTCAGGTTCATCCCCTTCAACCATGTCCAAACCGTTTTCACGGTTTCAACGCTTCTCATATGGACCCATGCCCTTAACCTCGGCATGGGCGTCTTGAACATGCTACCCCTCTACACCCTAGACGGTGAAGGCTACTTCACAACCATGGTGGAAATGTATATCCACGACGAGAGGAAGCGGAAGTACCTTAGAACCTTGATCAACGCTTTCGCCGCCTTCCTCCTCTTCGCTAACATAGCCCTAACCATAATCCAGATCGGGTATTTCCTGAGAATGCAGAAGTGACCGAGGCGTGAAATCCATGGATGGAACATAGCTGAAGGCGGTTGTTTTGAAGTGTATGAAATGCGGCGTGGAAGCCGTTTTCCAAAGGCTCTACTCCGGAGAAGCCCTCTGCCGGAACCATTACCTAAGGTCTGTTGAACAACGGGTTTACACAGCCATTAAAAGTCGCCGTATGCTCACACCTACGGATACAACCGCCGTCGCCCTCTCCGGTGGAAAGGACAGCACAGCGCTGTTACACATCCTTCACGGGCTTGAGAAGCGGTTTCCCAAGGCTAAGCTCGCCGCGGTAACCGTCGACGAGGGCATTAAGGGTTATAGACGTGAAGCCTTAGCGATCGCTAGGGAAAACTGTGCAAGGCTAGGTGTTGAGCATGCAGTCGTATCGTTTAAGGAGTTCTACGGATTAAGCCTCGACGCGGTGGTGCGGAGGGTGAGGAAGCTTAAGTCTGGGCTTACACCCTGCGCGTACTGCGGAGTCCTCCGGAGGAAGGCCTTAAACCATGCGGCTAAGCGGCTGAACGCTTCGAAGCTCGCAACGGCGCATAACCTCGACGACTTTGTGCAAACCCTCCTCCTTAACATCTTCCACGGCGACATCTATCGACTCACGAGGACCGAGCCCGTGACAACGGAGAGCGGGGGAAGGTTTGTGGTGAGGATTAAACCCCTCTACGAAGTCCCTGAAGCCGAGACGGCTTTATACGCGTACCTCCAAGGTATAAAGTTCCAGTCTACACCATGTCCCTACGCGGGGACAGCCCTGAGAAGCGACCTAAGAGTTATCGTTAACGGTATGGAGAGTAAACACCCTGGTATAAAATACACGATTCTAAGAACCTTCGAGAAGGTTATACCGGCTATTAAGGAAGAGACGAAGTGTGTGGAGCTTAGAACGTGCGGTAACTGCGGCGACCCCTCCATAGGTAATCTCTGTAAACCATGTGAGATGCTTCAACAAATCAATGTAATCTGAGATAAGTGCGTTTATTACCACGCGTCCATCAAACCGTACTATCGTTAAGTTTTCCTCTATGTGAATGTCCTAGGGGTACGTGCTGAGGAAATTCTTTAAAAAGCATATAAGGAATAAATGAAGGAGACAACAGTTTGATCAACACCTATGAGCAGTGATAGGGGTCGGTTAACGGCGGTAATACAGGCTTCGCTCGTAACCTTCCTATAGTCAACCTCCTACGTTCTGATAAAGATAGGGTTAAGCCACTTGCCTCCTCTAATCTTCGCCGCTTACCGTTACACATTAGCCTCCCTCATTCTCATCGCATTAGCCATTTTCAGCGATCAAAAGAAGCTTTTGAACAGGGGTAATTTGTTGAACCTCCTCGCCCTCGGCATATTAGGTTACTCTGTGGCGCAGGGCTTCCAGTACGTAGGCTTATTCTACTTACCAACGGTTACCGTGACGTTTATCCTAAACTTCACACCGGTTATGACCCTGATCCTAGGAGTGGCCTTTATCAGGGAGTACCCTACGAAGCTTCAGCTTGCCGGCGTTATCATGACCTTGCTAGGCGCCTGTCTCTTCTTCCTCGCCCCGATAACAGCTAACACCTTCACAGGCATTGCGGTGACCTTATTGTCGGGGCTGGGCTGGTCCGCTTACATGGTGTTGAGCAGACGCTACCTGAAAGCGAATAGTGCTAACACCTTCGGTTTAACAGCTTTCTCCATGGGCTTCGGCACACTCACCCTCCTTACAGCCGCGTTACTCAAGGAAGGCCTCTACATCGCTTCCATGAATGAATGGTTGATCATCCTATGGTTAAGCCTCATCAACACAGCCCTCGCGTTTTTCCTGTGGAATCATGCCTTAACCAGGCTGAAGGCTTTTGAACTCTCCATACTGCAGAACACTATGCTCATTCAAATCGCGGTCCTAGCACTGCTGTTTCTCGGTGAACAGCTCACGTACATGAAGGCTGTATCCATAGGCATGGTCTTCATCGGAGCGCTCATCGTTACCCTAGCCCCACTAAGGCGATAGGTTTTGAAACGGGTAGTGAGGGTGTGCAAGGATACGCCGTTTGAAACGACGGCTGTTTTTTACAGATCATGAGCCTTGTATTTTCGAGGCTATTAACCTCTTTTTTGGAAAAAGGTTAAGGCTTAGACTTTATACTATCCGTATAGGAATAGGGGGATTCGGGCTTCGATGGAGAGATGGTTTATGGCAAGGCGGAGGTCGAGGACCTTAGACCTCGCCTTCAAGCAGATGACCGAAGCCATTGATACCGTGGTTGAGCTTGAGAACGCTGTTAAAGCCATCTCCAAGGGGCAGAGGGAGGAGGTGGAGAAGCGATTGGAGCGATTATTTCTCATAGAGGTTGAGGTTGACGCCTTAAGGCGGTCCGTGCTTGAAGAGTTAACGAGTAGTGGTTTGCCGCCTAGGGACCGTGAGGACCTTATTAACATGGTGAAACGACTGGATTCGGTGGCAGACCACGTTAAGGACTCCGCGCGAAACATTCAGGTTCTGATCCACGCCGCTGTTCCAAGCGAGATGTGGAACGCCTACGTTGAAATGGCTAAGGACACCGTTGACTGCGCCAAGGCACTTCACAGATGCCTTGAGAAACTCGGAGATGCTCCTACGGAGGCTAGGGAGCTTACGAAGCGGGTTGACGAGATGGAGGGAAAAGTTGACGAGGACTACTTAAGGACGAAGACCCTGTTCCTTAAGTACAGCCGTGAGGTTGACACCGCTGTGCTTCTATTTTTGAAGGACCTCCTAGAAGCCATGGAGCATATCGCTGACACCTGCGATGACACCGCAGACTATGTGAGAATACTCACAGCCCCGGCATAACTACGGGAAAGAGGAGAGGCCCAACATCAAAACCAACGCCGATAAACCGTTGACTTAACAGAGTTTAAACCTTACCCGAGCATAACGTTAGAAAGGTTTTTTATCGTCAAAGAGGGCAAGTGAGAGGCTATGAACTTTCGGGAAATCTACCCATCCTTGGACGAGGTTGAGTCCTACTGGAGGGAGGCTTTATCAGAGACTCCAAGGGACGTTGAACCTTTTGAAAGGTTTGAGCGGAGCCTTCAACCCGGTGAAGCATCCGATAGACATGTTGGACTCGGAGTGTGGCTGAGGTTTAGAGGCGTGGATGGAAGCCCTTTCTGGTGCCTTTGGCAGGGATGTCCGAGACCAGGCGTCCATAAGGCTTTGGTGCATTTACCTGGATACGGGACTGAAACGTCTGTTCATCCGAGCCTCGTGCACAGAGGCTACCATGTTCTCCACATCAACCCAAGGGGTTACTGTGGCCCAGACGGCTTCGGGAACTTGGAGTGGAGGGAGCAAGACGGTACTGCGACCGTGCTCTATCGGAAAATGGGTAAGCCCGAGGAGTATGGTTACCGCCTATGGTTCCAAGACGCTGTCCTAGCCCTCCGTTGGCTGCGACATCAACCCGGCATCGATGATAGATTCGGGTTCTTCGGCTCCAGCCAAGGTGGAGGCGCCGCGTTGATCCTAGCCAGCATCCTCGCAGGTGAGGGCTTTGTAGGATCTGTAGCCGCCGATGTACCATTCCTAACGAATTTCCCCATGGTGTACCCGAGAAAGAGCAAGGGGGCATACGAAATCGTCTTCTCCCGCTTACCTAAGGAGGAGAAGCAGTTTCAACGATGCTTCCGCACACTAGGTTTCATCGATACCGTTGTCCACGCGCCGCGTATGAGGTACCCCGTCCTCCTAACCGCATGTGAACGGGATGAGGCATGCCCAAGTGATACAATCCACTCTTTGTATGGAATGCTACCTGATACTCGATGTATAGTTGAGTTCCATGGGCAAGCCCACGGCTACACGCCGAACTTCCCATCGCTGGCTGAGACATGGTTTAACCTATACGTGTAACGCTTTAAAGACGATAAGCTTGGGTTATAGACTAGGGCTTTTACTGAATACACTCTGCCACAACGGCTGCGTATAAAGTGGTTACGCTGTATGGAGCCTTTACTCCCCTTCCATCCCTTCTCAGTTTAAGGTGGGTTGCTGAGGTTGCGTAGGAGGCTGGGAGAGGCTGAGGCTTCTCTTCATCCTCGTTGATCTACGCGATCCCTAGGTTTTTCAAGGTTAAGAGCTGGAGGCTCGGTGGCTTCTTGGTGATTTCAGCCATCCTACATCCAACGATAACCTTTACGTTCCGCTCACCTGCGATGTCTACAAGCCTTTGAGTGATGATCCCGTCGAAGACAACGGTGTGGATGTTCTCAAGCTCGGGGAGTCTTTCAGCCAGTTGACTGACAGGTATCCTTAAAATGGTCTCCATCTTATCGTTTAACAGCACAGCTTCAAGCGTATCTTTTAAACTCATACAGACCTCAGCGACCTCTTTCTGGATAGGAGCCTCTTTTGGAACAGGGGCTTCTTTTTGTACAGAAACCTGTGCTTTCTCAAGGGGTTTAAGCGGTGTTTTATCCTCCAGTATCTTTATAACATCCTTGGGTGTAAGCTCCTCAACTTCCTTACCCTGGGGAGCTCTAGCCACGTAGTCTACTTTCGCCACCTGAAGAAGTTCCTTCAGTATGAGGTCTCCTCCGCGGTCTCCGTCGAGGAAAGCCGTAACCTCCTTCTTCTCCTTCGTAAGCCTTATGATGGTCTCAGGGATGTTCACGCCTTCCACCCCGATGACGTTCTTTATCCCGCATCTGAGGAGGTTTATGACATCCGCGCGGCCTTCCACGATGATGAGTGAACTCGATGAGTTAACCTCAGGGCCGGCGGGTAGGTCGTCGGGTCCGTATTCTTTAACGTCTAGGGGACGGGCGCCCTCAGAGATCTCCTTCATGATGTTCTCAACGCTCGTCATGGCTTCGATGTCCCAGCTTTTCAGGATGGTCTTAGCCCTGTCCACTATGGCTTTCCTCCGCGTCTCCCTTACATCCTCGATTCCCTCGAGGGTTACCTTCGCGTTGCAGGGACCTACACGGTCAATGCTTTCAACCGCGGCGGCTATGATGGCGACGGATACACGGTCTAGGGTTGAGGGAATGTTAATCGAGCCCGTTGTCCTATCATGCTTGGATACAAGGTCGATCTCGATCCTGCCTATTCTACCGGTTTTCTGAAGCTCCCTCAGGTCGAGTTCAGGGCCGAAGAGGCCCTCGGTTTGACCGAAGATCGCTCCGATCACATCGGATTTCTCCACAACGCCTTCAATCTCAAACTTGGCTTGGATAACATACTTGGCTACTGCAGGTATAGAGTGCGTCATAGAATCACCTCCAATCTTTCTAAGCAAGTTCTTTAGGTTTAAACCACAACTGTTTTTTCTGCCTTCGCCCTAGTATGCCATCCGCAGTAAATATACTTTTCCTTCAACGTTTTCTGTTAACGGTGTAGAATAAAAAAACGTTAATGCAGGGTTTAAACAGGCGTTCTTCCTTCAACCTCGAAGTGAGACTTCTGTCTTAGGTAGATAACGGGTACGCCTTTAACCCTCAGCTTCTTCCTTAACTCTTTGTCGTTTGTGGCTACAGCGCAGCTGCATTCCTTGGCAGCCCTGACGATGAGGTCGTCTGTTTTTTCATGAGGCTGAGCTTTTACGGGTAGAACCGTGCATTGCTCAGCGAGCTTTAAAGCCGTCCTCGCTTCTTTAACCGTTTTCAACTGGCGGCTCTGGGCTAAACCCTTTAACTCTGATAGAGTTTGAGGTAGTATAAAGGCTTCAACCCTTGTGTTTAACACGTCTTCCACGCCGCTGAAGATGTCTACTTTAAACTGGATCTGAGCGAAGAGGATGTTTGAGTCGAAGAGAACCTTTACAGGCAATCACGCTACCTCATAATACCGTATCCGATGAGCCTCCACCGTTCAGCGATGCGTCTGCTAACCGCGACCCTCTGTCCCTTAGGGGCGCATACAGGCCATTTCAGGTTAACGGAGACCGTGCCGGCTTTCACTGAGTTCACGGTTCCAGATGCGACGGCGGCGGCTACGTTGAGTAGGAGGGTTTCACCGGGTTTAACGGCTTCAACCCGCGCTAGGTCCATGGTTCCCACAGCCCTCTCGAAGAGTTTCAAGTCTAGTTTTAGCTCCGTCCACACCTCGGGGAGGGTTCCGGGTTTACCTAGGACGTTTCCGACGAGGTGGTCGGCTTTGGTAATCGACGGGTCGAGTTTCGTGCCGATGCCGACGAGTCCCCCGCATGTAGCCTCCGTCACAGCTCTTCCACCGTAGTGGAGGCTTTCAACCGTTGTGGAGACGGGTTCATACACGTTCTTCTTTTCAAGCCTCATCCCAGGTTTTACCTCAACCATTTCCCCAAGCTTCAGCGTCCCCTGAGTTATGGCTCCGCCTAGCACCCCGCCTACCATGTCCTCCGGCTTCGTTCCAGGCTTGTTCACGTCGAATGACCTTATGATGTGCATGCTGAGAGGCTTCGCCGGGTCCCTTAAGGGGGTGGGGATGTGCTCCTCTAAGGCTTGGATGAGGTAGTCGATGTTAACACCGTGCTGGGCGGATATGGGGATCACGGGAGCGTTCTCCGCTATGGTTCCCCTGAGGAAATCCTTGATCTGGTTATAGTTCTCCTTAGCCTTGGACTCATCGACGATGTCGATTTTACTCTGAACCACAACGAGGTTCCTGATCCCGACGACTTCAACGGCTGCGAGGTGTTCCCGCGTCTGAGGCTGGGGGCAGGTCTCATCCGCGGCTATGACCAGGATGGCGCCGTCCATGACGGCGGCGCCTGAAAGCATGGTAGCCATGAGGATCTCATGCCCCGGGGCATCGACGAAGCTTACGGTTCTAAGGAAGACCGTGGGTGAGCCGCAGACTGGGCAGGTGGGCTTCGTTGAGTGGTTCCGAGGAGGCGGGCATACGGGGCATCTGTAGAAAGCGGCGTCCGCGTAGCCGAGTTTAATGGTGATGCCTCTGCGCAGCTCCTCGCTGTGCTTACTCGCCCAAACCCCTGTAAGGCTTTCAACAAGCGTCGTCTTCCCATGGTCCACATGCCCTATGGTGCCTATGTTGGCTTCAGGCGGCTTCGGAAACCGTGCGCTCATCAACCTCCCCGCTTTAGCTCCATCCTCATCTAAGGTATTCAGGTTAAGAGTGAACTCCCACCTATAAATAATATCGGCTTCCCTGTGATGGAAAGTGATGCGTGAAACGTGGGTGGGCGCTTATAAGAAACGTTTTAGGTCTATTTCACTTCTGGGCTTTAGCAACCTTCAAGTTAATCTGCACTACCTCATCCGTGATGGTGTTACCCCTCACAGTCTTCCTCTTCTTCAAACCCCTAACCCTGGGGTTATAGCCGACACCGCCGCTGAGCAACGTCTGCTTCTTCACCCCGCCGCGGACGTTGGGACGCAGTGGGAAACCGTCCTTGTCGCTGGCCCCCGTGATCACCAGGGTTAAACCTGAGAGTTCGATGACGGAGCCTTCAACGGTTTCACCGATCCGTTTCCCGATGAAGGGGACAGCCTTCACACCCTCAACCTCAAGGCTCTTCGACTTCCCGCTTTCAGGCTCTGAGACCGTGAGTTTAAACTTCGGCAAACAGGATTCCCATCCGAGCGAATACAGTGCTTATCAGATGAACCATTTAAACCTTCCTACTAGGGAGGAATGCGTGGAATAGTTCTCGTTTATCCGCATCACATACAGCCTACATTTAACCCGTAAGATCTAAACTACGGAAGAAACGGGTTCGAAAACTCGAAGCAGCTTAGATAGTCAACTGACCAGCTCTTTAGAAACGTTTAAGAAGTGTTTAGAGGTCTGTGTGCTCGGTAGCCCGGTGGTGTAGCGGTCAAGCATAGCGGGAAACTTTGGGCGAGAAAGTTTCCTATAAGGCTCTGGATCCCGTGAAGGGAAGGGAACCCCGCCGACGGGAGTTCGAATCTCCCCCGGGCTACTACTCAATTTTCGCTTTTTGTTGCTTTTTGGGGTTATTCTGGTGAAAGGGTCTGTTTTCCGTTACTGTGGGATGCCTGATCCACTAGGTTCTTCATGCTTCCATGACACTTCTTTTTGGGTTTTGGTATGGAAATTCAATCTTTTTCTTCTTCTCTAACTCACGCTAACTAATTCTCTGTCTCTCTCCTTCTCTCACTCACTCTCTCTCAACACAAGAAGACAAACAAATAAAAAAACACACGCAAACCTAGAGAGAATAATGTTAAATGTTGTAAAGAAAATATTAATATTTTCGAGGGAGGCTTGATTTAATGACTGAAAAGGGAGTTTTTAGTAATGGGATCCCTTACGTTCGTTTTGGCGAAGGAGAGAAGGCTGTTCTGGTTTTTTACGGTGGACCTGGAAACGATCCACCTTCAGGTTTAATGCTTCGGATGTTTACAGGTGCATTCAAGAGCTTATCTCAGAACCATGTGGTTTACATTGTAACACGTAAGTTTGGTCTTCCCGAAGGTTATACTACACGGGACATGTCTGAAGATT
>CAYNFI010000055.1:0-11729 GCA_964396445.1 uncultured Candidatus Bathyarchaeia archaeon
GGCGTGGAACTCAACGATGAGAACATCAAGGTTATGGGTAAACCAAGCGGATGATATGCTACATTAAAACCCCCGGCCTAACGCGGGTCTTTATTACTACGCCGTGTACTTCCTCAGTAACCGTATTGTTCTAGGAACCCCTGTCAACGGGTCTTCCTTTCCCTCATACTCGATGGACAGGTATCCCCTGTAACCTACGGATTTTAAGATCTCGATGATTCTCCCATAGTCTAGGTCTAGGGTGTACCATTCACCGCCTCCATAGTAGGTCTTCGCATGTACCAGGACCGTGTACGGGGCAAGCTTCTCCAAGCCCATGTAAGTGTCGGTGATGAAGTTCCCCGTATCCATTAGGGCTTTAAGCCACTCAGAGTCCACAGCCTTCAATATTCTTATGACGCCTTCCGGGGTGCTCGTTAACCCCCAATGGTTCTCCAAAGCCATAACCACCCCGTACTCCTCAGCCGTGGGTAGGCACTGTTCAACCGCGTCGACCACCCACGCGTAGGCGTCGTCCTCAGAGTACCCGGGCAGCGGGGGTTCAACGCCTTTACGCGCCATAAGCTCATCGAAGGATTTAACGGTCGCCCATCTCCCAGAGTTAAGCCTAATCGCGGGGGCGCCTAGCTCGTAGGCAATTCTCAGGCAATTCTTCGTATGCGCGACCTCCTTAACCCTATCCTCAGCTAGGGGCTTGACGAAGTTTTGATGGATGGCTAGGCAGTAGAGGTCTAAGCCGAGGGAGAGAGCGCATCGTTTCAGCCGCCTCAAATAACTGCTTTCCTCCGAACTCATTTGCCTATGAAGGACCTCTACGCCGTCTAAACCCATGTCCCAAGCCTTCTCCATAACGTACTCGATGGTAACCTTCTCCTTAGTGAAGTGCCAGAAGGAGTATGTGGAAGCGCCTATCCTCAAAGGCTTCACCTTTACCCTTACTTAAAAGAAGGTGTCTAATGGTTTAGCTTTAACGCTTTAAAGAACCGTATGCTAGATGTCTTGCTCTCTCAGGGACGCTGCAAAGAAGCACCTCGGCGTTTAAGTGCTTTCCCAGTTCTTAGAAGATTGTTAATAGGGTAGGAACCATATGCCTTTGGAGGCGAGGAGGAGCCCTGCGGAGATGGCGATGATAACCCCTTCTCCAAGCCCGATCCCGCCTATGAGCACCGCTTTATAACTGTTCCACCACGTCCTACCCATGATCTTCTCTATGGATTTTCCCGTGATTAAGCCGAGGATGAGGGAGAAGGCTGTAGGTATGGCTGTTCCGAAGCCGGCTACGATGCCTATGAAGGAATGGATGGGCTGCTTGGCGAGGAGGAGTCCTGCGAAGATGCCTAGGGCGGTTACGAAGCCGCCGAGGATGAGGTTTGGGTTGAACTGCCCGGCTATCATCCCCTTGGTGGCGAGGGTTAGGAAGAAGCTGCCCTGGATGGCGGCTACGGGCCACGCGATCTCTGTCTGCGGGTAGGCCGCTGAGGGTATGGGTGCCATGCTCCAGAACATCTGGACGTAGAGGAAGCCGAAGACTGAGCTTAGGATTACGGCTAGGATTAAGCCTTTGAAGTAGCTTGAGGGCTTGCACTTGCAGAGGGCGCCGACTTTGTATACGTTGTTAACCAGAAGCGCGGCTCCTGTTCCAGGCGCTGGGATCCAAGGTCCGAACCAGACGTCTAAGCCCTTATAGCCGCTTATGAATATGGTGGCTTCCCTTAGGTACGGCGGCGCCGCCCCTGATAAACCCGTTGTGCCCACGCCCCAACCGGCTACGAAGGCCCAGATGAGCTCCCAGAAGATGAAGGGGATGAGGACCCAGAAGGGGAAGCCTGGTATGAGGGTGTGGAAGATGACTAAGGCTGCGACCGCGCAGATAAAGTATATGCCCAGCGCAAGCGTTAAAGAGCTGTAACGGGCTTTCCCAAGGGGTTTAAGGAGTCCTTTGAAGGCTTGGGCGTACGCTTTCCTCCGCACGATGATGGGCATAACCCCGGCGACGACGGCGAAGCCTATGTAAACGTTCAACCAGATCTTCAGGTAGGACCTCTGGAAGTTCCAGGCTACACCGGCGCCGGGGTACCAGTCCTCAACCCAGCCCGCGAACATGGGCCCGCCGAGGCTGAGGGCGATGGCGTTGCCGAAGAAGTAGAGGGCGAATGATGTTAAGACCCAGGGTATTACGACGTTTGAGGATATAATCCACGCGGGGGCTATCAACATGGGATCAGGTGCTACGCCGAAGGACGCTCCTGGGAGAACCCTCTCCACGATAGCCGTGTAATCGTTCCAAGGTAGAGTCATTCCCGGAATGCTTGGTTTAACCCCGAAGACGGCTTGTGAAGCGTTGGGGATGCCGTAGAGGAAGAGCCCGTAGATGAAGCCGAAGAGGGAGCCTAACATGAAGACCCTGAAGCGGTCTGGAACCCTCTCCGTGAGGGCGAGTATAGTCTGGGCTTGATACTGCGCCGATGGGAACGGTAGGTTTTCCACGTTGATGTAAAGCTCGGCTAAGACACGGGATAGCGCAACCTCCTGCATCAGCTGCAGGGTTGTACCGACTAGGGCGAGGGTGAGTATAGGGTTGAAATCACTATGCCAAAGCAGCCTCAGCGTTAAAGCAGCTGAAGTCTCAGAGGGAGCCCACCAGCTTGGAATCTGCTGGCTGTAACCCAGTGTTCTGTAGAGGCTGCTGTAAGCGGTATAGGAGTTCTGTACGAAGCCCAGCCATGGAATCCGCGAGGTCATAGCTGTAACTGTGAGGAGGGACATGAGGAAGGCTTCGGAGCTCCTTAAGGGTTTTCCCGAAAGCCTGGCAAGCTCTATGAAAAGTATGAGGACTATGCTTGTGCCAACCTCTATAGGGGCGACGAGGCTTGAGTAAAGCCCGATAGGGAGAAGAACCATGGATGAGTAGACGAGGGCGAGTATGGATCTCCACGTTAACCCCTCCTCTAGAGGCGCTTCAACCGAGGGCTGAGAGCTTTGCAGCGCGTTCACAGGTCTTCACCTCACTGGGACTGACCTTTAAGCTCCCGCGCCTTCTTCACGTATTCCAAGCGCTGGGTTTCCCTCAGCGCCTTCCAAGTCAGAAGCTGTTTCCGCACCTCGTCGACGAAGGGGTAGTTAGACCTGATCCAGAGCTCACGGCTTCCCGCTAAGCTTTTCAGGAAAAGCTGAGCAATGTAGCGGTCTTCACGCCTCCGCCTCCTCAGCTGAACCTCTGTAAGCTGCCTAACCCCAGCTTCCCAGGGGGGCAGAACCACGTTAGACCTTATGGCTAGAACTTGAGTGTCATCCTCCTCCCTCTCCTCGATGCTGGCTAAGCCCTCGGTGTAGAACTTCCCCGTAACGGGCACGTTATTCGCGTCCAAGTACTCTTTCACGTAAAGGGTAACCGATTGGGCTTCCTCAAGTGAAACCGTTACCGGTAGGGCTATGTTCCAAGCGTCGAGGTGGGGCTTCGTCTTGATCTGCCATCTCCGCTCAACGCTGGGTGTGACGAGCCGCGCGGCTTTAAACAGGGGGTATACACTGGCTAGAAGGGCTGAGCCCATGGTAAGTCCCATAGCCATAACCGCGAAGAGAGACGCGAAGTTCAGCTTGAACCCCCACGCTCCGAGTGAGGCTAGAGTGGAGCTTGCACCTAAGCCTCCTACATAGCCGAGCATGGTTCCAACCACGGATAACACGGCGACCTCAGCCGCGAACATGAGCGCCACCGTAAGAGGTGGAAGCCCGAGACTGCTGAGGATGCCGATCTCCCGTGTGCGTTCGTAGATCGCGCCTAGAACCATGTTGAGGATGGCTAGGGAGCCTACGATAAGGGGGGCTAAGAGGAACTGGAGCCCCATAACGGTGAGCAGTGATGTACGGGTGACCATGTAAACCTTCCCGCCGAAGCTTAGGAAAACGCTGAATGTGGGCGCGGATAGGATAAGCCTCTCAGTCATAGCCTTGATCAGCGCCTCATCCTCAACCTTGACAGCTATAGACCTAATGTCAGAACCGTATCCCTGAACGAGTTCATCCGATGCTATGATCAGCCTTGTGGTTAATGGGATGACTTGACCTTGGTACTGTACGTAGGCGGTGGAGTCTAAGGGGGCTACTGGTAAGCCGTCGAAGTCTTTAAGCTTACCCAGCTCCTCGGAGCTGAACACACCTAGTACATGCAGAGTTGTGCCCATCAATGTTAGCTCTGCACCGCGGTAACTCTCCGCGGTTTCCCAGTCACTTCCGAAGAGTTCCTCAGCGAGCTTATCGCTTACCATGACTCCATACTTATCCCCTGGTTCAGGGGGTCTCCCAGCTATGAGGGTCTTGTCGTACAGCTTGGTAACCGCATCCTCTTGAGCGCTTACGCCTAGAAGGGCGGAGACGAGGGCTTGGGTTCTTTCCCCGTAGACCCACATGAACCCCTTTGGAGACAACTCGTAGACCATGGGTAAAGGATAGTACCACCGTCTCCACGTTATGACTCCCCTTCCTCCACTGAGAGCCTGTAACTCATAGAGTACGTTATCCGAGATCGGGAGCAGGTTACCGGCTCTCAGTGCTAAACCTGAGTACTCTCCTCCTTCACCGACTTTAACGTAGTTTATGGCGAAGGGTACCTCCAGGGATGTGAAGGTTGTAAGGGATAGAACGACGAGGATTATAGATGTAAGTGAGAGAACGGTTCTGAACTTACGCTTCCTCATCTGCGACGTTCCCGTGGATAGGGCTGCAACAGCCATGCCGACCCTGTCCACCTCGACGAAGTGGGGGCCCATCACCTTCAACCTCACCCACTTCATCATGGCAACCCCCTCGCTGAAGACCATGTAGACAATTGGCGTTGCGAGGATCACGACGATGAAGCCCATCAGCATGGAAACGGGGCTTGATGCGATGCCTAGACCTGGGTGGAGAAGGCCTAGGGCTAGGAGGGTTAAGACGAAGATGGCTATGATGGAGAAGAGCCTCCTAGCCCCCTTGGAGCCTAGGAAGAGGGCTTCAGCTAACAAAGCGAAGGGAACTAACATAGTGGCTAGGAATATAGTTGAGGAAGCGATGTTTGATTGAGTGCCCATTATGGCTTCATAAGAGTCCACGGCAGCGGACCAGGCTACTAGGGCGTAGCCGTATGCCCTTGAATACGCCTTCTCACTCTCCAAGGCTTCAACGGAAAGCTCTTGGAGGCGCTCAGCCTCACCGAGGCTTCGCTCAGCCACAGGGTCATACACCTTATAACCTGAAAGCCAGGTAAGCCTCTCCTCAGCCAAGTTAACCATCGATTCTAAAGCCTCTATAACCGTTAAGGGTATAAGCCGCTGAGTACCCGCTTCACCTATCTGGAGATCCGAGAGCACAGCGGATATCCGCACGTAACCCTTCGGAGCCGGGGTTGCTACAACAACCTCAGCTACAGTGTTCGGAGGAGCGAAGAGAACCGTGACGCCGCGGGAGCGGTCTACACCATAGTGCTCGAAGGCTTGATGAGTTCCGAAATCGTTGATCTTAAAGTTCATACCCTCCAGCAACCTGAATCCAGCGAGCATACCAGCCGCCAGTGGAGGCATCACGGTAACCCCTGTTGGAACCCCTCCTGGACCCATGAAGGCCGCGAACTCGATCCATTGTCCTATAAGCTCAGCGACGCTAGGCCTGTAAGTGGGGTTTCCAGGGTCTTGGATTCCGAAGAGGGCGATAGAGCTGCTTTCGAAGACGGCTGTGAGAACGGGTTTCACTAGGCCTTTAATACCCTCGCTCATAACGACCTCAGCGGATATCGGTCCAGTTACCGGTCCGATCCCCGCCTCGTAGGTTCCCGACCCTAGTCTTCCCTGGTCTGGGCTGTAGAGGATACGTCCATCGGTCCAGTTCACTGTGAAGGCTTGAACCTCGTATACACCTCCCGAAATATCTGGGGCTAAACCCGATACCTCAAACTTACCCTCTGAATCAGCGTATGTATAGATGCAGGTGTAGGGTACAGGGTACGAGTCTCCGAGCAGGGCTACGAGGGTGTTAGGAACAGGGGTGTAGAGTTTTATATTAGTCATATCGTACTTCACAACCTGTCCCTTAAGCTTCGTAAACCCTGTACCCGCGTAGAAAATCCTCTCAATTCTTCCCATGAGGGTGCCGTCCTGCTTAATCCCCAGTGGTGTCCACTGGTTGAAGTTCTTAGCTAGGTCTCTATCCTCAACTATCCTTTCAACAAATTTCTCGGAGAAGCGAAGCTGGATTTCCACGTTCCTCCAGTTAATCCTATCCGTGGTGTCGAAGGGCGTTGTCCAGTAATGCCCCGTATCGTGTCCCGTGGTCATCTGAACTACTAAGCGTAGGAAGGCCATGGTGAAGGGATCCCCGTCGAGCATCGTCATACGGACGAGGTTGTAAGTCGTTGAGATATCCCATAGCCCCCATGTCTCCACGTAATCCGCTAGCTTCCCATGGACAAGCCCCCTGGCTTGAAGGTCGTTGAAGGTCCCTTGAGCCACCGCTGTCAGGTACACATCCATCTTCTTCAGGTCTAGATTTGGATCCCCGTAAGCAGCTCTAATGTCGAGGCCGCGGTATAGGCTACGCGACCCCGATGTGACGGCTAGCACATCTGACCCAGAGGAGAAATCCAACGTTATAACCACGTAAGGCCGCTTAAGCCCGAATGTCTTATTCTGGAAGAAGAAGTCTTCCACAAAAGCCTTTGTTCCTTCAAGGGCCTGCCAATGACCGGAGAAGGCTATAAAGTAAATGGTTCTATAGGGCCTAGCCTTGGAGAGCAACTGTGCCGTCTCCAGTAGAACTGAGACCCCCAGGGAGTCCTCAGCTCCAGGAGCTAAGCTAGGAACTATGGACCAGCTGTCATAGTGCGCGGCTATGATAACGGGCTCTTCAGTTGTTTCACCGGGTAGAACGGCGAGGATGTTCTTAGCCTCCACGGTTTCATAAACCATCTTAAGCAAAATCGTGACGTCCCTCACCTTTCCCTCGGTAACCATCTTCTTGAGGCGAAGCCCCTCCTCCCTAGGGATGTAAAGCCTTGGAAAGTGCAGGGAGGTACTGACGGCCTTCTGCCATCCCTCGCCAGAGGAGGTTTCAAGCGGCTCTATGAAGACAACGGCCTTAGCCCCAACCTCAGCTACCCTGATCCAGTTTAGGTAGGTGTTAAACTCCATGAGGGCTATGCGGTTCATGACTTCCAGCCCATCCATATCCTCAAGCTCACCGTTTCCCACGTAAACCATGGGCGCTGTAAGGCTCGGTGTCGAGCAGGTTTGGATGTAGTTCGGCCATAGCGGGTAGGCTCTCAGGGTGAAAGCCCCGCCTTCTAGGAGGCTGACCTTGAGGGTTGCCCCATAGTCTACGGGCACAACCACGTTGAAGAAGTGTTCATAAACCTGAAGCTCAGGAATGTTTGAAAACCAGGCTTTCACGTAGTCAGCCGCGAGGATGTTCCCCCTAGACCCCGTCACCCTCGTCCCAAGGCTTGAAAGGTAGCCTACATGGGTCTTCACGGCTTCTAAACCCACTGTTAACCCATCATCGCCTCGAGGGTTGCCTAAGGATGAGGCTGAGGCTATTGGAGCGAATGATAAGAACGGTATTAAGGCTGAGGACAGGAGGATTATTAGGAATAAGGGAATAAATTGGCGCATATTATTTAGTAAATTAAAATAGAACTTAGATAAAAGCTTAAGGCTTCTATTTCAAGAAATGTAAACCAGAATATGTATTTTCACTCCTGTCTTTCCAGTGAAAAGAGAAGAGTCTAGTATAACGTTCTAAACCGCCACTTTTATCGCTTCCATACCTTCAAAAGAGTCATAAGGGAAACGTTCATCGTTCACGGCTTCACCTGTCACAGGGATTTCCTCAATCCTACATGTTCCCAACCACTTCACCATAGCCCATGGGATGACGATGGTCCCTTTCTTTATATCGGTGAAAGTGGATAGTTAGGTATATCCATGTAATTATCCACGGTGAATTGTATGAACGCTATCTGGTATCATACACCCTCAGCTTACGGCTCTGAGGAGGGGCTACACGGCTCCTTGAAGAAGATAGCGGATATGGGCATTAAGGCGCTTCTCGCCTACGTTTTTCAAGGCTCCTACACATGCCATAGAAGCCAAATCCTCCCTGTGGAGAAAAGCTTTGAGAAACTGGACCTCCTCGACACGCTCCTAAAGGAGGCTGGGAAGCTGGACCTAGAGGTCCACGCGACCACGGTTACGCTTAACGTGAGTAACCCTGATCTGAAGCGGACCCATAAGGACTGGTTTGTAGTCAACCGCTTTAAGCAGAGCTGCGTTGACAGCCCCCCCTACATCCCGGGTTACACATGGCTCTGTCCAAGCAGAGAGGAGCCTATACGCTTAGTCCTCGACTACATGTCTGAGCTTGCCGGAAACTACGCGGTCTCGGGTGTAAGCCTCGACTACATCCGACTCCCAGACATCATCCTCCCATCGGCGCTCAGGAAGAACTACAACCTCCCCTATGAGGAACAGTACTTCCCACAGTTTGATTACTGCTACTGCGAAGTCTGCAGAGGAAGGTTCCATGACAGCTATGGGAAAGACCCCTTAGAAATCAACCCTGAGGGAGACTCGGAGATGTGGCGTGAATGGGTTCAATGGCGGTGCGACCGCATCACCGACGTTGTTAAGGGGATCAAGCGTGCCATCACATCTCAGAGAGGGTCTATAAAGCTCTCCGCAGCGGTTTTCCCCACACCGGAGCTTTCCAAGCGATACGTTTTCCAAGACTGGTCGCATTGGCCTCTCGACTTCTTCTGTCCTATGATCTACCACTCCTACTACGATCAACCCTTGGAATGGATTGAAACAGCGACGAGGGAAGGTGTGCAGGTGTTGAAGGGAAAACCCCTCATGTCGGGTCTGCACATGGGGATGATGAAGGCGCCTGGAGAAACTTCGAAGGCTGTTCAATACTCCTTCAAAGGTGGAGCCCAGGGAATAACTGTCTTCGCTTATCCTCCAAGCCCAAGGCAGTGCCAAGAGATTGAGGAAGCCCTTAAAGCACATTAGTTACGCTCTCTTCTTATACTAAGTCTAACGGATTAAGGGGGGCTTAGAGGAATCACTATACGCATTACCCTCTTGGAAAAAACTGGTTTAGGATCTTCAGCACTCGACTGTGACGAGTGAATTCCAAACTAAAGCAGGAAAAAAAGGGGAAAAAGGAGGGGTTAAAGCCCTGGGAAGAGGTACCATGCTAGGTTGATCCTTCCGTAGATGTTTTCAACAAGCGCTATTATTCCCCCACCTAAGCCGTAGCCAATCGCGTAGCCCACGGCTCCTGGGATGCCTACCTGCTGGTAAGCCTTGGCGCCGCCGATCTTTAGGGTTATGACCTTGGCGATAAGGGCGATTAAGGCGCTTCCCATGAACCAGCTGTGCCAAGCGAAGAATATGCCGACGGGGTGTAGCCAGAACCATGGGAACTTCAGCCTCAGCCACATGATGGCGAAGACGACGACGATCCCTGGGATGATCCAGCCTATCCTGAAGATGTGGGTTAAGCCTCCGGGGTCGAGGACAAACGCTCGGGCATAGCCCATATAGGCTGCCCAGCCGTACTGAGCCGCGGTGGACCTCCAGTAACCCCTTCCACCCCAAGCCATGTCCGCGCTGCCGAAGGTGTAGACGTAGGTGAGTAGGATGAAGCTGCTTATGATGGTACCTGTGACCATGATGAACAAGAGGTACTTGAACGTGTCCCTGTAGCTAATCCCTAGGTCCTTCCCAATCTTGTAGAAGAGCAGGGAGCTATGGGCGTAGCCTATACCGAACTGGCTCCAGAAAGCATCCATCATGCCGAGGTTGAGGTTGAACGCAGCCGTGGCGCTTGAAAAGTAGGGGTTCGTCGGGTACATCCCCAATGACTGACCCATGGTGAAACATAGGGAATCCATAGGTCCTCCCCAGTACCTATGGGTGAAAGTCCAGCCCTCAGCGAAGAACCTCATGTTACCCATTTGGAAGAGGAGGACGATCACCACGAGGAGGAAAGCCATCAAGGGCAGGGTTCCGATCGCGGCGCATAGAACGATGAGGAGTAGCGCTGACCCGATGAAGAGTGGCAAAACCCATCGCGCAGGTATATCACCAGGCTCCTCCTTGTAGGCACCTGAGGCACCAGCCGTCAAGAGCGATTTGAAGCTTCCCCAAACTTGCTTCCGGTAGAAGATCAGAGGCGCAATCGCTAAAGTCATGGGCACCGACCACATGGATATGAGCCTATAGGGGAACCAGTTAACGACGACGCCGCCTATTTCACCCCATCCTACACTGTCGTAGTTAGCCGTTGCTGGGAAAACACCGGCTAAAATGCCCGCTGGGGCGTAGATGTTGTACCAGAAAAAGAACCAGACAACGGTTGTAGCGAGCATGTCTAAGGGAGCGAAGTAGCCTAGGACTATGAACCACACTGAGAACATGGGTGACCAGACCCAGTAACCCCCTGGTAGAATCTTGTTCATTGGGTCATTTAGGTTTACTATCCACTGGTCTCCCCAAGGCATCGGGGGCTTCACGTTATAGCTTGTTAACACGGCTACGAGAACGCCGAAGGCGGCTCCGATGGCGGTGCCGATCCAGAAGCACTTCGCGAAGAGGGTTCCAAAGTTGAGGATTCTCGGCTTCCCTTTTTCACCAGCTTCTGTGCCTGCTTGAATGAACTGAACCGATGGGAAACTGATTGGGAACGGTAGTCGCTCCACTTCGATGAAGGTCTTCGCCCAGAAGGATGCCATGCCGAACATGGCTAGGAAGTAGGCTAGGGTAAAGAGGGTGTAGTAGGCCATAGGACCTGCCCAGAGGTCCCATGGCACTGCTTGGTTGATGAATGTACCCCTTAAGACATCAGCAGCTGCCTTAGGGATGAAAAGGTAGCTTGGGAGTAGCGTTACAAGCTTATCCATAGTCGCAGCCGCGTAGAAGGTTGTGGAGGTAGCGGTGAACATCCTGAGGGTAGGAGGCCAATATCCTATGAAACCCCCTGAAGCCATGAACATCGCGGCTGTCATGAGAAAGAGGGCTAGGTCCACGGGTTTAAATATCCGCCCAGCGAAGCCCGCGAAGACTACGAGTAGAACGATTAAGGTGAGGTCGTCGTAACCCGTTATAGGTATCAAGTATCGCCCGGGGAAGTTGAAGTTAACCAAGGCTATGGCTAGGCTGATGACGTATATGATTAAGAACTTCTTCCAAGGTATGAGGGTTACAGGCTTCTCAGCGGCGGGTGGCGCAGCTGGAACAACGGTTTGAGATGCTCTGAGAAAGTCTATGGAAGGCAACCGTTTCCTTGTTTTTTCCAACATAAGGTATAAACCTCCTTGGATAAAAATATAACGCTTCTCAGTATATAACATTAACCCCTCTTACATCAAGTTAGCATTATATCAATCAGTTTTAAAGTTGTGAAGAATGAGGGCCCGCTCTTATCACGTAGATGAGGCGTATTTATCACATAACCCTATAGAGGGGAGAACGCGGTGTAAAATCATAGAAGGCAATACTTTGCTTTGAGAGAAAGAATTCCCGCGTACAGCGTCTTCCTCAGAGCCATTAACTAACTCCAGTGGGCAAGCCTATATTTCGGATGACTTGGCGAAGCCATTAGTTATTTAGGGAACCACCCTAATCTCCTACGGTGGAGAATGTGAAGGATATGCGGGACTCGTTTATCATCGATGCCCACGTTCATGTAGGAAGCAC
>CAYNFI010000056.1:0-11715 GCA_964396445.1 uncultured Candidatus Bathyarchaeia archaeon
GGTTTTCACGTTCATTTAAGCTTAGCTGGAAGGTACTTGTCCACGATGTAGCTTAAGCCGTATCGGCTGAAGGCTTCCTGCTCAGACTTCCTCTTAAACCTGAGGAAGGCTTCAACCTCCCTCTGCCAAGGCTCCCCGGCGTACCTCGGATCCCTACGTAACTCATGTAAACGCTTGACATCTAGCTCCGTTAATGGGTCACTCGGCAGCTTGTACTTCTCGATGTCTGTAGCCCAGACTCCCGACCATTTAGCGTCTGGGGTCGTAAGCTCCCTTAGATGGGCGGCGTTAGCGGAGCCCGATATGATGACCGCGGCGATGTGCATCCCCCAAGGGTCAGCGTCTGTGAAGACGTAGATGGGGAGACCTAGTTCGTGGTTAAGCCTACGGATTAGGTGCCTCGTAGCCCTGGGCGGCTGCCCCATGGTGTGGATGAGGAGGGACCTGAACTTTTGATGGGCTTTTTCCTCGACGAAGCGGGTGAACATGGCGCCCTTCTCTATGACGATGACTTTATCAGCGTTGCATTTTATGAACTCCGCGCTTGTCAACGTGGGTCCTATGACTAAGCCGTCTGGGTGGGATGTGAGGGAAAGCCTGTTACCTTCGTAGCCTGGGACCGTGTACTCGATGGTTAGGTCACCGAATATGCTAGACCTCTCTTCGGGGAAGATGTGGAAGTCTTCCCTTGCGAAGCCTAGGACCGTTTCCAAATCCGTTATCGTACCGTCGCTTTCCATCTGGTCCTTGAAATGCACTTCGTCTGATTGAGCCATGTAGTATACGTCTCGAAGCGTGCTCGTCTTTCCCTGGGATCCGAGCATCTGAGCGATGTAGGCCGTCCATATGAGTTGGGTGAAGGGTCGGAGATGCCTGATATTCCGCGTGCTTCTCCTAACGTTTTTATCCCCTAAAACGTATTGGCGGAGGGTTCGGTCATAATGGATGTTCTGGATGGAGCGACTCGGCATCCTAATCCACGGGAAATCCCCTTCGAAGAGCTGGTTGTAAACCCCCTCCCCGAGTTTCTTAAGGCTTTGAGCTAAAACTTTTTTCTTCGTCTTCGCGGACATACCTTCCTACGCCTCCGTGGACTCAGGGCTTTCGGACTTCGCCACCTTCCTCAAGAGAACCCCTACATCAGGCTCCTTCTCCTCGCCGCTTAACCTCGTCGAGAAACGGGCGACCTTGGGGAGGTATTTAGCGTAAACGTCGAGACGCTTCCTATCCCTGTCAACCCTCTCCTTCCTGGAGAGGTAGACCATGAGGTTTCGAGCGGCTTGCCGTACCCCGTTAAGGATCTCCCTTTCAACCTCAGGTCTGTCAGCTAGGAACTCTTTCCCAACGGTTTTATACGGTATCTTCGTCGAGCACACGTGTACGACCACGGCTAAAGCGTCTTCTAGAAGGTTAACCTTGTAGTGCCTCCAATCGACCAAACCGTGCGTAACCTTCCAGCTAACGTCGCTCGTCTCATCGTAGAGCAACGGTATCTTGTTAGCGAACCTGTAGAGGATGATCTCACCGGTTTTGGGAATTCCTCCACCGTAGGCAACCCCGACCTCGACGATGAACGGATGCCCTGAGTAAGAGGAGGGTGGTCGCTCGACGACGGAGATGAATTCAGGGTTAAGCTCCTTTTTTATCCCTGCTTCCAGAAGCTCCACTCCCAGCGGGGAAAGACATGAGGCGTCTGGGGGGAGAAAGCCTGTGAAGCCCTTCATCACGTTTACGAGGTGCGCCACGGTGTTCGGTGTTAGGCTCTTAGGCGAGGTTTCCCCGTTAAGCTGAGCCTCTTCCAGTAAGCGTCTAGCGATGCCTTTGCCAACTCGGAGGAAATGGGTTGTGAGGAAGGAGAAGAGGTCGTTACACCGGGTTACAGTTATGAGTCTTTGAACGGTCTCCACGTCTACGCTGTGGGGGTGAGGCTTCGTCTCCCGAGGCATTCTAGGCATTTTCTTAACGGCTTTGTCGAAGACGTAGAGCCTTCCCCTTGGGTCGACGAAGGTGATGTCCGCGTAGGGGTTAACCATAGCTGTCTGCTTAAGGTATTCAAGGATCTTAGGCGCAGCCCTAGTGTAGTCTCCTTCAGCCGATAACTCGATGATGGTTCCATGCCAATGCTCGGGGTCCACGTGCGTCTTATACCTTAAAACGTTCGGGTTGTTCCTTTGAATATCGATCATCAGCTCATATTCATGGATGTAGTCTGAGCCGATGCTCGAGATCACGCGGGCAGGGGTGTTCGTCGTGATCTGCCCGTAGAGGATCGTCATGGTGCCGCCGAGTCCGAAGGTTCCACGGGACTGTTTAAGCCTGAACTTGGACCCTGAGAGTACTTTACCGAAGGCTGAGGGAATCATGTCACCTCGAACCCCTGAACCGTTATCCTCCACCCTGATCTTGTAGATAGCAGACCCGTCTATAGGACCGCTGACGTAGGTGAACCTTATGTAGAGTTCAGGGAGGACACCGATTACCTCGGCGGCGTCTAGGGAGTTCTCAACGAGTTCCCTTAAGGCGCTGTACAGGGCTCGGACGGGGTTGCTAAACCCTGCGATCTCCCGGTTTCTATAGAAGAAATCGGCTGGGCTGATTTCCTCAAAAACCGTTGACGCCACGGTTTAACCTCCAATCCAAGTCTATCCACCCAGGGATTCTCATCCATTCACCTTCTCCTTCTCCTCCCAGAGGCTGAGCTCCACCTTCCTTATCTTCCTCCTCTCCTCGCTTAGGTACTTGTAAACCGTGCTGTGCTGTCTTCCATCTATGAGCATCTGGATGGCTTCTCTGGCCGCTTCAAACCCCGGTGAAATTCCTAAAATGGAAACCGTTGTCCCATATACTGAGACGCTTGCGCCCGTAAGCTCCTCTATGGTTCTCCTCATCTTTCCCTCACGTCCGATGATGCGTCCTTGAACCCTCTTCACATCGTTAAGCGTCATATCAGCGTCCTCCCTGAGGTCCCAGCTCTCGAACAGCGTTTCCTCATCGAAGAGTCTACACGCTTTTTCAGGGGAGAAACCGCGGCCTATAGCCGTGATCACGCTCTTCACGAGGAAGACCTGTGAAACATCCTTAACTCCCTCCGGCAGCGAGAGCTCAACGTCCCCTGAAGCGCTGTTCACGCTGAGCCTTACGTTTCCAAGCTTCTCAAGCCTTCTCTTCACCTTCCCGCTTTCACCTATGAGGACGCCTACGCGTTCATGAGGAATCCTTTCACGGAAAACCTGCGTCACTTAAGCTTCCCCCTTGATCCAGCGGTAGGTCTGCTCCACATCGATGACTGTTACACCAGCCTTCTCAAAGTAACGGGTCAGGTTTAAGGTATCCCTCTTTAGAAAGGTGAGCGCCTGAGGATGTTCAACTGAAACGGCTTGGGAAAGGTCGAAGATGATGGGTTTCCCCCTCCAAACCATAACGTTGTACTCGCTTAAGTCTCCGTGGACAAGCCTCGCTTTCCAGTAGAGGCGTCTAAGGTCGTTGAGGACTTTTCTATAAAGCCTCTCAGGCTTTGGTAAGCGAGCATCCTTTAAAAGGGGAGCTGGTTCACCGTTCCTCCCTACGAACTCCATGACGAGAACGTTGTTCTCAACGAATATAGGCTTAGGAACGTGCACCCCCGCGGCATAAGCCTCCTTAAGGTTTCTAAACTCCTTTGAAGCCCACAGCGAAACCAGGGACCGTGTGCCACCTTTCACAGACTTAAACCTCGGGTCTCCTTCGATGTACTTAACCATACCCTTCCTGAACTCCGCGGAGCCTGTGAGATAGATCTTAACTGCCACATCGGTTCCATCACCTGTCTTCGCCCAGTAAAGCTTAGATTCCTTCCCAGCCTTAACGGCTCCGAAGATCTCGCAGATGATCCTCCGCCTTAACAGTCCGTAAACGGTCATAAGCGTCGGCTTATCAAAAACCTCTTCAAATACCTTGGACTCCACTGTAACGTCTCTACGAAGCTTCGTCGTGGAAGCCCGGTCCCTTCTCGCCACCACGCGAAGCCTATGGTCTAACCGTTTACTCACTCCTTCCGGAAGCTCAGCATCCCCAGGCATGGAACTCTCAAAAGCATAGCGTCACCGCCCTTATTTAGGTTAAATCCCGTAAGGCTAGTCTGCAGCTGCCTTGCAGGTGTGTATAACCGTCGGTGAAGCTTCAAGGGTTGATTAATAATAGTTGACGGGTGTAAACTGTGAAGCGTTACCTACTACAGCGTAAGCCCCGCTGTTGAGAAGCCTAGACCCGTCGGCGTTAAGGAATCTGTTCTTATAAGCCCGTCTCTAACCTTGAAGAGGCTTTCATGCCTCTCCTGAACCTCCTTGTAGGCGAAGGGAAGGTATTGTCTAGCGTTATACTCGAATCCCTTCAGAGGCTTCGTACGCGCGGCTAAACTCGCTGAATGCACGAGGGCTAAGCCTGTGCACGTTAGGTCCTGTATGGAGTATGGGATTCCATAATGCTCCATCTTGGCGATGTAGAGGAGGCTTGATGAATGCCATTTGCAGGCTTTCACAGCGACCCCGGACCACCTGAGCTTAAGCGCTAGATCGAATGTTCCTAGGTCTGTTACACCCTCATCGGCGAGCACAGGCTTCACAGCCGCAACCTCCCCCATCGAGAGCATGTGTGCAGCGAGGTTTCTCTCCGTAGGCTGTTCCAGGTAGAGAAGGTTTTTAAAGGCCATGGGTGAAGTCCTCCTCAATCTTCTGAGGTATTCTAAGGTTGTATCGGGGTTCGGGTTCATCTCATTCGCGTCAACAGATAGATAGAACTCCTCCCTTCCCATGCCTCTAAGCGTTGCATGGGCTATCTCAGCAACAGCCTTGGTTCTCCTCACATCCCAGTCAACGTCGACGCCGCTCAATTTCACCTTCAGGCAGAAAACCCCGTCGCGTTCAATCCATTCCTCCAAGCATACGGGTAATCCATCCACGGGGTCGCTGGGATCGACCTCATCCCTCGTTAACTTGTCGAGGGCTCCTACAAGATGGAATACAGGGAGCTCCCTCACATACTCAGGTCTAAGGTAGTCCGAGATGTATCTACCTTGAAACTCGTCTCCAAGGTGGAGGCTGAGGTCGTGCTCCATGTACTTAGGTCCATAACCTTCGTAGGAACATATGCCGTTCACTCTTCCGAAGGCGTCGTGTAGCGCAGCGTCTATGGGAGAGGTGGCGACGAGAACACCTAGCGTCGGAGTGTCTGCTCCAAGCCTAACTCCCTCATCTACCTTTCTTGCGACCTTGAAAATATCTTCTCTAGCCTGCAGCATTAAATCCATTGGATGAGCGAAGCTGCGCTGCGAACGTGCCTCTATAAACCGGCATGTTTCAACACCGGTTAACATCATCGCCTCCAGCTTTTTCTCATGGGGTATGGAAGGGTCTGGGAAAGCCCACTGATCGATGAGGGGCATAGCTCCCATACCCTCCGCAACCATTCCCCGCCTGTTCTCCACAGTGGCTTCTACGATTAGTGAGGTGGAATCGGCTACAACCACCCTGCCGAACTTAAGGGGAAAGCGTAGTTTATCTGTTCTGAAACGCGGTTCAAGCTTCAAAACCCGTATGTCCGCGTCCATAGAAACCCTCTGTTTACGAACGTTAAGGTCATTGAATGTTTTTCAAAACGTTCCTAGTATAATCCAGGTCCTCTTTTGTCTGCTGAATCAGTTCTTCAAAGCCTAGCGCCTCATACTCGCTGTGCACGGAGATGCAGCCGTTGAAACCCAGGGTTTTCAGGCACTTGAAAACCATAGGCCAAGGCACGATCTCCTCACTTAAAGGCATCATCTGCAGCTTCCACGTTTTCTCACCTGTTTTCACATCGGAAAGCCTGAGCCAGCGATAGTTCTTAACGGCGACAAGCCTAATGTATGGGGCTAGCAGGTCTATTCTCATCTCCAACCCCAGAGGTCCACTCTCCGCGAACATATGACCTGGGTCAATGTATGCTCCCAGCCATTCAGGGTCATATTCCTTAAGAAGCATGTACAGTAACGCTGGGTCAGCGCTTAGATAGGGACCTGCATGCGTATGCACCGTTGCGGTGACGTTGTACCTCTGGCTTAGTGCGTAGATCTCGTTAAGCTGTTTACGGACATCCTCGATTTGAGAGATGATTCTTCCGAAGCCCGCGTACCTCCAGTAGCCTAGTTTAACGTACCTCACACCGCACTCCGACGCTGTTCGAAAAACTTCCTCAGCGTAATCCTTCCCCGCATCCGTTACGTTGGTTGTGATCATGGGAACGTCTAAGCCTTTCAACTTAAGCGCTTGGACGGCTTGGGGTAGCTTTTCCACTACATCCTCGGGGATAACGTATCCTCCCTCTCGCACCGTGAGGTCTACGCCGTCGAAGCCCATCTCGGCGATGAACTCAGCGGCCTCTTCAAGGGATAGGTTACCTTTATTCTTCAGCATCTTGATGAACATCAGTATCCGCATGATTACAGCTCCAAACAAGCTAAGTGAAGGGTACGCCTTCATATAACACTTTTAAACACTTTTCAAAGTTCGTGTTAGAAGAGCGGGGGTATAACATGGTAGCGTCTAAAGGCTTCACATCCTTTTCAACGCTGTTTCCTGCAACCAACTTAGGCTCAGTCAGAAACTATAAAAGATGAGTTCCTGTAACGGTATAGAGCTACGGTTGGACTGTTAAAACTTTAAATACCCGTTTCTTTTAAGCCAGTCAACCTGACCCTTTGTGTACCGCCATACAACGTCTCCACGGCTTTCATATTGAAAGTCCCATGGAGCCACGACTACTATGTCGTTCTCCCTTATCCATACTCTACGCTTCATCTTACCCCTGATCCTGCAAAGCCGGGAATGACCATCCAAACACTTAACCAAGACCCTGTCGAAGCCTAGAAGCTTCTCAGCTACGCCGAAGATCTCTCCTGTGCCTGGCAGGCGAAGGTCACTGATTTCCTCCTCACTGATAACCTTCTTCTTCCCCAGACCTATCGACTCCCAACGATGTATATCCTAGCAGCCTTACCATACCGTTTCTATGGAAGGATATAAACCTTCAATGTCTTCGACCGTCCTTCAACTCGGTAAGGACGTGTGTAACGTTTGAGGATGAAGAAGCGCGCATGGGGTGCGGAGGGTTTCCCAACAAAAGCCTTAAGAACCGCGTGTATGTAAAGCGGCTTGAGGCGTTTTATTGGATGAGGGTTGAGGACTTCTCTACAAAGGAGAAAGAGGTCTATGAGAGGCTTAAAGACGTCAAGGACCCCGAGTTCGGTTTCTCCATCGTTGACAGGGAACTACTCGACGAGGTGAAGGTTGAGGGAGACACAGCTAAGGTTGTCTATCACCTCACCGTTCCCTTCTGCCCACCCGTGTTCGCCCTTTACATAGGCAAGGAGATCGGGAAGAAGGCTAAGGAAGTTCAGGGCATAGAGAAGGTTGAGGTAATGGTGAAGGACCACGTCCAAGCCGAGGCCATCAATAAAGCCTTAAGGCAGTCCCCGTAACACTGCCTTAAATAAATAGGTCGCATACCTCAACGCTGCCTTAAGTTAACCGCTCTTCTTCAACACCTTCAAATGCTTTCCTGACACCGTCGCATCCATAGTATTGCTTCATGTAAACGATGTTGAAAGCCTCCTTCGCCGTTAACCTCCCCGCTTCCCGGCCTAGGCAGTCCCTGACATGGTATTGCGCGGCTTTCTGCACCTCACCTACGAGGCTGGAGTCCGTGATGTCCGCGAGGTGAGTGATAAGCCCCTCGATGGTTCTAGGCATCATAGGACCGTATTTCCCGTGAGCCGATAGCACGGAGTGGACTACATCGAGGGGAAAACCCCGATTGATGAGTTCAGCGCTGATGAGGGTGTGGTGGTCAACCCGCTGAGCTAGATCAGACATGGTGTACAAACCGTCTCCTCTTTTCACGTAGGAGAGGGGTTTAAAGATGTCGTGGAGGATGATGGCTGACAGTACGATGTCCCTGTTTACCCTTCCGCCGTAAATGGTTTCAACCATGTCGCAGAGGGTTAGAGCCAACTTGGATGATGCGACGACGTGGTCTACTAAACCCCTGTCATAGGAGTGGTGAAAACCCTTAGCGGCCGGTGAAGCCTCTAATGGAAGCCCTGTGTAAACCTTCCCACCAATCCTCACAACCGGTCTCTCAACGAGCTTAACCAGTTTCTCCCTCAAGTATCGGCCTTGGACGAGGTTTACGACATCCTTGAAGGAACTCGGTAAAACTGCCTTAACCTCTTTCTTCCGAGGCATTAAGCCCACAACCACTTAGACGCTGCGTCCTTGCTTAAGCTTTACCTTGAGAGCTGCTACCGGAGGGACTTCTCTCCCACGGGGGAGAGCGGGGTTGCCATGGGAGAGGCGACTATTGCATACATCTAGGTAGGGGGGCTGGGAGGGTTAACGCCCGAACCTTCTCAGCCGTTGTTGATACGTTCTGATGGCGCGTAGAAGGTCGATCCGTCTAAACGATGGCCAGTACACGTCGAGGAAGCAGAGTTCGCTGTAGGCACTCTGCCAGATTAGGAACCCGCTTAAACGTTCCTCCCCGCTGGTCCTGATGATGAGGTCGGGTTCGGGGTTTGGAAGGTGTGCGGTGTACAGGTTCATCTCGAGAACCTCTTCGTTCACTTCCTCAGGTTTGAGTTCACCCCTCAGGATCCTCTGCCCAACCTTACGGACGGCGTCGACGATCTCCTTCCTTCCACCATAGGCTATTGCGATGTTTAACCAGTGTTTATCGTAGCAAGCCGTGTCAGCTTCCACGTTTTGGATGAGGTCCTGCACCGTCTTGGGTAGGAGGTCTAGGCGGCCTAAGGCTTTAACCCGCACCATCTCCTTATGGATCCGTTCATCCTCGATTACACGCCTGAGTTTCTCCTCGCAGAGCCTCATAATCTCCTCAACCTCCCGCTCTGGGCGCTCAAAATTTTCCGTGGAGAAAACGAAGAGGGTTAAAGTCTTTATACCGAGCTCTAGGCACCACCCCAGCAGCTGCTCAACCTTATCAGCGCCAGCTCTATGCCCCATCCAAGATGGGAGGTCGTACTCCCCCGCCCACCGCCTGTTTCCGTCAAGGATCAAGCTGATGTGTTGAGGGAGGTTCTTACTACCCTGAATCTGGCTTTCCAACCACCATTCATAAACCTTGTAAACGCCGATGGCTTCAAGCAACCCCTTTAACAACGGTTAAGCATCTTCCCCCGCTGTGCTTCCTATGGGTCCTATAAGGCTTTCCATGCACTTAAACCATTTTAAGGAAGCCTAGGTTCCTTCTTCTCAATGAAAGGGACTTAGCGCCTCCTCCTTCCATCGAGCTTACTCCGGTTAACATAGGGGTGTAAAGCTTTGCGGTTTGGTTCAGGTTTTTTCTTTCATGGAGTAGTTGTTAAATACTAATCTGCTTCGATATAGCGCCTATTTAATGGGTTGACGGATGCGAAGGAGGCTGAGTGCTATGGGAAAGCGTATTCCCACGGTTCTAGGTGATGTAGATTACGGAGAACTCGGGCGTGTTCTCCCTGAAGGTAGCCTCATCGAAAACCCCATCACCCTTGTAAGGTGTGGGAACAAGGGCGTAGAAACAACTCATCTTCTCACGTGTTAACATAAACCGAACAGACGATTATGTTGTACTCTATACTATGGGCTACGAATAAAGGCGTTACCAGATATCAAAGGAAGCATCGTGATAAACGCTTCCACACGTGAACCCGGAGCAACGGGTACTGTTGGCATTACCTTTAACCGGGCTTTCAGCCTTCCCAGAGAAAAGATACTTTACGTGTCGATCTTGGAGTCTAACGGTGGGCTTCTGTTGTTCTTAATTTTTTCAATTTCTCTTCTCTCATTTCCCCTGATCGGTTTCACCCTGAACCTTGGTTACGGCACCAGCTATGTCTACTCCTTTGGGATGACAAACCTAGAATCTCTACCAGCACTGATGTAGTTTCCACCTAAAGCCCTAACCTCAGCCGCTATGGATGCAAACTTGTCCCGACCTAGGAAGCCCGTTGGCTTGATGACGATGCCCTCCTCGTCTTCATGAACGGTTAGGTTGGCTAGGTAAGGGGTCAGCCTTGACCTAACAAACTCCACTGTGACCCTTCCACTCGGTGGAACCGCGGGTGTAGGAAGCACCGTAGAGGGTTTCACGCTGATTGTGATGTCGAAACCGTTTACCGTGAGTATGGCTCCGTCCTCAGTTGGGGTAACTTTAACTATGAGGCTCAAGTAAACACCTCCTCCTAAGATCTAACGCGGATCTATCTTATATTCGTAAAAAATTATCTAGTATAAATCCATGAGGTGTTAAACCAACCCGTTAAGTTGGAGTTGTGTAGGTGTTTCTCATGGAATGTTGTCGGGGATAAGTATCAGAGCTTTAATGAGAAACATGCTGGGATGCTCAATGGTTGGAATTGAAGTGGGTATGTCCTCGGTGACGGGGGTTTAAGAGTATTCACGCCAGACATAACCGCATCTACGGCATTTAAAGAACTGAGTGGGAGACTCATCCGCTCCCCTTGTTTGGACAACCCACCACGAGGCTTCACCGTATCCACACTTCGGGCAGTCCATGGCTGTCGTCGGCAGAGTCTTGATCTGGTCAGCAGTCATGTCTATGACGGTTATAGGCTCGGCAGTCGTCTCCTTCTCCACATCGGTTGACAGCGTAGGCGTGACCTTCCTAGTCTCACTATAGCCGCATCTCCTACACGTAACAGTCGTCATGTCTTTTTGATACCTTATGCTTAACAGTATCCCGCATTTCGGGCAAAAATCCATTATCTCCACGTCGCACCATGAGTTGTAAAGCCCGTGTTCTTAAACCTTTCCCCGATCCTTGAGGCAGTTGGCGAGGAGCCTAGCGACCCTCAATGGTTCAGGCACATCGCTGAAGGTACAGGTCTTATCAACGACCTTCCTAGCGGTCAGCCCGTCGATTCCTAAACCCTGTATTTCACCCGTTTCCTCAGACACAAGTATAACCGGGAGCCTGGTCTCACGAGTAAGCCTACCCGTATCTAGACATTGCCCTGTAACCGATGTACTCAGCATGATAACCCTGATCTGACCGTAGTGTGGTGACTGGAGAATCATGTCCGCAACCCTCCCAGCCACATCGGTCTCCGCATCCCCAACCCGAACCTGCATCACGCCGTCAAGCCAAAGCCCGCCTCTGAAGACAACTCCCACGTAATCCACGTAACCATCCTCAACAACGGCGGAGTCGATACCGAGAACCCGTATTTCCCGCTTAACTTCCCTAATCGTCAACCCACCCAACTATGTTTCTTCCACGCCTTCAAGCTATTTGAGTGTTACCTTGACGCTTGCTCTTTGGGTTGATGCAAGGCGTATAGAATCCAGAGCTCCATATCCCAGTTATGGGAAACACTGCGTTTACACATCTCCTTATACGCAAGCTGGATGTAGCTGACCTTGGCCTATCTCCTCGGCATGAGAAGTTTGGGATGGTTCTCTAATGCGTGTTGAAGTTTTACATAATAATTAGTAAGGGGGATGTCTTGAGGCTTTGAAGCTTCAGGATATTTTTATGAGTGAGTGTTAGAGGTAGAGGATGGAACTGTATCTGAACAGCGGGGGATGGGGCGGGGGTAGAGTGTAACTCCCCTACCGCCAAGTCCGGTTAAGGCTTAGACAAAAGGCGCGGGGCTCAGAATCCCGTGGCGTAGGCCTTCGTGGGTTC
>CAYNFI010000057.1:0-6746 GCA_964396445.1 uncultured Candidatus Bathyarchaeia archaeon
TGAAGGGAAAGGCTGGTCCACGTCGTGTCTTGGGCTGTGAAGTATAAGCCGCGGAGTTTAAAGGATTTCGTTAACCAAAAGGAAGCTGTTGAACATTTCCTAGCCTGGATCCAGAGGTGGAAGCCCGGAGCTAAGGCGCTGCTTTTCCACGGCGTCCCGGGAACGGGTAAAACGGCTTTAGTTGAGGCTTACGCCGCGGAGGAGGGTGTGGACCTCATCGAGATGAACGCCAGCGATTTCAGGTCAGCGTCGCGGGTTGACCATGTTCTCGGGAGGTCTATGATGCAGGCCTCCCTCTTCGGTAAGGGTAAGCTCCTCCTCGTCGATGAGGTAGACGGCTTAGCGGGTAACGAGGACGCGGGCGGGGTTGAAGCCATCATCAAGGTTGTGAGGGGGTCAAGGCATCCCGTGGTCTTAACAGCTAACAACCCCTACGAGCCTAGGCTCCGCAGCCTCAGAACCTACTGTGAACTCGTCCAGTTCAGGAAGATCACGGTGTGGGACATCGTGAAGAGGTTGACGGCGATCTGCCGCTTGGAAGGCGTCAGCGTCTACGGGGATGCGCTTAGAATGGTGGCTTCCCGTAGTGAAGGAGACTTAAGGTCGGCGATCACCGACCTTGAAACCCTAGCTCGGAGGGATAAGCGGGTAACGGAGGAAGACCTCGTAAGCCTGGGCTTCAGGGAACGTGAAACCTCAGTCTTCGAAGCGTTAACAAGGCTGTTCAAGGCGCGGTCAGTCATGGAGGCTAAGCTCTCGATCAGCGACGTTGACAAGGACCCTGATGAGCTCTTCTGGTGGATCGAAACCAACATCGCGGACGAGTACGAGGACCCAGGGGAGGTGGCTAAGGCTTTCCAAGCCTTAAGTAAAGCAGACCTATTCAAGCAACGCGTCGCCTCGAGGCAGAACTGGAGGCTTCAAGCCTACACGTTCGACCTTATGACCGCGGGTGTCTCCCTCGCCAAGAAGGAAGTCTACAGGAAGTTCACCAGGTATAGGTACCCAGACCTGCTTATGATCCTCGGGCGGACTCGAGGACAGCGGGCTGCAAACCTTGAAGCCCACCGGAAACTCGCCGACGCCCTCCACTGCTCAACGAGGGTGGTTAGAGGGGAATTCCTACCTTATCTAAGGATCATGGTGAAAAACCCAGGGTTTGAGAGGAGCCTAGGGGCGTTCCTCGGTCTAGCTCGGGAAGAGCTTCACTCCGTGGTCTAGAACCGCATTCAAACACCTTTTTCTCCGAGGGAATGGGCTACTTCAACGACTTACCCGCCTTGGTTCAATGACCGGTCTTTACATCAAGGCTGGAGGATGTACCCGGTTAGAGTTCTATGCGTAAGGCGCGTTTACGCGTGGCTCTTGAGAGCCAGATGAAGACGAGGGCTGAGTAGATGATGAGGATCAGCGATAGACCTGCGTTTATCGGAAGGCTGAGATCCCACATGAGGCTTAGGACGCTGAAGGTGTAGGTCGGTGTAAGCAGTATGGCGGTGATTAGGAGTGAAACCCAGCCGATCATCATCCAAGGCGTAGCCCTATGCTTCCTTCCTAGGAAGCGTACAACCGTGTACAGATGCGTTGAACAGCCGATCATGGATACCGAGGCTACGAGGACCAGGGGCATGAGCGGGTCGATGTTGGCGATGAAGGTGAGGATGGTTATGAAGGCAGCGGGCACGGTGAACGCTATGAGCGTCAAGTCGTAGAGTATGGCTTTCACGAAGTAATCCAGGTTCATACCTGAGGTTAGGGGGATCCAGAGACCGTCCATTTCCACAACCCTCCACATGCTCGTCAACATGGAGGGCACGATGATGGAGTAGAGCATGAGTATGACAAGCCAAACGGGCATAGGTCCACCCTTACTGACGCTGAACATGGTTATCATCGAAAGGATGAGGTAGAAGAGCAGGGTGGAGAAGAGGCTTCCATCCCTAGCCATCCTGATAAACTCCTTCTTCATCAAAAACCCGAGGAGAGACCTTGAGTCCAAGTCCAGGGTTAACCCGAGGCTTGCCCTTGAGGAGAACTTCAGGGTTTTACCCACCTTCATAGCCTGCATCCGAGCTGAGGTGTCGAAGGGAGACATCAGGGGAATAGGCTCCGTGAAGGGGAAGAAGTTCCTCCTCGAGGAGAATAGGAAAACCGTGAGTGAGGCGAGGAAGTAGAGGGTTAACCCAGCGAAGGCGTTCACGGGTAAGTGGTTGGTTAAAGCCCCCAAGATACACTGTGCCAGAAACGTGACGGGGTATGGAAGCATACTGTAACTCACCGGGACCTGTGTGAACAAGCCTAAGGCTGGGAAGAGGAGGAGACTCAGCAGGGTTCCTAAGGTGAGTTTAAGAGCTTTACCATCGTAGACCGCGGCGGCGATGGCGAGGCTGTTCTTAAGGAAGGCTAGGAAAAGGATGTAGAAAAGGGCTGAGAAGAGTATGAGAGCAAGCGATGGTAGGTTCAAGGCGAGGCTTAAAGCGGCTATGATGAAGAAAACCGGTAACACGTTGAAGAAGACGAGGAACGTCGTCACGTCGAAGAGAAGCCCCGCGAGCAGGTACTGAACCGGGGTTATGGGCGAGGTGAGGACGAAACCCTGTTCATACTCGAAAACCTTGAAACCCCGGTACGTGGAGACGAGGAACAAAGCCGTGAAGCCGCTTACGAAAGCCGCCACCGTATCTGTGAACGCTATGAGGCTCACACCCCCTTCGAGGAACAGGGAGACACCGGCGGATAAGCCGAAGGCTGTTGGAAGCATACCCACGGAGAAGACTATGAACAGGAAAAGACTGCTCCTAGACGCCCTTAAAGAGCCGTAGAAAACCTTCAGCTTCAACCTGTACAAGTCGAGGACTACACCCATCACTTACGTCCCCTAAACCTGAAAAGGCTCCACGCCTTCTTCTCAGCGGGCTCCTCAGGGTAAGGCTGAACCGCTTCCTCCGTCAGCTTCAGGAACACCTCTTCCAGCGTCGTATCCGCACCGGCCTGCGAAAGCTTCCTCAGGTTTTCCATATCACCGGACGCGAGTCCTCTGCCGCCGTGGATGATGGCGACCCTATGGCAGAGCCTCTCAGCGCTGTCAAGCATATGCGTGGATATGAAAACCGTTTTCCCATCTTTGATTCTATCGTTGAACAGCTCCTTAAGCCTAAACTGCCCAGCCGGGTCTATGCCTATGAACGGTTCATCCAGTATGAGTATGTCTGGGTCGTGGATTAAAGCCGACGCAACCGCCACCTTCTGCTTCATCCCACGCGAGAGGAAGAAAACCAAGGTCTTCCTTTTCTCCTCAAGGTTGAACGCCTTAATGTAGAAATCCATACGCTCCCTGATCGTTAAGCTGGGAACACCCCTGATCCTACCGGCGTAGGTTAGGAACTCGTCTATCGTAAGGTAGTCTGGGAGCGAAACCATCTCCGGCACGTAGCCTATAAGCCCCTTGTACCCGTACTGGTCCACCGTGATATCGCGACCACCCACCGTTACAACGCCCTTATCCATTCTCAGTATGCCGACGACGATCTTGATCGCCGTTGTCTTCCCAGCCCCGTTAGGACCTATAAGCCCGAAGATCTCGCCTCTGAAAACCTCGAGGTCGAGTCCCTGAAGCGCCTGAACCCCGTCGTAAGCCTTCCAGACATCCGTTAACCGGAGAATCGCCTCAGCCATCACCGTCATCCAGAGCTATAAAGAAGCGGACACGGATATTAAGGGCTTCCCCTCCCGTAACAGAAAACTTGAAACCTGGGATACCCTCAGCAGATTCATTCACGGAAAAACCGATATAAGGGCTTAACTACTCATGTTCAGATAGCCATGTCCGCTACGCCGGCTTCCCCTGAGAACACTTTGCTAGATGAAGCTATGGATACGCTTCGGAAATACGCGCTTCTCAACGCTGTTAGACATCAGGGTAAGGCGATGCCTGAACCCGTGCTGGGCAGGATACTCTCCGAACGCCCAGACCTTAAACCCTACGTGAAGGAGCTTACGCAAAGGATCGGGTTGGTCGTAGGGGAAGTCAACGCCATGCCCTTTAATGAACAGCGGAGGGTTCTGGAGGAGCGTTGGCCTGAGCTGCTTGAAGCACGGGCTAAACCCGCGGTGAAAGGGCTTCCACCCCTCCCTAACGCTGAGAGGTACACGTGTGTAACGACGAGGTACGCTCCAAACCCGGACTTCGTCCTCCACTTCGGACAGTCCAGGGCCATCTACCTGTCATACGACTACGCCCGCATGTACAAGGGACGCTTCGTACTACGCTTCGAAGATACAGACCCAAGGTTGAAGAAGCCTTGCCTGGAGTACTATACGGCGATTAGGGAAGACCTTCTCTGGCTTGGCTGTAAATGGGACGCGGAGTATATTCAAAGCCAGAGGCTGAGCATCTACTATGAACACGCTGTGCAGCTTATGAAGGCTGGAAACGCTTATGTGTGCACCTGTAAACCCGACGTTTTCAAATCCAAGGTTCTCGCCCATGAACCATGCCTGTGCCGCGGCCTCCCCGTTGAGGAGCAGTTAACCCGCTGGGAGGGGATGTTAGCCGGAGGGTACAGGGAGGGCGCCGCGGCTCTAAGGGTGAAGACAGACCTTAACCACCCTAACCCAGCGATCAGAGACTGGGTTGCCCTTCGGATCATCGACACGCGGCGTAGCCCCCACCCACTCGTAGGCGACCGGTACAGGGTTTGGCCGACGTATAACTTCGCCGCGGGCATCGACGACCATTTAATGGGCGTCACCCACATCATCAGGGGGAGGGAGTTCCTCCCAAGCGTCGACCGCCAAATGTTCCTATACAAGCATCTAGGCTGGGAATACCCCGACGCCATCCACTATGGGAAGTGGAAGATCCAAGGCGGCGGCGTGATGTCAAAGTCAAAGCTTCTGAAAGGCTTGAAGGAAGGGCTCTTCAAAGCCCTGGATGACCCTAGACTAACCACCCTAGCGGCTTTAAGGAGAAGGGGAATCCTACCTGAGACCATTCATAAGATGATCCTGGAAGTCGGGGTGAAACCCGTGGAAGCCGCGCTCAGCTGGGAGAACCTCTACGCGTATAATAAACAGATCGTAGACGCTAGGGCTGACAGATACTTCTTCGTAGCAGAACCCGTCACGCTCACCGTGAAGAACCTGACGAAGCCTTACCAAGCCCACCTCGCCCTTCACCCAAGCCACCCCGAGCGGGGTACCCGAGCGATGACCGTTAAGCCAGTAAACGGTGAAGCCTCGATCCTCATAGCTAAAAAGGATGCGGAGACCTTTAAGGAAGGGCAGGTCGTCCGCCTCATGGACCTCTTCAACGTGGAAATCGAGAAAATCAACGGGGAAAACCGTTTAGAAGCGCGTTTCCACAGTGAGCCTTACCCTGAGGCTAAGCGGATCGGAGCGCAGTTAATCCATTGGCTACCCGCTGGAACAGGGATGCCCACGGAGGTCGTGATGCCCGACGCGTCTTATAAGAGGGGTTTATGCGAGGACGTATGTAGGCAACTTAAGCCCGGCGACCTCGTGCAGTTTGAACGCTTCGGCTTCGTAAGGGTTGACGCCGTTGAAGCCGCGATAACCGCCTACTACACCCACCCCTAGGAGAGCTTGGAAATCGGACTTCCCATAGGTCCACTTAAGAGGCAAAAGGCTTCCGAAGGGGCTTCAAAACCTTTTTCTATGAAGACGTAAGCTTAAAAGGGTATGAACCCGAGGGAGCGCTTCCAAGCCATCGCACACTTCGAGAAGCCGGATAAAGTACCTGTGAGCGGTGGACCACGTAAAGCCACTTTGGAGCGTTGGTACACGGAGGGTTTACCCCGAGACGTTGATTTAAACGCTTACTTCGGGTTTGAACACGGTGAAGGCATCTCGTCATACCCAGCTGAAGGCTTTGAATGGCATGTTCAAACAACGCAGGCGGTTAACCTCGGTCCCATACCACCCTTCGAGTACAAGGTTTTAGAGGAAAATAACCGGTACCGCGTCTGGGTCGACGGTTCAGGGATCAAGCAGAGGGGTTTCAGAAGCGACTGGGAAGACGGCTGGTCGGGGTTTGCCACGAGACAGTTCCTAGAGTTTCCCGTGAAGACACGGGGGGATTTCTTAGAGATGAAGGAGCGGTACAAGGTGGACATCGAGGCTAGATATCCACGCGAGTGGCATGAGCAGGTTGAGCGCTGGATGCGTAGAGATTTCACCCTTGGGGTATCCATTCGAGGCCCCTTTTGGTGGACACGGGACATGATGGGTCTACATCACATGCTAACCTGCCTATACCGGGAACCTGAACTGGTAAGAGAGATCATGGCTTTCAGCGCTGACTTCCAAGTCGCAGCGCTCCACAGGGCCCTAGACGAGGTGACGGTTGACTACGCCATGATCTCTGAGGACATGGCGTATAAGAGGGGACCCATGATTTCCCCTCAAGCCATGCGTGAGTTCATGCTTAACCCATACAAGCTCATCACCGGGACCCTGAGGGAACACGGTGTCGACGTCATCGTCGTAGACTCCGACGGGAACTCTAGAGCCTTGATACCGGTCTGGCTTGAAGCGGGGATAAACGGTGTAAGTCCCTGCGAATGCGCCGCGGGCATGGATGTCGTAGCCCTTAGAAAAGAGTATCCAAGATTAATACTCATGGGTGGCATCGATAAGAGGGCGTTGACTAAAGATAAAGCAGCGATTGAAAGAGAGGTGCTTTCAAAGGTTCCCTACATGATCGAGACAGGAGGCTACTTCCCAGG
>CAYNFI010000057.1:6846-8443 GCA_964396445.1 uncultured Candidatus Bathyarchaeia archaeon
ATATGGCTTATCCTCTTAAGGGATGGGGAGGCAACGTCGCTGTCGAGCGCATGCCTCATCGTACCACCGATCGCCCTACTCACCGGATCCTTGTTAATGAGAGAGAGCCTAACCTTGAGGACACTGCTAGGCTCAACACTGATCATCGTTGGAATATACCTGGTAAACCGTAAACAGAAGCCGCGTGTGTAAAGATTTTAACTCTATTCAAGTATAAGAGGGAAGTTAGGGTAAACGTGATGAAACGTGTTCTACTCGATGTGGATTCGAATAAACAGCTTTTCATCGACTACCGTTTCATCGAGGATTCCAAGGGAATCGTCTTAACCGTTAATGAGGCGCGTAAACACCCTGAGCCCGTTCTCGTAGCCGACCGTCCATGGGAGAGCATGTGCATAGGAGGCTACTTCACGGTCCGTGAAGAGGCTGGGCGCTTCCGTCTCTGGTACGACACCTTCGCCTCCGATTACAGAGACGACTACGATGACAGGCTATGCTACGCGGATTCAAACGATGGGCTTCACTGGGAGAAACCTGGGCTTGGGCTCATCGAGTTTCAGGGCTCAAAGGATAACAACATCGTCTTCGAGGACCGCAGCGGGTTCGGCTACCATGGGGGAACGGTTTTCACAGACCCATCCGCGCCTCCGAGTGAACGGTACAAGACCCTTTACCAAGCCCGGGGTGGAACACGCGCGGACCAGTGGCATACGTGTATGCGCGGAGCCTACTCTGAAGACGGCGTCCACTGGCATAAATACTCCGGCTTACTGGCTGACCACCTCAGCGACACTCAGACAGTGGTCTACTACGATGAAGGGCTTCGCAGGTACGTAGGGTACTTCCGGCTTTGGACTAAAACCGGGCGCCGAGCCGTAGGACGCTCTGAAACCCATGATTTCCAACAGTGGCCTAGAAACCCCGCGCTGGTTCTAGCCCCAGATGATACGGACCCCGCGGATATGCACATGTACACTAACGGTTACCATCTATACCATGGAGCCGCGGACACGCATTTCTTCATCATAACCAGCTTCTACAAGGAAACCGACTGCACCGACATACAGCTGGCTACAAGCCGCGATGGAATCAACTGGAACCGAGTAGACCGGCGTCCCTTCATACGCCTCGGAGTGGAGGGTGACTGGGATAGTAGGCAGATCTACGTCGGTGCAGCGGTGATCCCTAGGGGAGACGAGGTCTGGGTCTACTATACAGGGTATAGGCATAGGCACGGTGAAGCCCGCCCCAATGTGGTAAGTTACGAGGGAAAAATCAGGGTTGCCAAGGTGCGGAGAGACGGCTTCATCTCAGCAGACGCGGGTTATGAAGGAGGATACTTAACCACTCCGCTTCTCAGGTTCTCCGGAAGTCGACTGGAGTTGAACTATGACGCAGGGGCGGGGGGTTTCATAGCCGTGGAGATCCTTGGAGAAAACGGTTATCCTTTAAAAGGATTTTCAAGAACTGAGTGCAACCTACTCCGTGGAAGCTCAACGGCGCAGACGGTGACTTGGCACGGCGGAAACGACATTAGTTCGCTGGCGAATACGCCTATTCATCTACGGTTTACGATGAGAGACAGCAGGCTCTACGC
>CAYNFI010000057.1:8543-11651 GCA_964396445.1 uncultured Candidatus Bathyarchaeia archaeon
GTCTGCGACCAAGTGTGTATGAACCTCTTTGAGAAAAATCCCCTCGCCTGGAGGAAAATCCTCGACTGGTCAGAGCGCGAAGAGGAATACGTTAAGAGAGCTGCTTACGCCCTCATAGCCTGCCTAGCCTGGCATAATAAGGAGGCGGAGGACGGGGAATTCATCAAGCTGTTTCCGGTGATCAAGCGTGGAGCCGTGGATGAGCGGAACTTCGTGAAGAAGGCTGTTAATTGGGCGCTGCGGAACATAGGTAAAAGAAACGCTGTTCTGAACAGGGCTGCGATAGAGGCTGCTAAGGACATCCAGCGAATGGATTCTAAGGCAGCTCGCTGGATCGCTTCAGATGCCGTCAAGGAACTCGAAAGTGAAGCAGTTCAGAGAAGGCTGAGACGGTAAACATCATCTCAGCCCTTTTAGTCAACATATCACGCATTGCAGGCGATGGTCATGTTTCATAAAGCGCGAGGTGGATTTAGACACCTGTACCAGTAGGGAAGTCCACTACACCTTCTCTTTTTCATTCTACAGAGGTTCATCGACTAAAATGTTCCCTGATAATCAATTTTTAACTTTCTATAACGGGTTATAGTTTACAGGATTCATCTTGCAGAAGTTTTATAAGTGAATCATTGTTCTGAAGGTAGAACGTTAAAAAAAAGTGGGGTTGCACTGCGTAAAGCACGATCTGAGAGGAAGAGGCTTAAGAGGGATGGATGATGAAGGTTGTGATCCGCGCGGATAAGTTATCCAAGTTTTACGGAAAGGGGTCTGAAATAAAGGCAGTAGACGAGATGGACCTTGAAGTCTATGAAGGAGAAACCTTCGGTCTGCTTGGCCCCAATGGAGCGGGAAAGACGACTACTGTTCGTTTGTTGAACTGTATCATAAAGCCTACCAGCGGCACGGCTGTGGTCAACGGCTATGATATTCACGGGGAAGAGAACAAGGTGAAGCAGTCTACAGGCTTGTTAGCCGAATCCCCGGGGCTTTACGAGAAGCTTAGCGCCTACGAGTTTCTGGAGTTTATGGGAAGCCTATATGATGTTCCAAAAGATATCCTGCGCGAGAGGATAGATGACCTCTTAAAGCTCTTCGGGCTTCAGGAGCGCCGCGACTACCTTCTCGAAGGCTACAGCCGAGGTATGAAGCAGAAAGTCCTCATCGCTTCAGCTCTAATCCATGACCCTCCCATTATCTTCCTCGACGAACCAACCTCCACGCTTGATCCACGCGCCGCATTAATGGTGAAGGACTTGATCAAACAGTTAGCCGACAGTGCTGGAAAAACCATCTTCATCTGCAGCCATATACTTCCCATAGTTGAGGAGCTATGCGACCGTATAGGCATCATCAACCAAGGGAAGCTCATAGCCGTTGGTACAATAGAGGAGATCGAGGATAAGACTGGAGCGAAGACTTTGGAGGAAGCTTTCATCAATATTACGGGGGGAGTGGAGGAGAAGGAGCTTTTAGCGTGGAGGGAGCATAAGAGTGCAGGCTCCTAAGTGGCTTGTAATCGCGAGGAATGAATATCGCATCTACACAAGCAGCATAAGGAAGATGAGACGCTTCTTTCCGTATCTTGTATCAGGGTTGCTGGCTGTTTATGTGCTGTTCATCGCACCGGCAGCTGTGAATCTTTTCATCGACAAATTCCTCGTTTTCATAATATCCGTGGCTGCCGTACCTATGGTACAGATAATACTATTCATGATCTTTTTCTACTTGATACTGTTTCCAATCAGCGATACATTAAGGGAAGTTAAGACTGAGCAGCTAGAGATCTTTCTCGCAGCTCCAGTGAATCCAAGCGATGTTCTGTTAGGTGAGTTCCTAGGTAAAATGCCCTTCTATGCCATCGCTATCACCTTGATCACCGGCACTTTCACGGCTCTTCTAAACCCGCTCAGATTGGATGTGGTTCAGAATGCCATAATCATCATGGTATTCGCTGTCACGTTTCTTTCTGCTATCTGGATCGGCACCGTAACCGCTGCCATTCTACGAACCAAGCTTGGAAGAACTGTCCATGGAAAGGATGTTGGAAGAGCCCTCTCAGTCATCATCGTCTTACCCATGATTGCGATAATGTATGCGATTATTGGCGGAGACCTGATCGATGTCCTTATAGATCCCAAGACTAGTCAGACGGTTAGAGCTATCCTAGGTCTGCTGCCTAGTTCTTGGGGAGCAGAGATCTTCGTTAGCTTTGCATCCAACCCCGGGAACATCAGCGCTGTTGGCCTCGAAACCCTAACTCGGTTTGGGAGTCTAATTATATTCTTCGTAGCAGCGTTGTGGTTGGGCGTTAGGGCGGCAAATCACGCTTACAGCCTTGAATCGATCACGTTCACAGCTTCAAAGGTAAAGCCAGACGGCTTATTCTATGGGACCATAAGATATCTAGGAGGCGGCGGATCCTTTGGCACACTACTAGCATCAATCTTCAAGGACTACGGTCGAAGACTTGAGAATGTATCGTGGATCGTCTACACCGTAGGTCTCGTAGCCATGATAAGCATATTCCTCATAGACCCATTTGAAAACCTAGGAAACGCATTGTTTTTCATGAGTATATTGGCGATTCCAATGCTTACAGCGTTTGTGCTCGGTACGGTGAGTCGAGGGAAGGCAACACTCTTCCTCTACAAGAAATCACCAAACGGTGTGGGAAGGTTTGTGAAGGCACGGCTGCTGCAGGGCTGGTTGGTATCAGTTCCAATCGCCTCGGCAATCATAGCTGTTTCAACAATTCTCTTACCACAGGTCACGTTGTTTTCCCTGCTAATGAATGTAATATGGGGAACGCTGAGAACGATGGCTAGTTTAATTTTTATTCTCGGCCTGACCCTCTTGATACCGGTCTTCGCAGAGGAATCGAGGGAACGTGCATTCGGCGTCATGATAAATCTACAAGCCTTGTTGTTCACCACGATAGGACTTGAGATCGGATTATCTCGGATGGGTTTAAGTGTCAGGAAGACATTACCCAACCTAGACCCGTATACGGGTACTCTGCTTGACAATCTACTACAGACCGTAATAATATCTATGATAGGGTTTGTTCTCCTTTACCTTGGATGGAAAAAATTGAGTAAAATTGAGTAA
>CAYNFI010000058.1:0-11329 GCA_964396445.1 uncultured Candidatus Bathyarchaeia archaeon
GGGGAGAGGATAGGGGGGAGGGGGATATACCGTTATAGAGTGTTTACTGGGAGGTACTGGGTTCCAGGAACTGATTACGTTAATAATGTCATTCAGAGTGTAGCCTCGGTGGTTAGGGATGGAGATTTTCTCGTAGTCTCTGAGAAGGCTGTTTCAACAGCGTTAGGAAACATCGTGGATGAAGGACTGTATAAGCCCCGTTCCATGGCTTGGTTTCTCGCAGGGGTTTGGATGCGTCTGGTGTGGGGCTGGTTCCTAGGCTACCTATGCCATATGAGGGTTTCAACCATCAAGCGGCTGAGGGCGTACCCCAACGTTGAGGGGGCTTTCCATAAGGAAACCGTTCTCAGATACGCGGGGTTTCTCCAAGCCCTACGTCACGCCTCTGAAGGAGGCATCGACGTGGTTAACCTGCCCAAGTCTTACGCCGCGCTCCCGTTGAAGAACCCTGAAACGGTTGCGGAGGGGCTTCATGAACGGGTTTTGAAGGCGACGGGGAAGCGGGTTACCGTAGCTGTATCAGACAGCGACCGCACCTTCACTTTTCGTAACTTCCACTTTACACCGAAGCCTAACCCTGTGAGAGGCATCCATCCCATGGGCGGCGTCATCGCCTACATCCTCGGCGCTTTTTTAAGGCTGAAGGCTAGAGCTACACCCATCGCGGTTGTAGGACACGTTCAATCTTTGGATGAGCTACTTAAGGTCTGTGAGTTAGCCGATAAGGCTAGGGGTTATGGGGCTGGTAGGGACGTTTGGGAGATGGCTGAAAGATTCGGTGTTAGCTACACGGAGGTCACATGGGAGATGCTTAAAGCGATACCCCATCACCCCCTCGTCCTCATCAGGAGAAAACGGCTTGAAGTTTGAAGCCGTGGAAAAGCTATTCCATGTTGAAGCGAAGCATGGGATTGTTTTCTTATTATCCGCGTTAGGCTTCCTCTTCTCCTCTCTATCTTTCTGGAAAGCCCTCTGTAAATTGACGGTATGACTTTACGAAACGAATACCACAATCCTTGAAAACCGTGATTCTTTTATCCAATAGCGATCGAAGACAACTCGACACCCAAGTTCCTTGTCCAAGCTAGGTAGTATTGGCTTGTTCCGTGTTTGAAGATGCTTAGATATTTCCCGCCTACGACGAATTCGTTTTCTCCATCGTTGTCGCTATCTCCTACACGAACGATATCTATGGGAGAACCTAGATTGTGACTCCAAACAATGGCGTACTGAGTTACATTGAATTTTATTACGTGAAGCTTGCTTAATGTACTATTAGATGCACCAGCGACTATCTCATTCCTTCCATCACCGTCAACATCACCCACGTCCACGCCTTGAGTGAAACCGCCTAAGTCATCACTTATCCAAATGCTCTTGTAATTTGTTCCGTTGAACTTCCAGATGTTGATCCTGTTGCTGGTTCCACCCCCGACGATCTCATTCAAACCATCGTTATCCACATCTCCTACTTCAGCACAATCGATGTTATACTGCCCAATAGATTCAGTCTTTCCCACTTCAACCCAAGCGCCTCCGGCGTATTTCCATACAAGTGCGTAGCCGTCCCGAAATCGTGCGCCAACAACCTCGTTCAAGCCGTCGTTATCAACATCGCCAATGCTCACCGACCAGATCAATGCACCTGTGTCCTCACTCTTCCATAGCAGTTCAAAACCCAAGATTAAGAAACTGTATTCGAGAACTGCGATGTAGTTTCCGCATGCTAAAACGACTTCGTTCTTTCCATCGTTATCCGCATCTGCTATCTTCAAGTCTCTTGCAGAAGAATGAAAGATATCGCCTAATGAAGTCGTTATTGTTGGACTGGACAAAGAGCCGTTTTCCCAAAGGTTAAGCCGTAAGTCGGAAACCCATCTTCTTCCTACTCCCTTTGAGGTGAACACCGTGAACACCGACACGATCTCCTTATATCCATCGTTGTCAGCGTCACCAATATCCACATATTCACTGGATCCAGAGGTACTGTTCCAAGTGTTCTCGTACTCTGTGTTGGAACAGATGTCAAACAGGTAGATTGCCTTCTTTGCAAAAGTATCGCTGACGGCTAACTGGTTGGTACCCTCTTTAAGAATAAGCTTTTGTGACAGCGATGGTGGCGGAGGAGGCTTTCCAGGCTTAGCCCCAAACACTGGTGTTGACACTAGTAAGGTTAACAAAATACATATTAGCAGAAACCTTGCGACCTTCATGGAATCACATCGAATAACATTTTTAAGTTATTAAATATAAGTTTTTCCGTCTAACTCTCATTCGAGAAAGTTCTTCAAGGTTAGGAGAAGCTTGAGACCGGTGGAGTTTCTAAACATAGCTTAGGGTAGATGACCGAGTTTGAGAAAAACTTCAAGGAATCATGTCTAGCCTTGAAGTTTTAAATAAGGCGTCTCCCCTCATATTGTAAGTAAACAGGCGGTGGGGTTCCATGGTTAAGATCGGTATCATCGGTAAGACGAACACGGGGAAGACAACCTTCTTCGACGCGGCTACGCTGCTCAACGCTGAGATCGCCAACTACCCCTTCACCACGAAGCAGCCTAACTACGGGGTTGGCTACACGAAGACCTTCTGCGTATGCACGGAGTTCAACGTGAAGGACAACCCGAGGAACTCCGCCTGCATCGACGGCTTCCGCTTCATCCCAGTTGAACTCATCGACCTCCCCGGGCTTATCAAGGGTGCTTGGGCTGGTAAGGGGCTTGGAAACCAGTTCCTCTCAGTAGCCGCCCAAGCGGATGCCCTCCTCCACTTCGTAGACGCCTCGGGAAGCGTTGACGCTGAAGGACGTACATGTGAGCCTGGCACAGGAGACCCAGCCCAGGACGTGAAGGACATCGAGAACGAGCTGGTTATGTGGATGACGAAGATCCTTGAGGGGAAGCGCACGCAGATGCTCCGCCTACTCGAATCGCGGAAGTACAGGTTGAAGGATGTGCTTCTCAAGGCCTTCACAGGGTTAAGGGTAGATGAGGTTCGTGTACTAGAAGCCCTGAAGGCTTCAGGTTTAGATGCGAAGCCTTTATCCCAGTGGAGCGACGAAGATACGAAGAGTTTCGCAGCTCAGCTTCGACTTGCGTCGAAGCCAACGATCATCATAGCTAACAAGATGGATTTACCCACAGCGGATGAGGGTTACAAGAGGCTGGTAGACACCTTTAAACCTACACCCGTGGTTTCATGCTCAGCCGAAGCTGAGCTTGTCCTAAGAAGGGCTGAGCAGAAGGGGCTAGTCCGCTACCTCCCAGGCGACGAGGACTTCAGGATACTGGATCAAAGCAAGCTCACGGATAAACAGGTATGGGCTTTAGACTACGTACATAAAAAGGTTTTATCCAAATGGCTGAGAACAGGTGTACAATTCGCCCTCAACGTCGCCGTCTTCAAGCTCTTACGCATGAACGCCGTCTACCCGGTAGAGGATGAGAAAAGCCTCACAGACCACGACGGCAACGTACTACCAGATGTCTTCCTGCTCCCCCCCAAGGCCACGATTATGGACTTAGCCCGAGAAATCCATACAGACCTCGCGAAAACCCTCCTCCACGCCGTAGACGCTAGGACAGGGCTTACAATGCCTAAGGAATACGAGGTCAGAGACAGGGACATCATGAAAATCGTTGCCGCTTCGAGAAGGAGATAAACGGGAGCCCCGCAACCGGTCACTTTGACTTCATTGAACAACTATTACACAGTTTAACTTTCTAAAAACTCTTCATGCAGAGCTTACTTCAACCAGTAAATTACTTTTATCTGTAAAATGGAGCCTTGTAACGTCTTTAAAACCAATTTCCTGTTCCCAATTCGCGATGCTTGTAAAAATTTCTAAAGTTGTTCAAAGGAGATTGAAACCTAGGCTTGATGAATATCAGCTGTCTTTTCTTGATAAATTATTCTAAGTCAATGAATGCAAGGGGATATCATTAAGGATGTACACGGAGAATCCGTTATCCCCACCGGGAAGAGGTATGTAAAACATTTCCAACCAAGCAACCGATGGATATAAATGTGAAGGGATGATAGAAAGATGATGAGGAGGCTATCTTTTTGGCTGAAAAGCTTGGGGTTGCCATAGTTGGGTACGGTTTTATGGGTGCAACCCATATGATCGCCTGGTCCATGGTTCCTGAGGCTAGGATCACAGCCGTTGTAGGGCGGAACGTGGCTAAGGCAGTGGAATCCGCTTACAAGTATGGGGCTAGGGCTTATGGAAGCCTGAAGGAAGCCCTAAGCGCTGAGGCCGTGGATGTGGTAGATGTCTGCACGCCCACATACACGCATAAGGATTTAGCTGTTGAAGCCTTTGAAGCTGGAAAGCATGTGCTCTGCGAGAAGCCTATGGCTTTAACTCTAAAAGACGCGGATGAGATGATCTGGTCCGCTGGCAAGGCGGATGTCAAGTTTATGGTCGCCCATGTTCTAAGGTTCTTCGCGGATTATGCAAAGGCGCGGGGGCTCGTTAAGCAGGGACTCGTCGGTGAGCCCGTTATCGCCAGAGCTCAAAGGACGAGTGCCGCGCCGCCTTGGGGTGTTGAAAGCTGGTTCCTTGAGCAGGCGAAGAGCGGCGGTGTAACCGTGGATCTAGCGATCCACGATGTGGACTTCCTCCGTTGGTGCCTCGGAGACGAGGTTCGAAGGGTCTACGCCGTAGCCTGCACGCGTGGAGCCACGCCTGGAGCCATGTTAGAGGACCATGTCCTCATGGTTCTCAGGTTCAGGAAGGGATGTATCGCCCACGTTGAGGCGAGCTGGGCTATGCCTGGGCTCCATCCTTTCACCACAAGCCTTGAGGTAGCGGGAACGAAGGGTATGCTAAACCTTGACAACCAGTCTACACCCCCGATAACCATCACCACCGATAAGAAGGTTGAGCGTTTAAACCCTGAAACCCGACCATGGGTTCAGGGGATGCCCTTCCCCATCGACCCCTACTACGCGGAGATAAGGCATTTCGCCACGTGTGTGCTGGAGGACAGGGAACCCATGATGGATGGAGAGGAATCCCGTAAAACCCTTGAAGTCGTCTTAGCCGCCGCTGACTCCGGCAGGTCTGGTAAACCCGTAGAGCTTTCCGTGGAGGTGTGAGGCTTGAAAACCGTGAACGTAGCCATTCTAAGCTTCGCCCACTTCCACGCCTACAGCTACGCGAGAGCCTTTAAGGAGCTACCTAACGCTAAGTTCCTAGCCGTTTCCGACGACGACGTGAAGCGGGGAAAAGCTGCCGCTGATCGGTTCGAAGCTGATTTCATCGGCGACTACAAACAGCTTCTGAAACGCAGTGACATCGACGCCGTCGTGGTCACGTCTGAGAACGTGAAGCACGCGGAGATGGTTATAGCCGCCGCTGAGGCTGGGAAGCACATCCTCTGTGAGAAGCCTTTAGCCACACGGCTTAAAGACGCGGATGCCATGCTCGCAGCTGTTGAAAAGGCGGGTGTAAAGCTTCAGCTCTGCTATGTAATGCGGTACTCCCGTCCCGCCCTAATGGTGAAGGAGGCTGTTGAAAGAGGGGAGGTTGGAAAGTTGAGGGTGGTCACTGGAACGAACAGGTTGAGACGCTTCGAAGATAGCTGGTTCTTCAACCCAGCGCTCTCAGGTGGAGGCGCCGTTATGGATCATACGGTTCACTTAGTAGACCTTATGCGGTGGTACACAGGAAGCGAGGTTGAACGTGTTTACACAGAGATCGGTACGAATATCGACAAAAGCCTTGAGGTTGAGGACAGCTTCCTAACCCTACTGAGTTTCAGAAACGTGGTCATAGGCTCCATCGATGGAAGCTGGTCGAGACCTGAAACCTTCTACACTTGGGGTGATGTAACCCTCGAGGTTCTAGGTTCCGAGGGTATGATCTTCCTCGACGCTTTCAAACAGGTAGCCTACACCTGCCTAGCCGAGGAGCCTAAAAACCCTGTTCAATGGCACAGCTGGGGATGCGATGTGGACAAGGAGATGGTAGCGGACTTCATTAACTGCATCGTTGAAGACCGTGAGCCGAAAGCCGCAGGCCACGATGGGAGACAGGGAACGGAGGTTACCCTGGCATCCTACCTATCCGCCCATAAAGGTAAACCAGTGACACTGCCTATGCAGCGATAACGTACACCGATATGATGGAAACAGCTGAGTTTATGTGGGCGTGGTTTCTATGGGAGAACCCGTAATTTAGCTTGGACGGTGCTGGGAAGTGCCGCTTTTAATCGGGTATGATGTTGAAAGCCTCGATGTCGCAGTTATAGAGAAAGCCGTGAAGGGTATCATTAAGGTTCACACGGAGCTTGAGGCACACGCCACGCTTTTCCTCCTTGGAAAAAGCGTTGAAGCCGGCTTAGAGTATATAAAGCTCCTGTTGGATTATAAAGGCCTCTTCGACCTTCAACAGCACACGTACTCCCATGTCCTGCTGAAAACGGTGCTCCAACCTGATTACCGGAAAGGGGAGGGGGTGAGGCTTGTGAGGGCTGGGTCTCTGGAAGCCATAAAGGAGGATGTGAAGAAGGCTTCCGAGCTCTTAGAGCAGGTACTCAACGTTAAACCTTTGGGTCTAAGGGGTCCTTGGGGCTACTACCGTGGTCTCAGCGATAGACCCGACATCTTGGAGGTGCTCCATGACCTAGATATACGCTTCACGTCCACCCATGCAAGGGATGCTAACGACTGGCAACCCGTACCCTTCGATGTGCAACCTTACTGGTACACCGTGCAGGGATTCCCAGACGTGCTGGAGATCCCTGTGCAGGGCTGGCAGGACTGCATATGGCGGGACTACCACGGCTGGGAGAAACGAAGAGAATTCATAACGTATCTATGTTCCTGCTTGGACCAAGTGAAGGAGAGAAACCTTGTATGGGGTTTTGCCACCCACGACTGGTCCTCGGTGAGGGGGGACCCTGAGATGGAGATCATGAGAGAGCTAATAGTGTACGCACAGGAGAAGGGTATTGAAATCAACACATACCGCGACTACTATGAGAGGCAGAAGCTTAAAATTTAGTAAGTGATAAGCGCATCTAGGTCACCTCGTCCCCTTAAAACCTTACAATGAGTAAGTATTACCTGGAAATCACTTCAGCACCTTAACAACTTTTTAAGGTGTTGATTTTCTTTCCGGTGTCACATCTTGTATAATCGATTGTATAGTCCGTTCGAGCAAGGCGCCGCGTCAGGACATTGATACTATGGGCTTCATACGAAGCCCTCATGCACAATCGATAAATAGCTTTTAAAATACTAGCATAACGAAACTGGAGGAGATGTTGTGGGAAAGCTAAGGTGTGGTTTTATTGGAACCGGAGGCATCGCTGAAGCCCATGCTAAAGGTTATCACATGTTTACTGAAGACGTGGAAATCGTGGCTGCGGCAGACATCTTCATCGATAACGCGAAAACCTTCATTTTGAGCCATGGGATAGAGGAGGCTAAATCAAGGGAATGGTGGTACAAGGATTTTAACGATTTGTTGAAAAGAGATGACATCGACCTCGTAAGCGTATGTACACCTCCTTATCACCACGCCGAGGCCACGGTAGCGTCACTCAAAGCGGGGAAACATGTTTTATGCGAAAAGGTGATGGCTGGAAGCCTCGAAGAATGCGATGCCATGATTGAAGCGGCAAGGATGAACAATCGAATCCTATCGGTGATATTCCAGTTTAGATTTGACCAGAATGTTCAAAAAATTAGAAAGTTGTTGGATGAGAAGAGGCTTGGAAAAATTTTCATGGGTAAAGCTGACACGCATTGGTATCGTAACCAAGAGTATTACAAGGTTTGGTGGAGAGGTACGTGGGAAAAGGAATGTGGAGGAGCCACCATGCAGCAGGCAACTCATCTAATCGATTTACTTCAATGGTTTATGGGTCCACCTGACCGTTTGTTTGGCTTAATGGGAACGTATACACATGGACCTATAGAGGTTGAGGACAACTCAGTTGCCGCCGTGGGGTTTAAAGACGGGTCCCTAGGTGAGATAACCTCAAGCGTTTCTACAACCCTTCAAACGACGAGGCTTGAGATCTTCGGTGAACACGGTTCCGTACAATGGTCTGATGGAAACCTCACCGTTCACTTACTCGACCCTAGCCTTCAACAGGAAACCCTTAACTACCTTGAACAGACAGTCCCAAAACCTATCTATGAAGGCCATACAGCCCAAGTCCGAGATTTTCTAGATTCAGTGACTCAGACCCGTAGACCATACATTACAGGTGAGGATGCCCGAGGAGCTGTCGAACTCATCATCGGCATATACAAATCAGCCTTCACAAGACAGGTTGTGAAGTTCCCTATAGGGAGGGACGATCCCTTCTACCATAAAGTCTCGAGTATAGGACTAACGCGGAGAGAGACGTAGCCAGCGTAGGGGGTTCGAGTTGGTTAAAAGCTTAGGTGTTGGGTTTGTTGGAACAGGCTTCATCTCAGACATGTATGCTCACTGTTGTAAAGCTAATCCTCACGCTAGAATCGTGTCTGTAGCTTCCATAACAGGAAGCCACATCGAAGAGTTTGCTCGAAGACATGGTATAGAGACATGGTACACAGATTATACGAAGATGTTTAAACGAAAGGACATCGATGTCGTGTGTATAGGGACACCCAATTCTACGCACGCCTCCATCGCGATTTCAGCCGCTGAGCATGGAAAGCACGTGATATGTACGAAGCCGTTAGCGACCACGATGGGGCAGGCAGATGATATGATAAACACATGCAACCGTTTCAATGTAAAATTAATGTACGCTGAGAACCTGCTTTTCGCACCGGCTGTAAGAAGAGCCCAGGAGATCATTCACGAAGGTGCCTTAGGTAAGTTATTAGCCATTGAAGCCCGTGAGCAGCATAGCGGCACACATTCGAAATACACATCGAGAAAGGATTACTGCGGAGGGGGAGTCCTCATAAGCATGGCCGTTCATCCAATTGCCTCAGCGATGCGTTTTATAAACGCTCCGGTTAAAAGGGTCTACGCAGAGGTAGGCAACATGCGGCAAATCTATGAGGCTGAAGACTACGTGGTTTTAATACTACGTTTTGAAAACGAGGTCTCCGCTGTAATACACTCTAACTATATTACTAAAGGTGGAATGCAGGATAGGACAGAGATCTACGGAACTGAGGGAATGCTCTTCATAGACCTTACACATGCTAATACTTTAAGGGTGTACAGTGAAGTGGGTTACCCCTACGTTATAGAAAAAGCATCCATGTCCAAGGGCTGGACTTTACCCGCGCTAGATGAGAGGTGGCAGTACGGATTCATAGATATGATTAATCACTTCATACACTGCGTTATCGAGGATGAGAAACCTCGATCAACAGGAATATTCGGAAGGGATGTCCTGAAAATCGTGTTCGCAGGCTACGAATCTGCTGAAAGATCTTTACCTATAATGATTTATGAATAAGACACATGGTTGGGGGGAGTGAGGTCCCCACGGGAGGCAAGTTTACTTAAGCCAATCAGGTGGACCGACTGCTACTACAAAGAGTAACCTAATCGGGATGATATGAGGAGCTCCGATTCGCGGAGGCGTTGGCTGAGCCTATGTTGCTAGGCATAAAATTAGCGGTGTCTTAACGATGGTTCTGGGAGAGAGACGATCCTATAAGCCTCAAGGGTGTGGTTCGCAACAGCGATGCTACTTGGACTGAATAAAAACCGTTCGATACTACTAGCCTTGATAAAGCCTGCAAAACTTTAAAGTGAAGAAGCGACCAACAATTGATGAAGCGATAGGAACATGCTTTTCAGAAGCGTAGCAGACATCTTTGAGAGAATCGAGGGGACAACGAAGCGCCTAGAGATGACGGAGTACCTCGTTGAACTCATTAAGAACACTCCGATGAACGTCGTCGACAAGGTCGCTTACCTAACCACAGGCACGGTTTACCCACCCTTCATGGGCGTAGAGCTCGGTGTAGCCGATAAGCTAGCTATGAAAGCTATAGCAACCGCTACAGCGACAAATGAGGAAGCCATTCAAGAGGATTACGTGAGAAGCGGGGACCTTGGTAAAACCGCTGAGAACACACTTTCGAAGAGAAGGACAATGGTGCTTTCACAGCGACCCCTCACCGTTGAAAACGTTTACCAAACCTTGGAAAAAATATGCCACGCCGCAGGCTCAGGGGCGCAGGAAACCAAGATCCGGCTGCTTGTAGGGCTCCTCGCAAACGCTACGCCGAGGGAAGCCCGCTACATCATCAGGGTATCCCTTGGAAAGCTTAGGCTTGGAGTAGCAGATATGACTTTCCTCGACGCTTTAGCCGTCGCTTACACTGGGGGAAAGGAGGCGAGGGAAGTCATAGAGCGTGCTTACAACTTCTCCTCAGATATCGGGTACGTTGCCAAGACCATAGCGCAGGGTGGTCTGGAAGCGGTTACACGCGCGCAGATCTCGTTTGGGAGACCTGTAAAGCCCCAGTTGGCTGAGAGGCTCTCAAGCCTAGAGGAAATACTTGAAAAGCTCGGCGGGAAATGCAGTGCTGAGTATAAGTATGATGGTTTGAGGATTCAAGCCCAAGTATCACCTGAAAAGGTTATTCTCTTCTCAAGAAGACAGGAGGACGTTACAACCCAGTTCCCGGACATCGTTGAAGCCGTAAGCGAATCTGTGACGGCTAAGGAAGCCATCGTGGACGGGGAATGTGTGCCCATAGACCCGGACACCGGGGATCTCCTGCCCTTCCAAGTTGTCTCCCAGAGACGCGGACGGAAATACGATATAGAGAAGATGATAGGGGAGGTTCCTGTGGTTCTATGCCTCTTCGACATGCTCTACGTGAACGGTGAGGACCTTACGATGAAGCCTTACCTTGAAAGAAGGCAGAAACTCGCTGAGGTGATAAAAGAAACGGAGAGGGTGAGGCTTGCACAGAGCATTATCAGCGACAACCCAAAGGAGATCGAAGCCTTCTTCGATAAGGCTGTTCAGGATGGGATGGAGGGCCTCATATGCAAATCTTTAGGCTCAAACTCGGTTTACGAGGCTGGGAAACGAGGCTGGGCTTGGATCAAATGGAAGCGATCGTACCGTTCGGAGATGGCGGATACAGTAGACCTCGTTGTAGTCGGGGGCTTCGCAGGACATGGAAAACGGGCTGGCACATACGGTGCACTCCTCATGGCAGCCTACAACCCAGGAGACGAAGGGTTTGACACCGTATGCAAGCTAGGCTCAGGCTTCACAGATGAAGACCTAGCCAAGCTCCCAGACATCCTTAAACCCTACCTTATACAGCATCAGCATCCTAGGGTGAACGCCCTCATGAAACCCGACTACTGGTTTATACCAGCCAAGGTCATGGAGCTCAT
>CAYNFI010000059.1:0-10463 GCA_964396445.1 uncultured Candidatus Bathyarchaeia archaeon
AAGGGTCCTCGCGTTCCAGAGATCGCCTTCCCAACAGTCGAAGCCTTTGAAGCCTTCGACAGAATAGCCCAACACATACTATCCATTGTAGGTGTTCATGCACGCGCGTCATACTGTAAACACTGTGGTACACTCTTACCTACCGATGCCAGATTCTGTCCCAGTTGCGGAAAAGAAATAAATTGATCCGTTGTGAAGGATTTCTCAGAACAGGCGATATTACTTCCCCGAGTGATCCAAGGGACTTGTCAGACCAGTCCTTTTTTTACCAACGGTTTTTAACGTTGACCCAACTTTCTGCACAGTTCAAGATAGTGTTTAATCGCTGGCGGAGGCGTATTCCAAGGAATATGGTTGCCGATGCAAAAGACATACCCGCCAGACATCCTCGCCGTTTCAACCATCCTGTAGACCATAGCCTCTACCTCAGCAGGGTTATTACGTAAAAGGATGCGGCAATCTCCCTCTCCAGCAAGGAAGCAATCTCGATACTTGTGGGCGATGGCACGGTAATTGGTATACGGTTCACTTATGACCCCGCGTGCCCCGCATGCCATAACATCGTCTACGTAGGCATCCATACAACCATCCGACATAAAAAGTACCTCTTTCCCCGCAGCTTTGACGATTCCCCAAAACTCTTTATAGCGTGGAAAGATATGGCGGCGCATCCATGCAGGCGATAAGATTGGGCCACGGGGAGTAACGATGTCATCGTGGCAGATAACGAAGTTTACAGGGAGTCGAGCGAACACGCGGAAAACACGTCGATTGATCTCAGCAAACTCATCCATGATCCTGACGAATCGATCGTCTAGGCAGGTGCGGAGGAAGAGTGACCATCCAAAGGTCAGAAGCGGCCACATAAACATCGTGTTATAGAAACTCACAGAGGTAGTTGAGCCATCTGGCGCGTTATCCCCCCAATCAACCGGGTAATTAGCTCTGTATTCGTTGTAGAGTCTGTGCTCATCACGATAGTCACGTGCCTCGTTCACAGGCATGTTGCTGAAATCGCCTTTTTCTAGAGGAGAAAAAGCAAAGACATCTTCGGGGGTTTTAAACTGCTTCCCCCAATCCCAATGAGACGTCATGGATGCTCCCCACCGTACATACCGCCTTCCCAGCTCGTCGGTATACGAGCTCTGATCACTAAAACCTAGGCGTGGCTTCGGGATCGGATCATCCCTATCGGGAATGGGAAGCTCTAATTGTGGGTAGAGCTCAGCCATTTTTTGCCTGCATAGCCGTGGGTGTAAGTAGTAATTAATGCCGGTAAGATAAGTCTCCGCGTCAGGGCAGGACCAGTGCTCCCAGTGTGGTATCCGCTTAGGCCAGCATCCCATGAATGCTAAATACTTGTCACTGTAGTCCACGATCTCTACCCACTTTACATCTCCCTCCGTATATTAAACACCGCACATTCCATTAAGAAAACGGGACTCAAAATGCATAATGTTTAAGATTACATAGCTTCAGGTAATTTTTCAAAGAAAATAAGCCTTGCGACTCAAAGGAGTGCGAGTGAAGAACAGCGCAAGGTCTTCTCTTAGAAGCGTTGTTACATACGTACTCCTTGTAAAAACTCACCCATCCCCATTATTTTGTCTTGTTAAAGCATTTTCCTAATAAAATCCTCAAAATCTCCACCTTTACCTTTCCCCTCGATTTCCATTTCCCGTACTAACATGAATAGAACAGAATACCCCCCAATCACTGTTCTAATCCCTAGAACTAATAGGGTCGACTGTTTTTTAATGGATGAGCTATGAAGCCGAGTAAGCGTCGCCTAGTCGCTGGGTGTATCCTGCTAATGCTAATCGGAGGGTTAGGAGCACTGCTGAACGAGCTTACCCCGAACTCGGCTTATGCCCGTTCTGATAACGTGGCAGAAAGCGTCGACACGTCAATCGTCGTAGCTAACACGGAATTCGGAATCAGATTGCTGAAGGAGCTGCAGAGCGAACAAAGTGCGCGCAACATCTTCATTTCACCTCTGAGCGTATCGATTGCCCTTGCGATGACCTACAATGGTGCGAATTCGTCGACCCGGGAGGCGATGGGAAGCGTCTTAGGATTGGGTGGTATGAGCGACGAAGCCGTTAACGTGGGCTACCAACAACTGATCGAGAGCCTCCTAAGCGTTGACAAGGACGTTAGTCTAAACATCGGGGACTCGGTTTGGATCAGATCCACCTTAGCACCAGCCGTCAACGCCGACTTCACGAACACGCTATCCAGGTACTACGGGAGCAGCGTCTACTCAAGGGCGTTCGACTCCTCGACGATTGACGAGGTCAACTCGTGGGTGAGCAGAGAGACGAATGGAAAGATCACCCAGCTTCTAGACAGCATTGACTCGGATAACGTCATGTTCCTAATCAACGCGATATACTTCAAAGGCGGCTGGGTTAACAAGTTTGACGTAGCCCTCACGCAGAAAGCTGATTTCACGACCGCTGATGGTTCAACCGTTAAGGTCGACATGATGAGAAGGGATGGGAGTTATTCCTACTTTAGAGATGACTTGGTACAGGTCGCGAGACTCCCTTACGGGAGAGACAAGATCGCGATGTACGTTCTTCTTCCAACGGAGGGTGGTTCACTCGAATCCTTCGTCGCTGGTCTGACTGTGGACAGCCTCAACAGCTACTTCAGCAAGCTGTCAAACACTGAGCTTGAGCTTCAGCTTCCGAAGCTTAAACTCGAGTACGGTAAGGTTGACCTGAAGGATGCGTTGACGACCCTCGGCATGGGAGTCGCATTCGACAGTGAGTCTGCTGACTTTAGCAGGATAGCGGATGTCAGGCCAGAGCGCCTCTATGTAGCGTTTGTCGACCACAAGGCAGTGATAGAGATTAACGAGGAGGGAACCGAGGCGGCGGCAGCCACGAATGTCGGCATATCCCTCACCAGTATGCCGATGAGGACTCGCTTCACAGTCAACAGGCCGTACATGCTCGTTATCAGGGATGACAGATCTGGGACGATCCTATTCTCAGGATTGGTCACGGACCCAAGTACTCAAACTTCGCCTTAGATAACCAACTTCATCTCCGTTGTCGCGGTAAAGGGTGAGTGAAACCGTGGAAGTTAGGGTCTCACCCTCTTTTTTCCTTTATGGATGTCGTGAAAATAAGTATTGTTTATGAGATAGCAGACTTGGTGATAGAAAAGTAGCCGTCGAGGTTTTTTATACTCCAGACTCTTATAAGTCTTGTTAAAATCTTCATTTTGACTCAATGTTGAATTTTTCCATCAGTTGAAGGCCTATAACCTCCTCTATGCGTAATTATTAATATACAGTGATCAGCCCACAACGTATAATGCCTCTGTCCAGAATAGGAAGTCTCAACCTTTTCTAGAGCAGCTATGTCCTTAAAAGTATAGGGTGTCATAAGCCCTTACAACGTGTTTCACAGCCTCGATTCTTTTTCCCTGCTTGATAAGCGATTTTGCAAGCGCGCACTCCCTCTCCGCTTCTTTTAAGTCTTTTCCACTTGAGATCTTAATCAGCTGTCCCGCTAATAGAAGGATCTCGTCTAGAAAAGTGAAATTCAGGTAGGGCAGGTTTTCGTAGTGTTCAATTCTATCCCAGAGATCCTTAAATGGCTTTTTTTCCTTGGATAGTTCAGCTAATTTATGTCCAGACATGTACAGTGTATCCAATGCTTCCCGAAAGTTAAATCTTGAAACGGGGGTAGGATTTATACCCCTTATCTGTCTGTGATAGAAGAAGCTGTATATGGACTGAACGGCACAACATAACCCTTTACCTGTGCCCCCCGCAATCGAGATCCCGAGTCCATACTTTCCGTTGGCATTAGAAATTCTCACCGTGTCCATGAAATCCTTGGTTAAGCCATTAATGTCACCGTAATAAACTGGAGCGCCTATAACTAGGGCGTCAGCCTCCTCGCATAATCTATTAAGTTTTTCAGAACACTTGGCTTCCTCTTTATAGAATGGAATCTTATAATTTATCAAGTAAACCTTTTCGCATTCAACGTCAGCCGATTTTACTCCTTCTAAAGCCCGAGTAACCAACTGGTCGGTCAAACGCCCTTTACGCGGGCTTCCAACAATCCCAAGGATCATCCCCCATCACCCTCAACGTTTTAGGATCGCCTTAGGTGTAAAGTAGCAGTCCTCTTTATGGCATATCAGTTTAGCCCTCATACATCAAGGGTTCCACTCGGTTCATGAGTCAGTGATCCACGATGGGACTTTTCTTCCGACAGGTAATCTACGAGAATGGGATATGTTTCTCAAATCCTTCTCAAATGTGCATTTCACTCCTAACGAATTAGTTGACATTAAGGTCGTTAAGTAATCACCTTCCAGCTCTCTCGGAAGAGCGTTGTAAGGTATCCTCATCTCGGTGATATGGTTCATTTTCCAGATACATACCATATTGGGTGACACATTAGGGATAAGTGGATTCATGATGGTAATTCAGGTTATCGTTTCATTGTATCATGTAGTGAAATGGCGGTTGCCATGAAAACTCGATTCTCATTGGATAACAGGTTACGTTAGGTTCGAAGAGGCTCTATTGCTGAAGCTAGACCGCATATTTTTCAGTCACTTCGGCGGCTATCTGCGCCCATTCCCAGAGACGTTGAGGCTGGTACCTCACGGTACTGATGTCTTTCATATGTATCTCTACGATGCAGTTCTTCGCTTTCTCCAGCTTCTCCTCCATGTCCTTTCGTACTGCTTCCGGGTCCCAGACTGAGGCGGCGAGGACAGCGGGGTTAGGTTTCCAGGCGAATACGGTATCATCCCGGACGTTCTCAACGGCTTTGTCGAAGTCTACCCAAGGGCTCATGGAAATCTTCCGTAGTCGAGGGATGTTCTTCCTGATGATGTCAACCTTATTGTGAAGCGGCTCGCAGCAACCGTAGTAGTTGTACCCGAATCGTTCAAACCATCGAGCTTCATGTTTTAAAGCAAACTCCTCATGCATAGCTGGAGAAACCGCGGCGAAAATCTGGGCTGCCCCTACTCCCCATGATTTCATCGGAGGAGCATCCATAAGTCCAAGTTTTTCATACTGGTCCAGTCGAAGAAGCCAGGCGGTAACCATCCTGTCTATGACGCTGTGCACATAGTCGGGTCTTCGAAACATGTCTACCAGGATCTCCTTTATTCCCGTCCAACGGACAATCTCGTCCCAGGGGGCAAACCAGAAGGAGCTCACGCCGTGCTTCTCCACAGGTAAGACGCCGTTAAAAATATCACACCGTATCTCGTATTCCTCTTCTGTTCTCTCCGCGTCAAACGTTACCTTGGGTATCTTGATCTTTTCCACGTCTTCTTCATCCCTGATCTGTATATGAAAATGACGGGAGACTACATCGTTACCATCATCTGTCTTGACAATATCCACTTTCTCGGTGATGCCAAAGCCCGTGTCATTAATACAAAGAGGCTGCGTGATCATGGGTTCAACCACCATGTCACCTTGCATATGCCTCCACAGGTAAAGAGTGCGCCTCAACTCCGTCTCAATGCTCTGGCAGAGGGGATCCATGGTTCTTAGCTTGAGTTCATCGTTAACATCCATCTCATTCCACGGAATCTGGTAGATAAGAACAGTGGGTTTGGCTTTTTCCAAGTTGTTGATTCTTCTATGCAATTCCCTGCGCTCTTCATTGATGGACATGGCTGCAATTTTAGCAACTTGTCCCCCAAGATCCTGCAGGACTTCCTTGTCATTATTCGAATAACCCATCGCATTCGCTCATTTTGCTTCGTTCTTTTAAGTCTTACTTATTCATACATCGATAAACTCGTAATTCTCAGGCTCGGTTTAGGGGATAACATTGAACCAGTGTCGAAGGGGTTAGATGATTTACTCCTCTTTATTCCTCGTGCTTTCGAGCGGCTTGAATGATGTCGCACCCTAGGCTGCCTGAGGAACAGAAGGTACCTACATCCTGTCCATGAAGGGCCATGGGCAGTGCCCAGAGGATCATTTGATAGTAGTAGCTTAGCAATGATGGGGGTAATTATAAGTTATGGCTGGTTTTGATGAGGTTGTTTACATCGAAGCCTTTTGACTTTACAGATTCTATTAAGTGGGAAAATAGACCGTCATCCATTTGCGGGGTTCTGCTCAATATCCAAAGATACCTGCGGTTTGGTGTGCCTACAACGGCGTAATCGTAGTCCTTACCTAAGTTTATAATCCAATAATCACCATAGAATGGCCAGAAGAACGTCACTTTAAGTTTTGCTCCAGAGTTCTTATCCACCACTTTTGCCTTACCCTTTGCCTTTTTCACCTTGCCACTTCTTCTGCATTCATTGAGCACGGATATACTGCCATCTTCAGATAAGGTATAAGTTGCCGTCGTATTAGTGCAACCTTCCTGAAATCTGGCGGGAAGGTGTGCAATCTCATACCATTTGCCTAGATACCTCTTCAACTCGACGTGCGGCACGACTTCAAGCGTACCATGTTCCTTCTTCGTCAAATAAACCACGCAGCACGACTTGAATATTTCATCCTACGAAGCTTTTAAACCATTTTTAACGGGTAGAAAGTAAAGCTTAACGGGTAGAAAGTAAAGCTGCGCTAAAAAAATATAAGGAAGGCAGCATCAATCCTCAAGCGAGGTTTGAAATGAAGGGCATAGTTATTTATGACACCTCGTACGGAAACACCAAGAAGGTCGCGGAAACCATCGTAGAGACATTAAAACAGTCTGGAATAGAAGTCGACCTCTTCGACGTGAAAGACGTAAAGAATTTCAGCGGGAAGGACTACGATTTCCTGGTTCTCGGTTCTCCGACTAAATTTGGCACAATGAGCTTTGCGATCAAGTTCTTTTTAGGCAGGGTGAAGAGTGAGGAATGGATGAACAAGCCCTTCGCAGCCTTCGACACTGAAAACCCTGAAAACATTGAACGCGCGCGCGTTGAGAAAAAAGAATGGAGCGCGGCTGAAAAGATCGCGGAAAAGCTCAGGGAGAAGAAGATGAACCAGCTGTTGCCAGTTCTGAAAGCCGCTGTGCTGGGGCAAAAAGGTCCGATTGTGGAAGGCGAAATCGATCGGACGAAAGAGTACGCAAGCAAGCTCGCGTTCGAATTGAAGAAATAAGCGTGCACGCATCAAGTTAATAAATTCGTCCTTGAGCTGCTACAGCTTGCCTCTCAACTTTTTAACTTAAGCGTTTAAGATTACCTTTTACCACGATGCCTAACCCGTGATACTAGAAAGACGATTAAAACCATGGACCAATCGATGAATAGGAAATGATGTTATAGCGTCTGAAGGCATTAATTTAAGCTCTCAAAGCTTATATGCCTACTACCTGAGAGTTGCCCCCAGTGGTGGATGGATGTGAAAGTCACGGATGTTGAGACTGTCGAGTTTAAGACCTACGGTACGGTTCATTTCACGCGTTGGGGATACCAATACGATTTCTTCGGTCCCAGGTACGAGGTAACGTCAAGCCTGACGAAGATAGTAGCCGATGATGGGGTCGAGGGCGTATGCATAGGTGGAGCTAAACCTGTTACCGATCGTTGGATAAAGCCGCTGCTCGTCGGCGAAGACCCTTTAGACAGGGAGAAGCTCTGGCAGTGGATGTACTCCTTAACGAGGTGGCGTGTCAGCGAAGGCCTGATCGGCGTCATCGACATGGCCCTCTGGGACCTAGCCGGGAAGTACTTCAACGTCCCAGCGTATAAGCTCCTCGGCGGCTTCAGGGACAGAGTGAAGGCCTACGCGAGCTCCGGTCCGAACCTTGGTACACCGGAGGACTATGCTAACCACGCGGAGCAGTGCAAGAAGCAGGGGTATAAAGGGTACAAGATACACCCATACATCTTCTACGACCCCGTTAGGAAGCAGCCCTGTCCAGATACGAGGACGTTCCCGGAGCAGGATATCGCGGTCTGTAAGGTGGTCAGGGAGAGAGTCGGCGACGACATGGTTCTGATGTACGACCCCTGGACCGTCGGGTCGGGAGGCGGCTACAACCTGGAGGAAGCCGTATGGGTCGGAAGGGAGCTTGAGAAACTTAACTTCGCCTGGTTCGAACAACCACTGCTCGAAGACAGAATCGATCCGTACGTTAAGCTCTGCAGCGAGCTTAAGATACCGGTCCTTGCGCCGGAGATGAGTGGTGGAAGCTTCTTCACCAGAGCTGAATGGATCCTCAGAAGGGCGGCGGACATCATCAGGATGGAGTGCTCCTTCAGCGGCATAACCGCCGCGAAGAAATGCGTCGACCTATGCGAAGCCTTCGGGGTAAAATGCGAGCTGCACGGCGGAGGCTTCGGCCACCTCCAGATCCTAGGGGCGACAAGCCCAAAGCTATGTGAATGGTACGAACGCGGGCTGCTCGGGCCTACCTACGACTATGAGAAACCAAACCCGCCTTTGAAGAAGATCTGCGACCCCATGGACGGTGACGGCAACGTCCTGATTCCGCAGAGCCCAGGCCTCGGCATGGAGATAGACTGGGACTACATCGAAGAAAATAAGGTCGAACACTAGGCTGAAATCTTGACGCTCATGATGGAGTGCCTTTAGACGAAGACCCTTAAACCGTAGGACGGTTCTTTGGTTACACAGATAGATTCAACTCAGCCTTTCTTTATGTAGAGGTTTATGTTCACAAACAATGGGCAGAAAATCGAATAGGCAAGCTGTCAAGGTTATTTCCTAAACCCATCCAGGATCTGAGACCTATCAGGAAGGGTGATCTTACGTAAAGATTGCCGGAAGCTAAGGTTCGTGGTAAACTAGGAAGTACCAACCGCGTACCTGTATGAACACCGATCTCCGAGTTGGTCCGCGTTTTCTCCCCAAGGTGTCTTGCCATTGCGCACCCTAGACCATGTAGATGCAATGAACCAATTTGTTTGAAAATTCAAACACCGACATACCGACCTTTAGGTTTATTAAATACCTTAATCTTTCCCTGCAATTTGAGGAATAGGGAAGTGACTCGATGAGTGTACCTGTCTCAGTTGTAAGAGGCGGCAAACCAGAGGAGAGAATAGCTAAGGCGTTGTCTCTTATCGATGTCGAGAATGGTCTTGATACGAGTTATATGAATATAAACAGGATATATCACACCGCGATCTTCAACAAGCCCGCGAAGTACATCGAGGGTACGCGGTTAAGGAAGGACGCGAGGATACTGATCAAGCCCAACTTTGTGCAGATCCCACTTGAGAGCCCTTACGCATACACCAAGGCCGCGTACGAATCGACGATAAAGACTGGTGAGGGGCACTTGACCACCCCAAGGACGATTAGAGGTGTTTTAAAGGCATTACACAACCTCGGGTTTGAGAACTTAGTTATCGGCGAGGCGGCTGGAGGCTGCCAGACAGACCTTTGCTACAAGCACTTCGGAATCTACGAGATCGCTAAAGAGTTCGGCGCGGATGTTGTGGACCTCAACTGGGAGGATAGCGTTAAGATACAGGTTCCAAACAGGGTTACGCTAGACTACGTCTGGGTTCCCAAAACCGTCCTTGAAGCCGACCTCTTGGTATCGCTACCCGCCATGAAACTCTCTTTATCCCTAAAAAATATAGGAATAGGCACCCTCCCAGGAAAGTACTACGGCTGGAACAGGGCTGGAAGATACGTGCAGGGACTGGACAAGCCGATCCACGACCAGCAGCAGTTCACGAGGATGGGAAAGGAAAACGACCAGTCCATTGGCCTTGCGGGTGAAATTGTAGACGTATGCACCGTGAACCGGATCGGGTTGGCGGTCATCGATGGAACCTTCGTCATCGACAGCAGCGGCAACGTCCACAGGGCCGACCTAACCATAGCTGGCTTCGACCCTGTGGCGACGGACGCTGTGGCCTACGCCGTTATGGGTTTTGACCCTAGAAAATTCATTCACATGCCCATGGCAGAGGAGAGGGGACTGGGCACCGCTGACCTGTCGAAGATCGAGGTTAGGGGCGAGTCGATAGAAGCGGTGAAGATCGAGGTGGCTCCCCCGAGGACCGTGAGAGGAAGGAGGATAAAAATAGCCTAGTTAGCGAAACCACGTATCTGAGGCGAAGTCTATCCCCTTCAGTTCAGCTATGTGTCTCTTCATCATGAGTACCCAGAAACATGGAAAGCCAAGATCGATGTTGCAAAGTATGCTCCAACTGAGAAAACGAAGAGAGCGCCGGGGGAAGACAACCCTGTCATACCCCAGCAGTCGGTTCTAGCCATCGCACGCGATCGATTGGAAGTAAAAAACAGTATTAAAAACGGAGACTAAGTCATGTCTAGTTGTCCTAATTGTATGCATAAGACTGTAGTCAATTCCCAAAGGAAAAATGAGTCTAACATCAAGTATCCGCACCTAGTCTGGTATGGATACCCACGGGTCCGCTTCTCACGCTTACAGGTTCGTTGACCTGTTGAGCGAGCTGTGTTTTGTCAAAAAGTAGACAGGCTTCGCGGATATCTTGACATAGCTAGCTAA
>CAYNFI010000060.1:0-9827 GCA_964396445.1 uncultured Candidatus Bathyarchaeia archaeon
TTTAGAGCAGTTTGTGGGCGGGAGGGGTTTGGCGGCTAAGCTTCTATGGGATAGGCTGGGGGAGCGATGGGAAACCGTGGACCCTCTTGGACCTGAGAACCTTCTCCTTATGTTTACAGGACCTATGTCTGGTTTCTACCCCGGGGCTAGGCTCTGCGTATCCGGTAAGTCACCTCAGTGTAACGGTGTCATAGGGTCTACGGTTGCCGGGGAGTTCCCCGTGGAGCTTAAGTGTGCTGGATACGACGGTATCATCCTAAGCGGGAAGGCTGGTAGCCCGGTTTATCTCTTGATCAAGGATGATGAGGTTGAGCTGAGAGATGCCGGTCGTGTCTGGGGGTTGGATGGGAAGGGTACTGTCGCGGCGTTGACGAAGGAGGTGAAGCGGGACCTTGAGGCTAGGCATGCGTGGTATGGGAAGTTTAAGGAGCCTGCTATGCTCTACATCGGTTCAGCCGGTGAGCATAGGAGTAGAATGGCGTCGGTTATGCAGAAGTGGAGTCACGCCGCGGGGTACGGGGGTTATGGAGCCGTTATGGGCTCCAAGAACCTTAAGGCTGTAACGGTTAAGGGTACAGGACCCTTACCTGATGTCCATGACTTAGGCAGGGTTGTAAGCCTCGTCGACGAGGTTTCGAGGAGGCTTTATGTGTTTGATAATATGAGGCGTTGGGGTACGGGTTACGGAGGCTACACCGTGGGCGCTGTGAGCAGCTCGGAGCCTATCAGGAACTGGCAGGAGGAGTGGCATGATGAGAAGGGCTTCGGCGTGGATAAGTTCGATAAACGTTTCTGGGTTAAGCGGTACTGGGCTGATTATGGCTGCCCAATGGCGTGTATGAAGCTAGCCGTGGTGAGAACTGGGGTTTTTAAGGGAGCTATAAGCGACACCCCTGACTACGAGTTGCAGGCATACCTCGGCACCAACCTCGGAGTCTTCGACCCCGCTGGCTGCGTACATCTATCGGATTTAATCGATGACCTAGGTTTCTGCGGGATACAGGCTGGTAATGTCCTCGGCTTCGCCGCTGAGCTTTACCAACGGGGCATACTCACCAGGGAGGATTTAGGAGGCTTAGAGCTGAGGTGGGGGGATGCCCGGGCTTTTGCAGCGCTTGCGCGTATGGTGGCTTTAAGGGAGGGAATCGGCGACGTGCTCGCCGAGGGTACGTACAGGGCGGCTTTGAAGGTTTCAGGGATGAAGGGGGTTGATGTGATGCCGTACGCGGTTCAGGTGAAGGGTGTGGCTGTCGGCGCGCATGGTACGCGTAGCGGCTTAGACATGAACCCCATAGGCTACGCCTGCTCCGCGCAGGCTGGGGACCACACGGGTGCGGTGTCCGATGCCTACGAGGAGATGAACATGGTGTTCGCCGATTCAGCTGTCACCTGCAGCATTAACTCCTGGCGTCCAGGCTACGACCTTGTCTTCGAGTTCTTAAGAGCCGTTACGGGATGGGAGACTACGCGTAAGGAATGGTGTTCGGTTATGGGTCCTAGGATCGTGCATATCCAGAGGGCGGCTCTACTCTTAGGGGGACCCGATGCGGTTTGGAAGCCCTTGATCGACGACGATAACCCGGCGAGGTTCTATGAACCCTTGGCTTCCGGTCCTCAAGCCGGGCATACGACGGATAGGGCTTCCTTTGAGGAGTTGAGGGAGAACTATTATCAAGCCATAGGCTGGGATGAAAGGGGCGTACCAAAGTCTGAGGTGCTTGAAAAGCTTGGGTTAGATTCAGTGGATCGAGCGTTAGGCAGGCTTAGACGTTAGGCTTCATTCCTATTCCTCATCTAAATGCTCCATCAACCTTTATGTGAGGGGATGGGTTTACGAACGTGAGGGAAAGGGTCTACGCCGCCTTAACCTGGGAAAGCCCAGATGTGGTTCCCTGGGTGCCTAAGAGTAACCATGTACCGAGGAACAGGGAGGTTTTAAGGAAGTTAATGGAGGCGGGTATGGGGCTCTCCGTCCCCGTTAACGTGTTCAAGGTGGGGACGCCTAACGTAACTGAGGAGACGAGGGTTGTAGGCGACCATTGCCTTAAGACGTACATCACCCCCGTGGGAAGTGTTTCAGAGATGATCCGCCTCAACCTCCCCAGTGAGGAGGGTGAGAGGTCTGATAGATGGGTTGTTGACTATGTGTTTAAGGGAGCTGAGGATTACCGTGTCGTAAAGTTCATGGTTGAGGACCAGGTTTTTGAAGCTGATTACGATGCGGCTTCACAGGAGGAGGCGCGTCTAGGAGACTCCGCCGTTGCCTTCACGTCCTGCGGCTACTCCCCGCTTATGCAGTTGATCGTACGTTTTATGGGTTTCAAGAGGTTCGCCTTTGAGGTTTACAGACGTAGGGAGAAGGTTGAGGAGATCTTAGAAGCCCTTGACGCGAAGGTTACGGAGGCCTGCCGTGTAGCGGCTGACGGCCCGATTAAGGTCGTGGAGGTGGGTGACAACATCGACGGCGTCATGGTGAGCCCAGACCTTTTCAACCGTTACTGCGTTCCATACTACCGCGGATACAATGAGGTGCTACGTAACAAGGGGAAGATCACCATGAGCCACATGGATGGGAGGCTGAAGTGCTTGAAAACCCTCATCGCGGAAACGGGTTTCAACGCTGTTGAAGCCTTCACGCCGCCCCCAGGCGGGGACCTTAACCTCGGCGAGGCTAGGCATACATGGCGGGGTGAAGTCGCTGTATGGGTGAACGTGCCCGAGGTGATGTTCTACGCGTCTACTAGGGGTATGGAGCGTTACATTGAAGCGCTTTTAAGGGAAGCCGCGCCTGGTGACGGCCTCGTCATGGGCATCACCGAGACTGTTCCACCGACGCGTCGGGATGCTGGCTTGGAGGCTATAACTAGGGTTATCGGGAGGTTTGGGAAGCTCCCTGTTCGGACTGAGCGTGAAGCAGCGGTTTAGGCTAGGAAGCCTTTGATCCCTCTAGTTGTTGCGTCGGGTTGATTCGGTTGGGCTTAGGTCTTTCATCCACTCTTCCTCAGTCCATACGGAGGTGTTTAGGCATAAACCCTTGGGTGATAGGGTTTGGAGCATGAGCTTTAACTCATTCTCTGTTATCGGGCCTGTGATGATCAGGGGTTTTTCCTCCTGAACCATCCGCATTAGGGGAATCATGTCTGATACAGGCGGCCCGTTGGGGCGGTCTAGGGAAAACTGTAGGGCTTTAAGCTCCTGGGCTTCTATGAGGGGTTGAACGACTTGGCTCATACATGGTTGATGCGTGTGGACGACTGGGTACTTGAAGGCTTGTAGCACGCGTCTATCATAGGGAAGCACATGCTTCACGTAGGTTGAGGGTGAAAGGAGGACGGAGTTGTCTGTTTGGCTTCTTACGGTTGAGCCTGGAGCCCAGATTTCATAGCCTGATATGAACCCTTCCCGGCATTGTGGTATGGTGGAGAGGTGGGTCTTAGCGGTTTCTATGAAGGTCTCCGTGCATACGCTTAGAAGCTTCTCAACTTCATCGGGGTTTCTGTAGAGCTCTACGCAGAGGCGTTGGTATCCTAGGGCTGCCGCGGCCATGTCGATGGGGCCGCGGAGCAGGGTCTGGGTTACGTATGAGCGTCCCCGTGTCTTCTCAACCAGGAGGTTTGTGAGCTCGTTGAGCTTGAGCAGCCATGGGTTTCGGGGGTTGAATTGGAGGTTGTCGACGTCGCCTAAGCTCTCGAGGAAGGGGTCAGCCCACACGCTTCCAACGCTCATCCTTATAGGACATCCTACCGCGGCTTCGGTCCAGCATAGGCCGAAGGGTGCTACGCTGGTGAAGAGGTCGCCTTCTACGGGTTTCTCCGGGACTTCCTGCCATTCTGCGACGGCTTTAACGTCGACTATTTCTGGAGTTAATCGGACGTTGTCAACAGCGAATCTTCCTCCACGCAGTGGTAGTCCTTGGCGTGTGAGGCTTGTGTAAGGGCTAAGTTTGATCAGAGGCTTCTCCGCTTCATCCATTTCCCAGAAGGCTTTATGCCGTTTTATAAGCCTGTTTATGGCTGCTGGCTTCATGTTTAACCATCTTCGGAGCTTACTTCTACCTCATGTTCGTATATTTTCATATATATTTATCTAACCTGATAACGAGGATGGTTAAGCCCTTCAGCTTCGCGCATACGTGTACTTGCCTCTGTAGGGGATGATTACAGGCTTGATGTCCGGTGTGTCGGTGAAGAGTTTGGTGAACTCCACGGGGTCTACGTTTCTAGGTGCGAAGCATCCGTAGTGCATTGGGACTGCGATTCTAGGCCTGATGATCTTCGCGAAGGCATATGCCTGCGCGGGCGTTCTCGCGGGGTAGTCGCCTATGACTGGGAGCATGGCGATGTCGGGTTTGGCTTCGACGACGGGTTGTAGAAGGTTCTGGGGGGCTTCAGCCATGCCTGGTGAGGAGTCGCCTAGGTTGTAGACTTTGCAGGCTGGGAAGGTGTAGAGGAAGCCGTAGTGCGTGGTGTTGGTGAACTTTTCCAGTGGGTCGATGGAGTAGTAGGCTGTGACCTTGAAGTCTCTTAGGGTGAGGGTTTCACGGGGTTTCATACCTACGGCCTGTGAGCCGGGTACGCCGAGTTTGATGAAGTGCTCCCTTCCCTCCGGTGTACCTATGAACACGGCTTTCGGTGAGCGTTTTAGGACGCCGGGTACGGTGTAGGGGTCTAGGTGGTCTAGGTGGTCGTGGGTGCTGAAGGCGTAGTCGACTACGACGTCCTCCGGTTTGATGGGTGGCTCCGCGTGTACATGGGGCTCGGTGGTGATGACTCTTGAAAGGTAGAGGTCTACGCCTATGATGGTTCCCTCGGAGGTTTTGAGGATGAAGGAGTTCTGTCCAAGCCAGAATATGGCAAGCTCCTCGGAGGCTACCTCGGTGCCTAAGATCTCCCGCATAAGGCTCATAGCGGTCACGTTGCTCAAGATTTCCATCTACGCTGATAACTTTTACTGTCTATGTTCCATGACCCTTTCCCCTCATCGTAGGTTATCTCCCGGAGGCCTTAGCGCTCTGTCATGCATAAGAGGAGGGGGGGATGTCAACTAAGCCTGTTTCAAGCTGTTTTTTAAGATTTGAATCTGTTTCCTTTCCCTGTTGAGTTTCCTTCAAGTGTAGATCAGATGGAGAAAAGGGGGGATCTGCTTGAGGGCATTTGAATGCCTGCTTTTTTCATACGATGTTGAATTCGTTGTAATGTTTTTGATGGATTGATAGATTGGGTTATGTAGGCTTCAGATTTTCAAAGGCTTTTTCCAGCTCGGTTAGGAGTTTTTCGCAGAGGTTGTAGGTCTTTCCCGCTCTCGTAACCGCGTCTTCAGCGTCTTCTTTATCGATGACTTCGTCTGGGGATAGGAAGGCTTCCTCGCCTCCGTAGAGGCTGGGCTCCCGTTTCTTTACGAGGATCTTCGATGATTCGCTTAGATAATCGGTCTCAGCTTGAAACCATGGTGGGAACCGTTCTTTAACCTCTAGGAGGATGTCGGAGACATCGTGTATCTTAGGGTACTCGATGGCGACGGCTTTCAACACAGCTTTTAGGGAAAGCTCGACGCATTCCTGGCTTAACCGGACGGCGTACGGGTAATTAGCCTCGGGAACGGCTTCCACGGCGTCTTCAAGCCTCGCCTTGGCTTGGCGGAGGTAGGCATGGGCGACCTTAAGCAACTTCAACGTTCTCACCGAATTTATAATCAGGCTTCAAGTCCCAGTACCAATGTTCCTTATCTGTGAAGATTCTTTTAGCGCCCAGCCTTAGTAGTTTCACCTTGAGCTCCGCCAGTGTTTCTTCAAGGAAACGGTTTCGGTCCTGAAGGATCACCGCGTCCTCGGTTAAGTCTAGGAAGAGGCTTGGGAGTCTTTGAGCTTCCTCCATTCTTAAGGGGTAGAAGCTGAAGCCCGTGTGGAAACCGTGTTTCCTAAGCCAGCTTAACTCATCTTCTAGGGCTTTCTCAACCATGTATAACCCTTCGATCCTTGAGCCTAGGCTTCCCTGGAGGTCCTGGGAGATGAGTAGTACATCGATGTCGCTGTTAGCTGAGGCGTTTCCCCTGGCGACCGACCCGTAAACCGCGAACGATGTGACGTCGAGCATCGACGTGGTTTCCCGGAAACCGCGGATTAAAAGCTGTAGGTAACGTTCCTGTGGGATTTTCTCCACGTTTTTCAGGGTTTCAGAGGCGAGGAGTAGGAGGCTCTCGGGTTCTATAAACCGGTACTGCCTCGGTTTTCCCTTGTTAAAGATGAGCAGGATGCGTTTGGTGTGGAGTTTGCTGAAGGCGACGGCTAGCTTTGTCTCGTTGGCTGAGAGCACGTTCTTAGCCTGTTGGAAGGTGAAGAGTTCTTCCCCGAAGTGTGTGAAGAGCTTGGCGTAGCATTCGCCCAGCCACTTTGGTATCCACATCCACGGTCGAGTTATTAATTAACCTTAACTATTTATTAATCTTTCTTTAGGACGGGCACACGTTCTCGCAGGTTCCCCTTTAAAGTTTTTTCTTCCATAATGATGAATTGAGCGATTAATGCGTGAACTGACGTATTGACAGTGAATTGACGAAGTTGAAGGTGTGGAACATCGCGGGAACTCTTAAACTGCTACACGGGAATATATTTTATAAGGATTAGCGGAAAAGTATTTACACGGTTTAACCATGGTTAAGACGACGATTGAAGTTGACGACGACCTCTGGAGACGCTTCAGCCTCCTCGTGCTCCGGGAGAGGGGTGAGCGGAAGAAGAACGAGGTTATAGCTCAACTGCTTAAAAGCTACGTTGAGGGAAGAGGCTTCAAGGGTGACCCGCAGCGGCTAGATTATATCTTACGCGTTGAGGAGGAAAGGGAGGCTTTCCAAAAGTTTAAGGATGAACTTATCAAAGACCCCGGTTATAATGGGAAGTTCGTGGCCGTGTTTCAAGGCGCCGTTATCGGCTGCGACGAAGACAAGGGGAAACTCGTGAAAAGCGTCTATGACAGGTATGGTTACGTCCCGGTTTACGTCGACAAGGTAACTCCAGGCGGGAGGCGTGTGGAGGTTCCGTCACCGGAGCTTGTCCGCCATGAAGTATAGCTTCGACTATAACCCTCCAGCCCCAGCCTTAAAGGTTAGGCTTACAAAACCCCTCTCCAACCAATTCGTCGAGCTTCAGGCAAGATTGGACACGGGCGCCGACATGACGGTACTCCCTGAGGATGCAGTCGATAGGCTTAGGCTTATCCCTGCAAGCCGCGTCTCCGTCCTATCCTTTACGGGTGAGGAAGTTTTAAAGTACACGTATTTCATAGACCTCGCCTTCAACGGTTATAAACTCCCTATGGTTGAGGTCCTCGGCGCTAGGCGCGGCGACGTCCTCCTCGGACGTGATGTCTTGAATATGCTTAAAGCAACCCTTGACGGTAAGGCTTTAAGCCTCGATTTATCCGACCCGTGATTTTACAAGCCTTTAGGAAGTCTTTACTTTAGGTAGAGTAATACGCGATGTCCGCTTCACGTGTTTCCACAGTTTTCCTCATGGTTTCTGGCGAAGATTGAGGCTAAGGCGATACGGTAATTGAATTAACTTAGGTAAAGCCGGTCCTGCTTAGGTTAGTTGGTCTGGGGATACGAGGTTGTCTTTCAGTCCTCTTTCATGTATGAACTCTTTGAGCTCGTTGTCCAGTGTTAGGAGCTTGAGGTTGAGATGGGTTGAGCTTGCGTAGAGTATGTTGTCCACCATGTCCTTGTGGCCTAGTATGTACAGTCTTAGAGCGTCGTCGAACGTTCTAGAGTCCTCTTCCACCTTCCTGTACCTGCCGCCTTCGACGATGCTTCTCAGACCGAGGCTGAAGCTTTCTCCGTCAAAGGCTGCGCTTGTTGAAAGTCTGGCTGCCACCCATAGGGATTCGAGGATGTTGAACCGTGAATAGTGTATTTCGGCTTCAACGTCGGCAAGCCTCTTAAGTCCTTTAGAGACCTCTTCACCGACCTCGATCCCTAGGGAGGGAAGGATGAAGGATGTGTCAAGGAGAACTCTTAGCGTGGCTTGACTGCTCTTCAAGGCTTACTGCCTCAACCTCCTCAGGTTTTATCGACGCAAACTTCTTCCCGGAGAGAGCGAGTTCGATAGGGTCCTGAAGGCTTTCGAGGATCAAGGTTTTTCCGGCGACTCTCAGTAGCACCCTTCCACCTTCCCTCAGTCCTATGGCTTTAACCGCGGCTTTAGGGAGGTAGATGGCGTACTTCTTTCCGACATGAGCCTGTATAGCCTGACTCATTAGTTTATACCAGGGTTTTAATAGTTAGTCAGACTTAAAAGCTTATCTCCGACTTCCAGCGTCTCCGCCCCTCCGGGGTTGTAAGTCTTCTTCAACAAAGATCTCTTCTCCTTTTTTCTATGTCGGCGTTCTAGGTGGACTTCGTCACGACCCGCGTTGAGGTGTATCCAACACCCGTTGATCAAGTCCCTGCCGAGAATGCTTGGAAGCGCGCTATGTAGTGTCGGGTTTGATCCGTGTTAGACCAGGTACTCTGTCGTAGGCTTGGTCGAAGGATAAGACTTTTCGGTCGAGGTTTAGGGCGGCTGCGGCGTAGTGGGAGCCGAAGAATGCTAGGTTTAAGGTCTGTCTCAGGTACACGCTTGCAACCGCTACGTCGGGGGTTAACGCGACGTATTCAACGTTCGGCAGCGCCGCTACTGCCGCTAAGTCTTTGAGAAGCTTATCCTCCATTCTCTCGGGGTTTCAACCTAAGAATACATCGCTAACTTATACTCCTTGAGTCCACGCTCCTAGACTTTTCCGAAGCTCCCTCAGCCGTAGATGCCTTATTTTACTCCATCCGCATGGTAGAAACGATGACTGGGCCTCGTGTTATTCTCCTTATTCGATAACATGTAACCGCGTTTCTTCGATTATTACTCTTCCTTTCAGATTGGGTCTATGACTTCGATGTCCCCGATTTTTTTGAAGACTTCGTCGTGACTGGCTATTCTTTTTGTTCCCGTGGCTTTCATCGTGGCAAGGATTACGCTGTCTCTGCCCCCGATTCCGATTTTAGCGTATTCTATGAGTTGTTCAAATGCGATTTCAGCTACGTCCAGGTCTAGGTCGATGAACGTTAACGTGGCTAAATTCTTTATTGCATGAAGTTTTACTCGGAGGTTTTGCTTCGGTAAACGGCGGAAATAGTGGGCGACTTCGATGAGTGTTACAACGTTTAAGACGATGCCTTCATGGACGGCGGCTCTCATGGGTTTTAAGACGTGTTTATGCTCGGGTAAGCGTTGGTCAAACCAGTAAATCCAGTAGTTGGCGTCCACGTAGATCATGGTTTTCCCCAGATCTTCTTGAGCTCCAAAGGGTTGATCATCGGGATTGAAGAGTCTTCTCTGATACAGCCCTCCATTTCGTGGATGAATTTCTCAGGGGTTATCGGTCTCGTTATGAGTATTCTCTTCTCTTCCAGTGTTAACCTAACTTTAGCCCCTCTGTGTAATCCCAGTTCTTCACGTAAATTCCTTGGGATAACGATCCTACCCTTCTTATCCACCACTGCCTCCCCGACCATAGTCCCACCAATAATCCCACTATAGCTTGAAACACTTAAACGTTGTCACAAGATAGGCGTGGGCTCCAGTGCATTTAAGAGGTTTCTCTCATGGGTGACCGAGTGGTTTCCACGCTGGTTATCCGTGACATGGGGCTGGCAAGAAGTATAGGGCTCCATTAACGTATGTAATCCCTACTTTAAACGCATTACCTTCTCTAATTCATTCACTTGGTTAAGATAGAGTGAAGGCTCTTTTATTAATCAGGTTTCCGCCAGTGGCTCCTAGACGCTCTCATACGCACACA
>CAYNFI010000061.1:0-9775 GCA_964396445.1 uncultured Candidatus Bathyarchaeia archaeon
TGGAAACCTTCAACAGTCACTTCAACCCGCCCATCATGGATTTTCGCGTATCTCCGCTTCAACTCCTCATGGAGCCGTGACTCAGATTTCGTCTTCACGCTCCTTGAACCCCTCATTTCACACCGCCCTTCGTAATCTCCGCCCACCTGCAGCTTACGGATACGTACCTTAAAGATAAGACTCAGCTCGAGAGTCAACCTATCAACTCGTAAATCCGTTGAGGTAAATATCGAAGGTTTTTTAAGGGTTCCTGAGGACAGAAGTGGATCGTGTTACATGAGGTAGTAGACTTTGACGAGGATCGGCGTGGGAATCGTTGGTTTGGGGTGGCCCGGTATAACACACCTTAAGGCTTATCAGGCCTGTGGGGACGCGGAGGTGGTGGCTTTATGTGACGTCAATGAGATGCTCCTTAAGAAAACCGCGACAGAATATGGTGTTAAAGAAGCCTACAAGGACTATAAAGAGATGCTTAGAAACGAGGCCGTTGAGGCGGTTAGCGTATGTCTTCCAAACTACCTGCATCACCCCGTCACCGTGGATTGCCTGAAAGCCGGACGTGACGTCATATGTGAGAAACCTCCGGCTTTGAACGCTGGACAAGCGAGGGATATGGCTGCAACAGCGAAGGCTCAAGGATGTATCCTGATGTACGGGTTGATGCAGAGGTTTAACGCTGAATCCACGTACCTGAAAGGAGTCATAGAATCCGGTGAGCTTGGCGACCTATACTTCGCTGAAGCCGCCTACGTGCGGAGGAGGGGTATCCCTATAGGAAGCGGAGGCTGGTTCGTGGACAAGGAGCGAGCTGGAGGCGGAGCCCTCATCGACATAGGCGTCCACGCCCTCGACCTGGCTTGGTGGCTCATCGGAAACCTTAAGCCCCTGACTGTAAGCGCCTCCACCTACGCTAAGTACGCCTCAACTGCACCCAAGGATGTTAAGTACAGCGTTGAGGACGCGGCTTTTGCACTTATAAGGTTTGAAGGAGATGTAACCCTAATCCTGAGGGCTACATGGGCTTTAAACCTGAAGGGTGGTAACTACACTTTTATCGTAGGGACACGTGGAGGCGCCTCTATGTCTCCTCTAACTATTTACTCCGAGCGCGACGGTGTTCAGCTAGACATCACACCCCAGCCTCCTCAAGTCAATCCTTTCGACCGTGAAATCACCCATTTCGTCGATTGTGTAAAGAAGCGTGAGACACCAATTCCATCAGCTGAGCAGGGCGTTACATTGATGGAGATGCTGGACGCCGTATATACCTCTTCGATCTCTAGAAAGGAATTGGTTCTTTAAGCGACTTGGAACTTATTTACTTCATCTCTAGGTTAAAGTTTCATTAGGCATGGCTTCAACAAGCCGCTGAATCTCTTCCTTCTTCTCCCTCGTCGTCTTCACGATGACGATGCCTTCACCTGGTTGGCCGTAGACGACGATGGAGTTCAACGGCGCGGCTAGGATAGAGGGCAGCGTGAGCAAGTCCTCCTCCCCTTCCACCATGATCCTCACAGGGCCATCCTCCTTTAAGGCTTCCTCGATAGCTTTCACGGCTTCAAAGGCGATTGTTCCCGGACGGTTCACGACGCTAAGAACCCTCGTAGCCTCCAGGGAAGCTTCACACGTTTCCTTCCTCATAACCTTGTTATCGGTTAAGTAGAGGTTCACTTCAACCCCGCCTTTATGTAGGGTTTGGGAGACTATGTCCCCTACAGCTATCGTCTTCGAAGGCTTTTCCTTTAACACGAACTCCTTAAGCCCTTTAACAGCGATTTCCGGTGGTCCCGGGACCAGTATGCCTAGGGGCTTCTTCAACCGTCTGCGGAGTGACGGTGTTAGGGTTTTCACATCGTTGTTCTCCAAACAAGTCTTGTTGATTCACAATCAATGGGCTTCACTTAAAACTTTTCCCCGCTGGGAATGCATAGGGTTTAGAAAGGTTAATCGCTTTCACCGTATAACATCCACCGGTTGTTAGTGGGCTTAGCGGAGGTGTTGGGGTGGGCCGTTGGGTTCATGGTAAGGGTGAGCTTTCCATCCAAGACCTTATCTCCCGTATTAAGGATAAACCGAATTTCTTTCAAGCCGGTGCTCTAGCATTGTTCATCGGAGTCGTTCGGGGGGTGCACACGGAGGGAAGGGTTACCAAACTTAAGCTTGAGGCCTATGAGGAAGGGGCGGATGCTGCTCTAGAAAAAATCTGCCGCGACCTTAGAAGTGGGAAGGGTATTGTTGATGTGCAGATACACCATTTTCTCGGGGAGTTCACTGCTGGGGAAGACCTTGTATACGTCGGCGTAGCCGGAGCCCATCGGCGCGAGGTATTCACAACCTTGTTGGAAGCTGTTGAGCGTTACAAACGGGAGGCTCCGATCTTCAAGAAGGAGACTTTAGAAACAGGGAAGTCATACTGGGTCTCTGAAAGCGGAGCTGAGCATGGAGGCTCAGAGAGTGGTTTATAGAAGACGGACACTCATCCTCGACACCTGTTGCTTCATCACTGGCTACAACCCACTTGTCGTCGTTGAGGAACAGCTCTCCGTCCCATCGGTGCTCGAAGAGCTTAGGACTGGAACAATGGGCTTAGCGAGGTTTCAAACCGCTGAGGAAGTTGGGAAGTTGAGGATTTCAAGTCCTTCAAAGGAGTTCATGGACCGCTTGAAGACTTGTTCTTCAAGCATGGGTGAAACCGGGTCACTCTCCCAAGCCGACCTCGAGGTTTTAGCTCTAGCCCTACAGCTTAAGGAGCTTGGGGGAAACCCTGTCATCGTGAGCGATGACTATGGGGTTCAAAACGTGGCTGAGAAGATCGGGGTCCAATACATATCGCTGGCTGTCCTCGGGATAAAGTACTGTTTCCACTGGGTTCCCTACTGCCCCGCCTGCCACCGCCGCTTCGAAGTTACTTACCAAAGTAAAGACTGTCCAGTATGCGGTACCGCGCTTTCAAGAAGAGTTTTAAGCAAGGTAAAGGCTAAGAAGAAGTCCTTCAGATGTTAAGCGGTTTGAAAGCTATGGAGAGACGGGAACGGTTATTAGGATAGGGCTAGTGTGTTAAGTGGAGTATGCTTGTTGAAGAGGTTGATCCCAACATCCTCCAAGAGACCTCGACTTTGACATCGAGTGTGAAGAGACCGTACGGCAGGCCTATCCGGGCTTTACACACCACGATTATAGCCCTTGAGATCACCTTAGCCATACTAGTAATCCTGAGTGCATACACCCTATTCTCCTCCCTCTCCGCTATAATCCAAGGCGGGGAGACCGGGGTGTTCAATGTAGAACAGAGAGACGACCCTGAAACCGGTGATTGGCTCATGTCCTTTCATGGACAGCCAAGGAACCAAGGGTTCCTCGAAATCACCGTCGTGGCGAAGGTGAAACTGCTTTCCCTCACGAACGCGACTATAGACTCAGGTGAAGACACGGCGCGCATACCACCCGGTGGAAGCGGGACGTTCACGGTTACGCTCAGAGTGCCCAAGGACCTTGTAGAGCAGGGACAGGGATATATGGAGTTTGAGCTGCACATGCGAACGCTTATGGATCTCGTAGGGTTCTCAGTTAGAATACGTATCAAGGGTGAGGGATAACCTCCATGCGTAGAAGGACACGAGGGATCATCAACGCCGCACTCCTCATCGGGCTGTTTGTGATGTTGCCAAGAGTTATCTTATCCATGTTGCCAGCCGAGCTCTTAAGGATGCTAAGTATGGACGGCATGGACATAGGCATGGTAATATTAGGCCTAACTATCCCCGGGTTAGCGTTAACCCTCCTAGCCTTAATGGGAGGCTTCGTTGAACCACGATCCCCAATAAGCTTAGTTACCGCGATTTCCTCACATTTGGTTTGGTTCTACATATTCCTTTTCACCATCGGCATAGGGAATCCATGGACATTTGGTCAGTCTCAGATCACCGGTGGTGGAGGACCCGCAGCTATAACGTTTATCCTCGACAGCCGATTCTTCATAGCCTTCGCAACATTGATCCTCGGTTTTAAAATCGTGAAAATAAGTTTCGAACGCCTCTCCTTAAGGCGCCAATCCTCAGCCCAGACATCACCACAGGCTGAGATTCCCATGGGCAGCGAGGCGATTAAGGAGCCTTAAATCAGCTCCGCTAAATCACCCAACTAAACAGGCTCCTAGAATTCCATTGATAAGAAAAGATACCGGATCTACGTAGCCTTTAAGACGTGGAAGAATTAAGTCCTATCCAGGGATCAAGGAAGCCACAGCCTTTCCCTCTAATGTAAGCTTCCTCAGTCGATCAACTTCGCGTCTTCGGCAGAGCTCTAGGAAAACCGGGATCTTATCCAAGAGGTCTGAGGCAACCATGTGAAAGCCCTTATCCTTACTAACCATGTCTCCAGCGCCTCCGTTTATGAAGGCGGCGGAGACTGCACTTTTATAGGGAGCTATGCCTTGGGCCATAAAGGCTCCAACAATGCCTGAAAGCACATCCCCAGTTCCGCCAACGGTCATCCCAGGGTTGCCTGTGAGGTTGAGTTTCACATTCCCCCCGTCAGTTATGATGTCTACAGGGCCTTTCAAGAGGATTGTGGAGTGTAAGGACTCAGCGGTCGCTTTAACAAGTGAAACCTTTTCTTGGAGGGGTTCAGGGAGCGTTGCACCCGTTAACACCTTGTATTCCCCAGTGTGAGGTGTTATAACCATTGGGAAGTCAACCCGGCGTTTGAAAGCGGCGTAGGCTTTTAAACCATCAGCGTCGAGCACTGTCGGTAAGCGTTTAACGCTTACCCACTTAAAGACTTCTTCCACTGCTGATAGTGTTTCCTCGTGGAGCCCTAAGCCGGGTCCCATGACGACAGCCGTGGCTGCATCTAGGAAGGGCTTGATTACTGTAACTCCCTTTAGGTTAAGGTGTTCCCCGGGAACCTTGACTGTGATGAGGTCTGGTGACATCGAAGAGATTGTAACCGCCGTTCTCTCAGGTGCTGCCACATAAGACAGGTCTACTCCAGTTCTGAGGGCGGCTAAGGCTACGAGCGCTGGGGCTCCAGAGTATGTTTCGCTTCCCCCGATGACGAGAAGCCTTCCGAAGTCGCCTTTATGCGCGTTGACTGCGCGTGGTTTAAGGGCTTGCACGGTGTCTCCTGGGCCGGCGTAGAGGGATGCCTCAGGAGGAATCCCGATGTTTACAACCTTCATTTCACCAACGTATTCCTTAGCCTTCAGTAAACCCCTCTTGGCTTTATGAAACGTCACCGTCACGTGGGCTTTTACCGCTTCCCCTTTCACCTCGCCTGTGTCGGCATCTATTCCCGTAGGGATGTCCACTGCTACGCGGAAAGCTTCGGCTTTATTAATCAACTTAACGGCTTCAGCGGCAGGGCTTCTTAGGACACCTTTAACCCCGATGCCTAAGAGGGCGTCGACGATCACATCACTGCTAGGTCGCGGTAAAAGGGATGTGTCGTAGGCGATAACTGTTTCTATAGAGGTTCTCAAGGATGTTAAGGCGTTCCAATTAACTCTGGCTCCTTCATTTTCGATGTCCTTAGGGCTTCCTACGAGGATAACTCTCACTTTAAACCCGTAACATGCAAGATGTCTGGCGGCGACGAATCCATCCCCTCCGTTTCCCCCAGTCCCCGAGAATACCATTACTCGGTGCTTCTTTGGGTTAAACCTCGAGGCGACCTCTAGGGCAACGTGGCTGCCGGCGTTCTCCATCAACTGCAGCTCCGTTACTCCGAGGTAACGGGCGTTTAATTCATCAGCCGCCATTTCGGAGCCTGTTACGGCATCCATAAACAACCATCGGTTATTCATAGTAAGGAAGTGGCTTAAATCCCTAGTTGTTTAGCGCTTAGCCAAGGCATCTTTAAAAAGTGTGGCTAAGAGATTTACAGCCTCTTGAACCTCAGGTGAAAGCCCCTCCCCCAGCGACAGGTCTTTAGGTTGGACACCTAATACAATGACCTTAGCCTTGACACCAAGTGCACGCATATACGATATTAGGAGGGCTAGGGAAATCCTATGGGTTGAGACCGTAGCCGTTGATATGTTTCCCTCGTTAAAAACACCTATGGACCCTGGGAGATTTGAAGCTTCGACGGCGTCGACGTATATTACATGTGAAGGTCTAAACCTCCTTACTTTATCGATGAAGTTTTCAGGGGTCATGCCACAGTTTAAGACCAACACGTTCTTCGAAGCCATTGGTTTAAAGAGCTTGGTAAAAGCCACCCCAGCCGCATCGTCTCTCCTAAGCTCATTTCCCACTCCGAGAATGGCGATGCGCTCAGCGCTCTTTAACTCTTTTACAAGCTCCTCTTTGAACTCCATAAGTGATAAACGCCCCCTTGGACTTTAAAACATGACTGAAGGTTAATAACTCGAATAAGCGTCACCTATTCCTACGCATGCGAATAAAATCCTCTACGCTGAGCGGAAAAGTGATGGTTTATTGGTATCGTTAGGATGGTGTTACGTGGCGTTGTCATAATAGAATCCCTGTACCTAGTATTTTGCTTTAGGTTAGAGGGGGGGAAATCTGGTCAATCATGGCATCTTTAATTAGAATGATCCCTGAATTTATTCATACGGGTACGAATTACTTTTAGGGGTTTTGAATGCCTTGTCCCGTTCTTTTAGGTGGCTTTAGAAGGAGAGCCGCTAATAATCCTATCGCGGTTAGGATGGCGGCTGTTTGAAAGACTTTCATGTAACCCTCTGGGGTGGGTTTGGGCTCTGTGAGTATGGAAGCTAACACAGGAATTGTTAGCCCTCCGAAACCGTAGGCTGTAAAGAGTGCACCATAATTTGAGGAAAGATGAAGAGGCCCATAGAAGTTAGCTGTGATAAGCGGCATAACAGCTAGGAAGCCTCCGAAGACTACGCCTACGATAACAGTGGCCGCTATAAGCACGTAGAGATTATCTGCTAGAGGTAGTATAAGCGTTAAAGTGAGAATGTCTAGGAGAAACATTAGTATTATGGTTTTTTTAGGCGTTAATATGTCGGCTATTTTACCCATTAAAGGTCTGCCCGATGCATTGGCTACGGCTAGGAGGCTTACTACAAACGTGGCGGCGGCGTCTTCCAGCCTAGTTAGAGTTAGGCCTATGGGTTTTAAAGAACCTATAATCATTAACCCTACTCCTGCCCCTATGAAGTATATGAGCCATGCTGAGTAGAAGGAGGGAGTTTTTAAAGCCTCCCTGAGCGTTAGGGAAGGTATGGATGTCTGGGAGACTGCTTTAGAGGCTTTGGAAAGTTCTTGGGAAGGATACTTCATTAAGCTTCCTAAAACCGTTAATATAGACAGGAAGGCTGCGCCTAAGGCTAGAAAAGCCCCAGATAGACCTAGGGTTTCTAGAAGTATGGTGGCGATAGGCGCTGTGATAAGCGCTGAAAGCCCGAATCCCATAACCGTTAACCCTACCGCTAAACCCCTATTATCCGGTATCCAGGTGCTGGAGACAGTTATAGGCACGTTGTAAGCTATGCCTACGCCTAGACCGGCTACTACACCGTACAAAACCGATAACGTGAAAGCCGGGTTTAAAGACGAGAAGCCTACAAGGGAGCAGGATATATAACCTAACCCTGTTAGGAAGCCCCCTATAATAGCCGGCTTCCTAACCCCTGTTTTCCTAATCCATAAGCCTGAGAAAGGCATAGTAAGTCCGAAAACTAGTAGAAATAGGCTGAACGGCATTATAGATTCAGCGGGGCTGAGTCTGTAGGGTTCTTTATGCAGGAAGGGTCTGAAGGCACTCCAAGAGTACACGGTTCCCAAACAGAGGTTTATTATAAAACCTAGGACAACGTAGCTCCAGCGTTTAGAAGGCATGAAACCCCCTCTTAACGATTACTAAGAGGAACAAGAGAGGGGAAGCTTACCTCCTCTCAGCGGCGATACGGGCTTGTATGCTCTCCAAGACTTCGGGGTTCATAAGCGTAGTAGTGTCGCCTAAAGCCTCTCCTACGCTGAGCTTTCTCAGAAGCCTTCTCATAATCTTCCCGCTTCGAGTCTTAGGTAAGTCTTCTACAAAGTATATTTTTTCAGGTCGGGCTATAGGACCTATTGTGGTGTCTACAATCTTCACCAGCTCTTTAGGGTCTGGCGCTGTGAAACCTTGCTTAACTATTACGAAGGCTACAGGCGCTTCACCTTTGATCTCCTGAGGGATAGCTATCACGGCGACTTCTGCCACAGCCGGATGCCTCGCTAACGTTGTCTCCATCTCCGCCGTGGAAAGCCTGTGACCAGCCACTTTCATCACATCGTCGACGCGTCCGAGAAACCTGAAGTTACCGTTCTCAAGGACTCTGGCTCCGTCCCCTGCAAAGTAGATTTTATCCCCGAACTTAGACCAGTAGGCGTCCACGTACTTCTCATGGGCTTTCCACAATCCTCTCAACATACCTGGGGCGAAGGGGGAAACCTGAACTAGGTAGCCTTCTCCCCCTATTTGGTTTACAGGTTTTCCATCATCGTCTAGAACGATGTGCACCGTTCCTGGAAAGCTTCTACCGGCTACGCTCGGTATGAAGGGTCCTATGCCAGGTAGAGCGGACACCAATATACCCCCGGTCTCTGTCTGCCACCAGGTGTCCACTATGGGGCATCTTGACTGACCTATCATGTTGAAGTACCACATCCATGCGTCGTAGTTTATCGGCTCGCCCACCGTGCCTAGAAGCCTTAAGCTGGTTAAGTCGTATTTTTTCGGATACTCGTCTCCCAGTTTCATCAGCATTCGTATAAGAGTAGGAGCTGTGTAGAATATGGTTACGCCGTTCTTCTCTATGATCCTCCAAACTCTCCCAGGGTCTGGGTAGTCCGGTGCACCTTCATAGATGAGTAGGGTGGCACCTATGATTAGCGGGCCGTAGCAGGCGTAGGTGTGGCCTGTAACCCAGCCTATATCGGAGGTGCACCAGTATATGTCTTCGTCGTGTATGTCGAATATCCATTTACATGTCCAGTAGGCCTGGGTTAAATAACCCCCTGTTTCGTGAATCACTCCTTTAGGCCTAGCCGTGGTGCCGCTGGTGTAGAGTATGTAAAGCAGGTCTTCGCTGTCCATAACTTCCGGTGCGCAGTATTTTTCAGCCGTCTCCCTAAGCTCATGCCACCAGTAGTCCCTGCCGGGAACCATGTTAACCTTTAAACCATTCTCTTCCCCTATTCTCTTAACAACGATGATCTTTTCTACAATTGTTTCCTCCACCGCCTTATCGGCGTTTTCCTTAAGGTTGATCATCTTACCTCTTCTATAGTATCCGTCAGTGGTTATCAGGGTCTTCGCCTCACTGTCCTGAAGCCTTTCCCTTAATGACTCAGCGCTGAAAGCTGAGAAGACCACGGTGTGAGGCGCACCTATCCTGGCGCATGCAAGGACGGCTACGTGGGTTTCAGGCATCATAGGCAGATATATGCCTACACGGTCTCCCTTCTTTACACCCAGCGTCTTTAAAACGCTGGCGAACCTGTTAACTTCTCGGTAAAGCTCCCTGTACGTTATCTTTACAGTAGGTTCCTTTAAAGGCTCAGGTTCCCATATGATGGCTAACTTATTCTCCCGCCAGCCGCCCATATGTCTATCTAAAGCGTTGTAGGAAGCGTTGACCTTAGCCCCTATAAACCATTTAAAATAAGGAGGCTGCCAACGATAGGCTTCATCCCAGGTCTTAAACCAGTCTAAACCCTCCTTAGCAAGTTCAGCCCAGAAGCCCACCGGGTCCTTCACCGACTCCTCGTAGATTTTCTCATCGGATACCCAAGCCCTCTGC
>CAYNFI010000062.1:0-9746 GCA_964396445.1 uncultured Candidatus Bathyarchaeia archaeon
GGAGGGGAGTCTATGTTTATATAATTTGCTTATACATTATGTTTATACAGTGTGGATATGGCGGACCCGTGGGGATTTGAACCCCAGATTTCCGGCTCCGCAGGCATCCGTCAACCGTGGTTGTCAGCGTCCTATCCGAGCTAGACTACGGGTCCATTTAAGAAAATGAGTGTGGGATTAAAAGGTATCGTCTTCGCTAACATTAATAGAACCGGTGTGTTTAACTCTGGCTTGGAAGTGCAACTGGGGTGGTAGTTGCTTATGGCAGCGGGCAGACATTGGGTTGACCAAGTCGTCGGTCACTTGCTCGCTGGCTGGGGTGACGTTGATGAGGCTGTCTGCAACGCCGGGCTTTCGGTTTCCGGGCTTCAACATGTTGGGCGGCTGCGCGGGGAGATCACGATAACCAATGTTATCCGCATGGAGCTGGAGCGTTTAGGGAAAAAGTCGCGGCATAACCTAGTACTCTACACGCAGGACCCGTGGAAGGGGAAGGAAACCCAGCTGAAGCAGTTCAGAGACCCTGAGGAAGCTAGGAATTACATAGGTTGGAGGCTTATCGATGTCCCAGACCCTAAAGGCTGCCACGGGAACTGGTTCGAGCACTACTGGGAGGACTTCGGAAACCACCTAGAGGACTTCGCCCACGATGTTCAAACCTGCACCACAACGGCGCTTTATAAGGAACCTAGGATGCGGGCTGTGGTTAAGGAATTGATCGAGAAAGATGAATCGGTTCGGCAGGTGCTTAACAAGTACAGGGGGAGAAAACCCTACCCTGAAGGCTGGGTCCCCATCGAACCCCTGTGCCCAAGCTGTAGAAGGCTTGGGAAAGCCACAGCCGTAGCGGTGGACCTGAACCACTACACCGTGGACTTCACCTGTAAATGCGGATACGGTGGGCGTTCAGGCATCGAGGAGGGAAAACCCCTTTGGAGGCTTGAGTGGGCCGCCCTCTGGAAAGCCTTGAAAGTCTGCTTCGAACCCTACGGGAAGGACCTGGCTACTAAAGGAGGCTCAAGGGATAGCGCTGTGGAAATCGCTGAGACCATACTGGGTATAAGGGCCCCCGTAGGGCTGCCCTACGAATGGGTCGGCTACGTCGCGGCTGGGAAGGACCTAGGCGACATGGGCAGCAGCGACTTCGTAGGGTTCACACCCAGGGATTGGCTTAAGGTCGCTGAGCCTGAAGCCCTCCGTTACCACTACCTCGTCCACGACAACATGAAACGCCTCACCCTCAGCCTCGACCAGGTATACCACTACATCGACCTCTACGACAGGGCTGAACGCATCTACTACGGCATCGAAAAGCCTAAGATGGATGATGACCAGCTTCAAAGCCTGAAACGAAGCTACGCGTTAGCGCAGCTGAAGCCGTTACCCGTGGAAACACCTTTCCAACTAGGCTTCCTCCACGCCGTGGTGCTGGTTCAAGCCCTACCCAATGAGGGGAGGACCCGGGAAGCGGCGAGGCGGTTAAGGGCTACAGGTCTTCTAAAACCTGAACCCACCGAGGAGGACTTAGCCAGGGTCGAGCGTAGGCTCAGCCACGCCGCGGACTGGCTTGAAAACTACGCCCCTGAAACCTTCAAGGTAAAGCTCCTAATGGAGCTTCCCATCGAGGTTCCCAACGCACTTACACCCCGTCAGAAAGCGTTGATTAAGGTTCTTCAAGAAGAGCTCTCCAGCATCCCTTGGACAGAGGAGGAGGTTAAAAACGCTATGAAGCAGGTTACGGAGGCTCAGTGCCAATCCAGGGAGGAGCAGGTAAGCTTCTTCGAAGCGCTATACATGCTCTTCTTCGGTCAGCCTAAAGGCCCGAGGATCGCGCCCTACCTATCCATGTTCGAGCGGGAATGGGTGGTTAAACGGTTAAGGGAAGCCGTTGCTTAAGAGGAGTGGGGAGAGTAAGCCGTGAAACCGGGTAAGTTTTTCAAGCTTCCCACAGCGTACTTATGGATGGGGACTCGTTTTAAAACCTGAAACGTTAAGGTGCGCGGTGATAGGTTTGACGGCGTCTAAAGAGCTTACACACAGCTGGAAGGGGTTGAGAGAACATCTAGCCGCGATCATCTTCACGCTTGCCTCTTCAGGGGTTCAAGTCCTCTTCCTTTACCAGATGACCGTAGCCTACGGGGACGCCTTCCCACTCGCCCCCTACGACCTCAGCTTCTACCTCAGAATCCCCCTGCTCTTCGAGGGTATGGTCCCGCTGAGGCTTAACCCCTACCTCACCGTCGTCCCCTTGGGCGTCGTTGTCGCCCAGCTCGCCACATGGCGGTACGCGGTAAACCGGATGGCTGCGGCAGCCCTGAAGCCAAGGCTGCAACCGCGGAAACCCCCACGTCTGCATCTAAGTCTTCCCCGCTGGCGTCCAAGACTCGGTTTCCCCGCAGGGTCTACCCTTAGAAGCGGCGGCCTCGTTCTCGGCTGCTTCACCACCCTGCTTTTCCTCCCCTACCTAATAACCTCACCACTGGTCTTCCCAACCTTGAAGCTGATTCAGCAAACGCTTCCTGAGCCACTCCAGGCGGCGACGTACCAGGTCTACGCGGCGTATGTGAAACCCCTGAGAACACTCGACCCAGCGTACAAGTTCCTTCTGTCTCAAAACCTATCCGTACTCATAACCGCCCTCTTATCCCACATACTCACGTGGGCTAGACGCTGAGCCCAACACGTTTTACTACAACGGCTTCAAAGGACTTTAAGCCACTCCTCCTACGGCTGTCATCTACTCTCCTCGATTCTCTTAAACCGAGTCAACAACCATGGTTTTCCATGAATAAACAGCATTCTTCACTTTTCAACCGTCGCTAAGCTTTTGTGTAATCATACGTTTCCCCCGATCCCAAGAACTTCTCCTTTAGTAAAATACATCTTTCAGATGCTAAGGTTGAAAGTTTAGTTAACCTCATCTCTTAAGGAGGTATTTCAAGGAAACCGTTAAGATTTTATTAGCTGAGATAGATCCTTCTCTCATGAGGTTAACGAGTATTGGTGGAACAAGTTGAGTGAGAAAAACGAGGAAGCTTATCAAGCCTACATCCTGAGGATCACGAAGGATGAGTGGGTTGAACGGGTCTACGAGGGGAAGAAGTATTACGTGGGAGTACCGAGGAGGTGGGAGGCGGGTCTAACCGTTTTCATCGCTTACAGAACGGAGAAAGGTGACTCCCTCATAGGATACGGCGCTGTAGGAGCTGTGAAGAAGATGAAGGACTTAGGGGGCGAAGAGAGGGAAGAATGCGTTAAACACGGTGCGAGGTGGATTCTATACTTCGATAAACTCGTCAGATTCAGGTTTCCACTCTTAATAAAGGACACGGTACTTAAGGACGTGGATGTCCGTGGAAGATACTTACACGGTTTCCACCTAACCGATGAGCAGACAAGGTCCATCCTAGCTAAAGTCGGTGAGCTAAATCTCTGAGGGGAAAAACCGGTTTAGGACCGTACTTTAAGCTTCGAACCTTTCTACAGCCGTGGATACGGGGAGGAATAGGATCTGACCCTCGGTTCCAAAGCTCCGGGGGTATCATCAGCGCTGTAAACGGTTCTTGATGAGGTCGATGTAGTACACGTAGTTTCCGAAGGGTACGTCGGAGGGTACGGCGTGGTCTACGCTCGGTAGGAAGCCTCCGTCCTCGAGAAGCGGGGATACTTTCTCAACCTCCCTCTTAACCGCTTCCTTACTCGAGGCCAAGGCTCTTTTATCGATGTTCCCTATGAGGAGAAGCTCCCTACCGTAGGTTTTCCTATTAGCTACGGCGTCCATATCCGAGGCCACCTCCAGGGGGTAGAGGCAGTTGACTCCGCCTTCGAGGAAGAGCTGTGTTAAGGCTTCGTGGTTGCCGTCCGTGTCAACCATGATGATGTCGATCCCATGCTTCCTGATGAAGTCTGTTACCTTCTCGTAGTTTGGAAGCATGAATTCACGGAAGAACTTAGGGGATATGTGGGGTCCACGCTTGTACGCCATGTCCTCCCAGATGGTGACGAAGTCGATCTTAGCCTCCTTCAACGCGTTCGCCGAGGTTTCGACGAGGAAGCCGGACCAGAAGTCCATGATGTCGTGGACGAGACCCGGGTCTCTGTAGAACGTAACCAACAGCCTTTCCAAGCCCATGAGATGCCTTGCCTCACCGAAGAAACCGGTCATACCTAAACCTATGGGGCGGTCCGCGGTCTTGTAGTATTCGAGGAGCTCGTCGCTCCACGTTATCGGGTACCTCCGCGCATCGTACGGGTTAAACCGCTTCTTCATCTTCTCCCAGTCGCCCCTGTCTTTAACGGGGAAATCTATGAAGGTAGCCATCGAGGTCTGGGTTTTCAGGTCCCGCTTCACGATGCCCGTATCGGTGACCGTGGTCCTGTAACGCTCGTCCTCCTCCAGGGTTCTCGGTACAAACCTCGGTATGGGACCGAAGTCCACCGGGACGCTCTCCCGCTTATCGAAGTTGAAGTAATCGTAGACGTTCATACCTACGGGTAAGCCTTCCCCATACCAGCGGTTGCAGGTTTCAGCCCAGAACCCTAGGAACTCGTAGAAGGGTAAACGGTCGGGTTTCTCGTAGTGCATGTAGCGGATGAAACGTTCACGCGCGTTCAAACACTCAGCCCTCCGCTCTTTAACTCACCCATAATCTTTAATAAGTTATCCTCCATCAACCCCTGAAGCGTACGCGGGGGAAACAGGTTCTCCAAGACTGCGGGGCTCTTTAAACCCCTAAATTATCTACATTGCTGTCAATAAGTTGCCTGTTCAAGCCCTGTATATAAGCGTGCAGGGTGATCGCCGGGCATGGATTTCGAAGCATTCTGGTGATAACCCGCGCTGAAGCTTGGTCTAATTTTATCGAGTTCTCGTTCAAATAATTTATATTTAAGGGTTCTTTCTAACACTGATCCCCGCTTTTTAGGTGGGATAGGTTATGTCACTTATCGAGGATTACCTTGGGAAAGCATCGTGGCGGATCAGGGAGAACGCTAATTTTAACTACTCCTACAGCGGTCTCCTCTCATACATCGCAAACTCCTACCTTTCAGAGTACGCGTTAAAGACTATGCCACCGGAGGTGGCTGAAGCCCACGTATCCGGGGATATGCATGTGCATAACATCGATTCAGGCAACCTCATCCCCTACTGCCACGGAGGCTCCCTCCTAAACCTCATCAGGGTAGGTATCAGGTCGCCTAGCATCGTGGCTAAACCCGCTAAACACTTCTCAGCCATCGTGGACCACATCGCCAACTACTTCCTCATCAGCCAGAACGAGTTCAGCGGCGCTCAAGCCTTCGCCGACTTCGACACCCTCACAGCGCCCTTCGTCGCCTACGACCACCTCAACCTTAAAGAAACCAAGCAATGCCTCCAGAAACTCGTTTACAACCTTAACTTCACCTCAAGGCAGAGCTTCCAATCACCCTTCACAAACCTCACCTTCAACCTCGGCTGCCCAAGACCCCTCATGGAGGAGAAGGCCATCGTCGGCGGAGTTGAAACCGAGGATACCTACTCAGATTTCCAAGACGCGTTGGAGCTGATCAACACGGCTATGGCTGAGATCTACATGGAGAGAGACGCATCGGGAAGACCCTTCACCTTCCCAATCCCAACCGTGAACGTTACGAAGAACTTCCCATGGGAATCCGAGGCCGCGGAGAAGGTCTTCGAAGCCGACGCTAAGGTTGGAAGCTACTATTTCATGAACTACGTGGGTTCAGGAATTGAGGAGAACTCCGTGAGGTCCATGTGCTGCAGGCTTCTAATCGACACCACGCAGCTAGCCCCGCCCAGCGGCCTCTTCGTAGCCCATGAGGGTACGGGAAGCCTCGGCGTGGTCACACTCAACATGGGTAGAATCGGCTTCCTATCCAAGGAAGAGGACGGCTTCTTCGAACGCCTCGATAAGCTCCTGAACCTGGCGAAGACCTATCTCATGTTTAAAGCCGCGAGGATCGCTGAGTCCCTGGAGAAGGGGCTTCTACCCTACGCCAAGCAGTACGGCTTCTGCCCCGACAGCTACTTCCGAACCATAGGGCTCGTCGGGTTAAACGAGTGCTGCGTTAACTTCCTAGGGCAGCCCCTCTCTAAATCCGTGGACTTCGTCGATAAAGTTCTAACCCACGTCAGGGAAAAGCTGCGGGAGTTCCAGAAGGAGACTGGGAAGCCCTTCAACCTCGAGGAAACCCCGGCTGAGGGCTCATGCCACCGCCTCGCCCTCCTAGACCACCAGAAGTACCCGGGAATCTACACCCAGGGCACGGACCTTGCACCATACTATACAAGCGTCCTAGTGCCCACGGGTGAGGAGACCAGCCTAATCGATAGGCTTAACGTTGAGGACAGGCTGCTACCCCTCTTCACCGGCGGAACCGTTTTCAGAATCCTCCTCGGTGAAGCCCTCGACGGGGAAACCGCGGAGAGACTGGTACGGAAGATCATCGAGAATTATAGGATCCCGTACATAGACCTCGGAGCCGTCTTATCAATATGCCCAAACGATAAGACTATGGTCTACGGGGTTAAGGAGAGATGCGACGTATGCCACGGGGTGAACGAGGTCTACGCCAGGGTTGTAGGCTACTACCGACCCACCTACAAATGGAACCCGGGGAAGCAACGTGAATTCATCGACCGCCGCTACTTCGACGCTGAAGCCATCAGCCACTTCGCATAAACCCCTTACCAGCCTTGAACATTAAGGGTTTTCAACCCAACCCTTTCAAAGGCGTTCACAACCGCGCATCGGACATCCTCAAAGGATGCATTGGGGAAGTAAAGGAGATGGCTTACACAACCAGCTCTACAATCGCTTGCACCCAACCCTTCAACAACTATGGTCGCCCCCGAACCTTCTTTAAGGTTTTCAACCACCATACACTCCATACGCTTAAGGGACTCCGATACCACGATCAACTCAATTTTAACGCCTCGAGCTTTCAATAGGTAGTCAATATGCCACCGAACGTTCTTCAACGTTGACAGGTGACGGCTAATCCTACCTAACAACCCTGAAGAACCCTTGCCAAGAGCTGAGCCTGTATACGCGTAGTAACCCGCGGGGAAACAGCGAGTCCCTAAGTGGCCCACGGTGATTTCCAGCGACTCCGAGAGGTTAATGAGCAGGGTGTAAACGCCTCGCACCACGCTACACCTCAGGTAAGAAACAGCTTTCACCCAACATGGCTCTTACCCTCTATCACGTTCATAAAATTGTTAACGCTTGGTATTAATGAGGACTCTGTTCCTTTCTTACCTACTTCGGATAACCGCGCCAGGTCGCCTGTACTCTGAACCGTTGAACACTATGGTATGGAGCTTTTCTAGGTTGAGCTTCACTCCGTCGAACAACCCCTCCTCCACATGGGCTGCGACGACTTGACCTACGAAGAGCGTGTGGGTTCCAGGCTTCACGGAGGCAACGACTTTACATTCGATGTTGATCGGGCATTCCTTGATCATCGGAGCCGAGACCACTTGCCCATCCTCTGGGGTTAGGTGAGCTTCCTTAAACTTATCCACATCCCTGCCTGAAAGTGTGCCACACAGGTCTACGGCTTCAATAAGCCCTATAGAGGGCACGTTGATCACGAATTCCCCCGCTGCCTTGATGAGGTTATGGGAATACCTGTTCTCTTTAATCGATATAACGAACATAGGCGGCTCATGGGAAGCCACTGTTACCGCGGCTACTGTGATGATGTCCACCTTACCCTCAGGGTTGCAGCAGGTCACGAGGACCGTAGGCTTAGGCCCTACCAGACCGCTAAACCTTGAAGATAAAGGAATGGTAAGCTTCGCCATGAAAGTCACCTAAGTCCATTTACCAAGAACCCTTAATAATCCTTCCCGTCTCTTACGCATCCATGAAAAGCCAGTCTAGGTTTCAATAAGATTCCTAAGACTGTAGAGATGTGAGATTAATGCTCATATCGTCTGTGACGATAAGTCGTTGATGACATTGACTACTACCTTAGGCACGGTTTCCTCATTACCATCCAGGGATTCCTAATGAACTCTTTTCGGCAACGGGACTCGATGGTGATTCAGTCCGCACGTTTCAGTTTTAGGGTTTTGATCTCGAGGGGTTTGAGGCTTACGTTGACGTTTCCACCCTCCATTCTCAGTGGACCGAGTTCTCTCTCCATTAAATCAACCTCGCAGGCGGTTTCAGCTTTGAAGCCGAGGAGAAACGTTGCCTCTGCTCCCTCTCCGGTGGCGTCGTAAAGCCGCATAACGATGCCCCCTGAGTCTTCAGCTACCTTGACGCATGAAACCACTACGTTGCTGGGGTTCACTTGGATAAAGCTTCTGGAGTCCGGATTAGAGCCTTCACGCGACTGTCCCGTCACTACGAAGGGTATCAGGGGATGATTTACCTCATAACCCCTTCGGAAGGTCTGAGCTTCCTTCCAGTCACCCTTATGCGGGTAGAGGGAGTACAGTACCTCGTGCCTCCCAATGTCTGGATGTGTGTCAGGGCTGTAGCTCGTCCTTACAAGCGTTATCCGCATGGTGTTTCCCTGAACGTCGAATCCGTACTTTGAATCGTTGAGGAGGCTTACGCCGTACTCCCCGTCTGAGAGGTCAACCCACCTCAGCGCAGGAACCTCCTTACCGTCTGAGGGCCGCTCGATGTAGCCGAAGGGCACCTCGAACGTAGCCTTAGCCCTGCCGAGTACAGGTGTAAACGAAGCCTTCAACATAGGCGCATCGATTTTCTCGTTTGAAACCTCTCTCCAATCTATGACCGTGTGGCAGTCAAGCCTCGGCATGCCCCTGTAGAGGCTTACGTGCTGGGCGACCTCAGAGTCTCTGAACCTATGCGTGACCGTAACAGTTGCCTTAACGGGGCCTTTCTCTGATAACTCTACTCTAGCATCCCTGACCAGGTTCTCCACGCGGCTTATCTCCCCGATGATCCAAGCTGACATCGAGTGGGGGATCTCATACAACACCTGCAGAAGGTTGCTTACCTCAGGTCTCGTAGCGTCGGACATCACCCTCTTGAACACGAAGCGTGCATTCACTTTGTCGTACATGGAAGCTATGCCACCTGAGCCTGGCGCCAACTCAACCTTGAAGTAATCGTTCTCGAGGTTACCATCCTTCACAAGGGCTTCGGCTTCAACTTCACCATCGGTCAGGTAGTAGGTCCTGTAACCCATGGAGGGAACGTCGGCTACGAAGAGCACCTCATCCCCGCTCACCTGGGCCGCAGCCTTCTCACCATCCGCGGAAACCACGGTCGGCTTCTTCGGAATGAGACCCTTCGGAACCCTAGCCCTTACGACGTCAGCGCGGTTCCAAGACAGGGTGTTGAAGACAACTATCGGAAGTCCGCTTCCTGTAAAACGTATCTTCTCCGTAATCTTCTCCATCGAAGCCCTCGTCGCCCTATCGGCTACATCAACTGCTTCCTCAGCTATCTGACTGGGATAGACGTAGGCTTCATGGGAGCCGCTGCCGCAGAGGATGTCGTGGAACTGGTTGAAGAGTGTGTTAAGCCACGCCTTATGAAGCTCATCCTTCGGGTAGACGCCCGACATGACGCAGAGCTTCTCAGCGTCAACGAGTAAGCGCTCGCAGAAACGGTTGTAACGCTTTATGTCGCCGTGCGTCGTGTAGCAACCATCGAAGATCGTGTTCAACTCATCCTTAACCACGGGGATGGGGATGCCCTCAAGCTGGGCTTCAACCTCCTTGAAGAAGCTTTGAACCGAGCTGAAGAAAACCC
>CAYNFI010000063.1:0-9412 GCA_964396445.1 uncultured Candidatus Bathyarchaeia archaeon
AGCCCAGATGCCCTGGCTGCTTTGCCTTGAAGGGTAAGCCATTCTGGGGGGAGTGTGTAACGTATGCCTGTATGAAGGATAATGGTGTTGAACACTGTGGCGTATGCGGGAAGTTCCCATGCGATAGTTTCATAGAGCATTTCGACCCTAGCCTTGGCCTCATAAGCTCGGTGGTAAGGGCGGGAATACTCGCGTACAGGAGAAGAAACGGTGACGCGAAGGCTGTTGAGCTAGCGCGGAGAATAGGGTACTAGCCACATCGAAGTATAGACAAAGCCCCCCGCGTAAAGGTTTGATATTAATCATAAGCAATCTCTGCGCTTTTGAGAGCAGTCTTATCTCGCTCTAGTTTTTTCTGAAATCTTCTGATACAGATCTATTGTTGAGCCTCATTACCCACAGATAAAAGATCTTAGAGTTCAAATGCGGTAGTCAAATGTCAGAAAGGAGTAAAAACAAAATGGCATTTCTCTAATCCTTTTCCCAATGAAAGAATGCTCAAACCTTGTTCCGTTTAAGGAATGAGAATGGCGCCCTGGCCGGGATTTGAACCCGGTTCCCGTTACTTTACGTTTCTCTCCATAACGTCGGGCGGGCGACAGCCGCCTATACTAACCGGACTATACTACCAGGGCTGTCAAAGGCCAAGGCGCGGTTTATCTATGAAAAGGTGGCTACTTAAACTTAGCGATAATCTATTAAATCCTCATCGAGTGTGTTTCAACCTGGAAACCACATGGTCAACCATCATTTAAATGCGTTTATTCCATATGGGATTTCAGTTAGACAGATGATGTGCAAGGGTAAGTAGCATTAGAGGCGTAGGTGAAGGAAACCTTATCTTAGAGCCCTTTGCATATCTACCGGGGCGGGTCTGGGCCCGTAAACCATATCCGAAATGGTCGGGAAGCTCAGTAAGGTAGAGTACCGGGCTTTTATGGGTTAACCAAGGAAACCCGGTGGTCCCGGGTTCGATTCCCGGCGGGCCCGCTCCCATTTATGTTCAGATATCTTTTATATATGTGAATCCAGGTTACACCGCTAACTACGCTGTTTCCTGGATCTTCCCAGGGTGAGTTAGTTGTTTAAACTGGTTTGGGAAGATTACGGTCCAGGAGTCAGGGTTGGATATTAGGTCTTTAGCTAAGGCTTCCGCCTTCTTCTCAGGTATTGTAAGCAGGATCTTCCCGATGTGCTTGCAGAGCTTCTTGTAAGGTGGTAGATGCTTCCTCCTCTTCCAGTCAGCGCAGTCATGGGATATCATCTTCTTATCGAAGTCTATTTGAACCTTGTAGGCTCGGATCTCCGCGTTAAGCCTGCTATCATCGTTTTGGAGAATGGTTAGTTCCCCGTCGCTTATGGCCTTAGCTCTTTGAAGCCGGTTTTCTCCGAGAAGGAACTGGAGGCATTCCTCCAGGGACGCGGTCTGAATGTTTAACGGGACCTGAGCTTCAGCCGTGTCTTGAACTAGCGTTTCACCGCCTTTTCCAGGCATAGGCTTAATCTCTACGCCGAATTGCTGTAGAGCTTGGTTAATCCGTGAATCTACGTAGAACTGCTCCTCAGGGTCATAGACCGCCCGGTTCCACGGTTTGTTAAAGTATCTCCTCGCCGCCATGGCGTGATACGGTGTGTGTACAGGGTATTTCCAGTTCTCAGGGTCCGCGTAGTGGCTCTGTTCCCTAGGATACCCCGATGGCGGCCCCGATCGTCCACCAGGCTTCCTCGAAGGTCTACGTCCTGCTGTCAACCCATGAATCTCCTCGACCTAGCTATGCTCTCCTAGACCCTTAACACGTTTTTTAAACACGTGACCCTCATTCCTCTACTTTCGCGTACTGCGTTTTATCCATCCATCCCTATACGTTGCTTTTTACTGAAGCGGAGTTTTACTTTGGTGTATCAATTATATTTTAATAAAGCTTTTCATGGAAGCGCGTAAGGAATTTCTCGCTGTTTGAGGCAGATTGTGAAAAAGAGAGGTGTGTTAAGGGATTTTCCCTCCCTAATTGTTAATTGAATTATATGTGTACCCGCCACTCCTTGTAAGGGGAATCCTCTCATATTTGGGAATATAGAATACTACCTGATGTGTACCTTTGGAATGAGGATTAGAAGCCATGTGGTTATAACAAGCACAGCGGCGTAGGCTCCGATGAGCGCAAGCCTCCTTCTCCAACCCTTTTCCGGGAGGAGCTTAGGCACACGTCCATAGCTGGAAGGCAGGAATGGAACCATAAAGGGTACTCGCCGCTTGTAATTTAGATAGGAGTCCCCGAATTCCTTCTCCAGAGCCTCCTCTTCACTGTCCGCGAGGAGGATGTATATGAAGACTACGAGGCTCCAAGCGTAGATGTCTCCCACCCGGATCCCGTATCCGTTCAACATCATGAAGCCTAGGGACGTAACCACGATGCCGAGATGCTGGGGATGACGGATGAAGCGATAGAGTCCTGTTGTAACCAACCCCGTTCTCCGAGCCTTCGCCTGCACGATCTGGCTTAAACCTATAATGAAAATGCTACCACCGATTGTGATCACGGTGGGAGCCAGATGGTTAACCCAGCGGGTGTCTGTAATGTAGCAGGTGATGAAGTACCATTGAGGCCAAAAGTACTGCTCCAAGGGACCCCACCACCAGTACAAGAAATGGTAGAGTAGCGGAGACGCGATTAGAAGAGGCCAGATCATCGGCTCAATAATACCAGCTACTACAGGCAGGTAGGTCGCCACGCTTGCGCCGACCGCGGCAACCCATCTCCTCTTCAAAAGACCCCTCACGTTTCCTATGACCTCGATCCATTCATCCGATTTAATACTTGTAGATGCGTATGGTAGGTTATGCTAGGGTTTAAATTCTGCTCCGCAGTTACGGCAGAACCTACTGTCCGGTCGATTCGCTGCACCGCAGCTGCGGCAGTAGACTACAGCGCTGGGCTGAGGCTCAGTCCTCGCAGCCTCAACCCGAGATGGACGCCGTATGCCAGAATAAAGCAGGACACCCCCTATCACCAACACGATGACGCCGCCGATGAGAAAGCCTGAAGCCATCATGGATAAGAGTGGGACCTTCGCACCTACCCCTACAGTTAAGTCAACTCCCGCTGAGGCATCTTCGTTCATGAACACGATCCAGTAGTTACCCGTACGCGGCGACCACTCAAGGGTCTGAGTCCCATAACCCTTAACTGAAACCGTCCAGAAATTTCTTGTAGCTGGAGCCCATATAGGAGACTCACCTGGATGAATTATATACTCTACGGTGAAGCTGAAGCCATGGAAAGGGTCTCCTGAAACCTGGAGGTTGATTAATTCAGCATAAAGCACGTCGCGTAGGTATGCGTCAGCGTCTGCCGCGGGAGCGACGCCGATGAAGACTCGCTTCGAAGGATCGTTGCTGGATGCGCTCAACCTGATCGTTACGATATCGCTGGGTGACGGTTGCCACCAAGCAGCGTCCCCGATGTTGATGTTAACCTGCTTCAAGACCAAGGCGTATGAAGATGTGTGGAGACGACTGTTTGGAAACGCGTCGCCAGCTGTGAGGGCGCTGTTCGCTAAGAACATCGCCCAACCACCGAAGATCATGAGGAACGCTGTTACCACGAAGAGAGAACCAAGGATTAAGAGGACGGTTCTCATCTAATTACACGCTTCATACCTTGGAGAAGAAGGCTCCTAAAAACATTTCGTTACTGAATCGAATTCCCTTTAATCTATTTAGGTTAAACTTAGGACGCTTTATCGTTGGGTTCATACCGTCGGAAAACGAGTTTACGATTAATTATGGGTTAGGAAGCCAGCTAATCCCTGAAAAAATATTAGATTTGGAGGGGTGGAGGTTTAAGCCTTGAATTTCATAGTTTATCTAAAGGGGAGTGTCGTCGTAGCCTTTGAGTTCACGTATCCAGATGTTACGGTAGCGGACTGGGTCGCCGTGGTCTTGCAGCTTAAGCGGGCCCTTCATGGGATGGGGTGTGTATGAAGGTATGATCCTATGCCCTGTGGGTCCCATGATTTCCTGATGGTGGTGAACTAGGACGCCGTTGTGGATTACGGTTATGTAAGCCGGATGGGTGAGTTTCTCACCTTCGAAACGTGGGGCTAAGAAGAATATGTCGTATGTCTGCCATTCACCAGGTTTACGGCATGCGTTAACTAAAGGAGGATACTGCCCGTAGATGGCGGCGGTGATACCGTCCGCATACGTTACGTTATCGTACCCATCTAGAACCTGGATCTCGTATCTACCCATAAGGAATACGCCGCTGTTACCGCGTCCCTGATCCTTACCCTTCACCTCCGCGGGCGCAGCCCATTCGATGTGCAGCTGGCAGTCCCCGAAGTGCTCCCTAGTTTCTATGTCACCCGTCCTAGTGACTTCCAACGCGCCATCCTTAACCGCCCACTGGATCGGCCCCCCATCGCGGCCCATCCAACGAGAAGTATCCTTCCAATCGAAGAGCACGACGGCATCTGATGGAGGCTGCCCAGGCTTATCCTGTGTACTACAAGTACCCGGAGTAACTTTTCTAGGCTGAGGACGCGTTCCATCATGCACCCTCCACCTCGAATTAGGTAGAAAAGGGGTGTCGACGTAACCGTAAGAAGGTTTCTCTACCTTACCCACCATAACTTAATCACCGAGTGTAAATTCCCAGGCTATACCTATAAATATGTATAGGTTGAGCGATGAAAGCAAGGTGAGGTTGCTCGGTGAAGCCATTCATTTCCTGCTCTTTTAAGCCCTTACAAGGCCATGGCGTATTCTAACGTTCAGGTTTACCCTTCGCCCTTCAACTGCGTAGTATACTCTCGACGCGATGTTTACACAGTGGTCGGCGATCCGTTCCAAGTACTTGGATACAAGAACCGCGCTTACTACGTTTAGATGACTGACGGTCTCTTCCCCGAACCCATTTAAGGGATGAGCAACGAACTCATGGAAGAGATCGTCCACACGCTCTTCTCTCTTCACGATCTCATCCTCAAGCTCGTCCAGCCTACCTGAGACATAGGCCTGCACGGCGCTCCTCAACATCTCCCTTGAAAGGGAAGCCATCTCAGAAAGCCTTGTGTAAACGGTTTCTGGAAGAGGGGTGCTAAGCTGCCTAATCCTGAGAGCGATGTCAATGCTGTAGTCGCTTATCCTATCTAGGTCTGTGATAATCTTAAGGGTCGTCGTTATCAGCCTTAGGTCACCTGCGAGAGGCTGCATCCTGGCGAGAAGCTCTATGCAGAGGTTTTCCACTGAGTACTCAATATGGTCAACCCCTTCATCTGTGTCGATGACGCTCTCCGCTAACCCATGATCCATTCTTCTAAGGGCTTCCATAACGTTTAGCAGCTGCATATCAGCGATCTGAGCCATGCGACTGACTGAGGACTTAAGCTTATCAAGCTCTTCGTCAAACACTTTCACGTAATGCTTCCTAACCGTGCTCAAAGCACATTCCTTCCCATATATGCGACTAACCGAACTTACCAGTTATATAAGCCTCCGTCCTCTCATCGCTTGGATGTTCAAAGAGTTTTGCTGTGCCGTTGAATTCTACGAGTTCCCCTAGAAGCATGAAACCGGTTCTATCAGAGACCCTTATCGCCTGCTGCATGTTATGCGTCACCAACACTATGGTAACTTCACTCTTAAGGTCTTTCAAGAGGTCCTCAACCCTCGCCGTCGAGATCGGGTCTAATGCTGAGGCTGGCTCATCGAGCAATAAGACCTCGGGATGCGTTGCCAAAGCCCGTGCTATGCACAGCCTCTGCTGCTGACCACCAGATAGGGATAAGGCGTTCTCCTTCAACCTATCCTTCGTCTCTTCCCAGAGATTAGCTCGGATAAGGCTCTCCTCAACGGACTTATCCAGTTTCCTACGGTCTCCCAAACCGAGAATCCTCAGCCCAAAAGCTACGTTATCATAGATCGACATCGGGAACGGGTTGGGCTTCTGGAAGACCATTCCCATCTTCCTCCTTATCTCAACGGGGTCTATGCCAGGTCCATATATGTCCCGTCCATCAAGAAGGACCTGCCCCGTAACCTTCGCCCCAGGGACTAGCTCCACCATCCTGTTTAACGCCTTTATTAGAGTTGATTTCCCACAGCCCGATGGCCCTATGATGGCCGTAATCTCTTCCCGTGGAACGGTGAGCGATACATGTTTCAGCACCGGTTTGCTTCCATAGCTTACGCTGAGCTCTTTCACCTCGATCTTCGGGTCCATCACCATACTTTAAGCCTCCTACGTTTAGCTCTCACAACTAATGCAACGGCGTTCAAGCCCACGGCGACGAGGAGTAGTACAAGCGCTGTGCCATACTGGATAGGAGCGGTCTTCAACGGGTTTGAAGACTGGGTTGCCATCACGAAGAGGTGAAACGGGAGCGCCATCACTCTGTCAAAGGGTGATGTTGGAAGGGTTGGAGCGTAGAACGCTGCCGCGGTTAAGAGTATAGGTGCTGTCTCACCGACCACACGCGATGAGGAAAGCACCACGCCGGTTAATATACCCGATAAGGCATTAGGTAGAACGATTCTCCTAACGACTTGGAGCTTTGTCGCTCCCAAAGCGTAGGCTGCCTCCCTAAACTCGTTAGGTACACTTAGTAAGGCTTCACGACTGGCGGTGATTATTACAGGCAGGGACATGCAGGCTAGGGTTAAGGCACCGGATAGGAGGGACTGTCTGAAACCTAAGAAGTTAACGAAGAGACCGAGGCCGAAGAGACCGAAGACGATCGAGGGTGTACCCGCTAGATTCCGAATTGATATGTCTATAACCCTTAGGAATCGCCCCTGCGGCGTGTATTCTACTAAGTAGATCGCGGCGAGAACTCCAATGGGAACAGAGGCTGCAAGTGAGAGAGCTACCAGATAGACGGAGCCTACGATAGCTGGGAAGATACCCCCCGCCGTCATACCCTGCCTCGGAGACTCCGTTAGGAACTCCCAGCTAAAAATGCCTACACCCTTAGATACGATATCGAAGAGCACGGTTAAGAGCCCTGCTAAAACCACTGCGACGGCAACCCTAAGACTTAAGATGACTAGGGATTCTCGGAGTCGCTCCTTCACCTCAACCTACCCCTTGTAATGATGTAATCCGCTATAATGTTCACGGCGCTGGAGATGAGGAAGAGAAGGATGCCGAGGAAGAAGAGCATCTGGTAGTGTAGGGAGCCGAAGACCACTTCACCCATCTCGATAGCAATGGCGGCGGTCATGGTTTCCATCGATGTAAGAATGTTAAGGCTTATCACCGCCGCGTTTCCCGTCGCCATAAGCACCGCCATCGTCTCACCTATCGCCCTGCCGAAGCCCAGCAGGACAGCGACTGCGATGCCTCTCCGCGCATAGGGTAAAATAACTCTACGGATTATTTGAAGCCTCGTCGCACCTAAGGCGTAGGCGGCCTCCTTTAAATCCCTTGGCACAGAGTTAAGTACATCCTCAGAGATGCTCGCGATCGTCGGTAACACCATCAACGTGAGAACCACTGCCCCATTCAACGCATTCAACCTCGTGCCCACACCGAACAATCCATGTATCCATCCGCTGACAACGACTAAGGCGAAGAAGCCGAATACCACCGATGGAATAGCTGCGAGTAATTCCACTAGTGGTTTCAGAACATCCCGTTCAAGAGAACGGCTGAACTCCGAGAGATATAGGGCAACGGCTAAGCCGAGGGGAGTAGCTAAGAGGAGTGAAGTTAACGTGATAACTGCTGAACCTGTGATAAGCGGTAACACGCCGAACTTAGGGTTCTCCGCGGGGGGCTGCCAGATAACTCCGGTGAAGATATCCCAGAGAGGAACCTGCATGAGGGCTGGGAGCCCCTCTCTGAAGAGAAAGAGTGTTATAAGTAACGTGACGAGTATAACCACGGCTGAGCAAAGAAAGAAGAGGCTTTTCATAAGCCGCTCCACAAAAGGACCTATAACCGCCTTTCGTGAAGTGGCCTGTTTTTTAGGCTTCATTAACGCTCATCCTCTAGATGATCGGGACATAGCCTTCCTCAGCAGCGATCCTCTGCCCTTCAGGGCTGAGGATCCATGATACGTAAGCTGCTAATTTGCCCTGTGGGTAACCGGTTGTTATCACGTATAGAGGCCTAGAGATGCTGTACTCGTTGCTCTTTATCGTGGCAACCGTTGGTTTAACCGCTGGGGATGAAGAGTCTTTCTTAACCCCTAATATGACTACATCGGTTCTTCTCTCAACATAGGCTACGCCTACGTAGGCGATGCCGCTTTGGTCTTGTGAAACCACTTGGACCAGCTCGGAGTTCCCAGCAAGCGACTGCATGTCAGCTCTATAGTCCTTGTTCTTCATGACATGTTCCTTGAAGAACGCGTAGGTTCCGGATGTTGATTGTCTGCCGTATACTGTTATCCTGAGGTTGGGTCCCCCGACTTGGTTCCAGTTCGTGTAGTTCCCGGTGTAGATAGCCGCTAGTTGCTGTATGGTGAGTTCCCTAACGGTGTTGTTTGGATGCACGATTATCGAGACTCCATCCAGTGCCACAGAGAATTGAACAGGTGTCTTCCCCTTGGCTTTCAACGCGTCTACCTCACTCTGAGTCATAGGCCTCGAAGCGTCTGCGATGTCAACGCGTCCATCTATGAGAGCGGCTATGCCAGCGCCGGAACCACCGCCAGTGACGGCTATATTCAGCTCTGGATGCGTCTTCCTGTATTCTTCAGCCCATCGCTGAGCAAGAATGAGCATGGTATCCGACCCTTGTACCACAACCGAATTATTCTGAAGGGTACCACCTGCCTGCAGCAGTTGCTGTTGTAGCCCTGTTACCTGTGTTTCTAGAGTTCGAATACGGTTTCTCAGGGACTCTGCCTCAGTTGTTCCCATCGAAAGCGTTACAGCATACCCGATTCCTGCACCTATAATCAGGGCGCTAAGTGAAGCTATGACTAACTGCGTGGTGCTTATCATCTTTCCACCTCCGATTGTATTTAGAAAACAAGCATGTATAAAGATTCCTAACATATTACATAGAGATATCTAGTATCTATATAGATTTTTCGATAGACTTTATGAGTCTATTCCTCTACTTGCTTAGCCACAAAAGGACAAGAGGCATCTGGGCCTAACCAATCCCCATTAAAGATGTACGCGGTATATCGGCATCCGCCGCAAATGTCGCTGTACGCACATATTTTACAGGAGCCCGTCAACGCCCCTCGGTTTCTGATATAGTTCAGCAGGCTATTGTTAACCCAGATCTCTTCAAGGCTTTGTTCAAGAAGGTTTCCGAGTTTCACAGGGGCGGGAACGCAGGGTAGCAAGTCGCCTGAAGCGCTGAGCCCTGCGTAGGTTAATCCAGACGAGCACCCGCTGAAACCTGTTGAAAGCCTCCTCACAATCTTGGCAACATCGGAGCCGAACTTC
>CAYNFI010000064.1:0-9189 GCA_964396445.1 uncultured Candidatus Bathyarchaeia archaeon
GGCATGGAGGAAGAAGCCTCCGAACCAGGCTTCATCCATGAGGGCTATCTGTCTCCTAAGCTCATCATCCTCTAAGCGGTCGTTGAGAGACCAGAAGGGTGCACCCCTAAACTCTTTACTAGGGTTCCTAAAATCATCTTCCTTCAAAAAGCCTCGCCAATTCTATGGTTAATCCCTTTATATAAAAGGGTTAGCCTCCCTGTTTCCCCCGAATACAAAACTAATGCGAAGGAAGGTACAATGATCTACTGACCTTATGGTTGACGGTATCTCTTAAGCCATCAAATATTGAACTGTCTAGTACACTTGCACTCTTACCTCATATACCATTAAAAGAACGTGTGTGGTAGTTGCCGTTAACCTTTCAAATTTCATCCATGCACAATGCCTTCATTTTAACTAGCTTTGGAGTATCTCTTGCATGCCTAAGATGGGGTTACAGTTTCTCCGCACTTCCTCTACGGGTTTACCCATTATGGTGATGTCTTCGAGTCTGTTAGTCCCTAACCCTTTCTCAGCGGCCATGTTCAAGTGGACGATCTTCTCCGGGTTGAAGCCCATGACGGCGCTGCCGACGGCGTCAACGGCAACCATGTCAGTTCCGCCGATGAAGAGGTTGAGTTCATCGACCTGTACACTGTCAGGGGTGAAGGTGAACTGGCGGAGCGGCGTCACCATATGCATCACGGTCAGAGCATCTATGACGGCGATGTGGACCGGGGTGGCTAAGCATACGTCCACGCAGACCGCTGAAAGTGTCCTCCTCTGCCCGTACATTTCCTCAGGGTTGAAGACGGGGTTTCTTTTACGCATCAACTCTGCTAGACCGCATGGTAAGCCCATTCCGTAGTAGAACCTGGGTAGGCAGCCGCCGGCGATGTTCTTTATGTTCATGGACACAGCTAAGGCGGACCAAACCTTCAACACGGGCAGGGAGATGACTACATCGGCTTTCTGCATGGTTCTCGGGGTCCAGATCCTTTTCAAGACGAAACCGTTCTTCACCCATACTTTGTAGGCTTCATCGTTGTTCAGATCGATGAGGCGTACCCGGTATTTTTCGGCGAGTTCGAGGAGTCTCCACTGTAAGAAGGACTCCCAGGTTGGGGTAGCAGAACCCTCGGCGATGATGACCTGCCCAGCCTCAGTGTTTTCCCTCACGGCTCTAACCACGGCCTCTATTGCCTCCCGGCTTGTCTGGTCACCCCTCCTAGGGAGGTTCCTCCGAACATCAGCTAAGTTCGGCTTGATAAGTACGGTGTCACCCTTCTGGATGAGTTCATCCACATGGATGAGGTCGAAGGTCTTAGAAGCGAGGTCGTACGGGACATCGCCTTTAACAATCGATACCTCCGTCATCCAGCTTTCACCACATCATTAGCCTAGACGAACGCCGCCTAAACTTATTAACTTTTTTCAGTCACCGATTAGAACCCAGCGTAGAAAGTATAATAACCCGTCCTTGCAGTAAGTTTTATATAAAACGTGTAGAATTCAATGCTTGAGGAATGGAGGTTTCTCAGTTGGTTGTTAAGGAAACAGGTGTAAGCCTCTACGGTTTAACCTATCCGGAGCATGCCGAGGACCACTTCCGTGAAATGCTTGAGCATAACTGCAACGCTGTTCTACTGGCGATCATGGAATTTGACCTGGAGTTCTGGTACCCAAGCCTGGTGGAGATCATTAAGAGGGCTAAGAGAATGGGGTTAACGGTGTACCTGGACTTATGGGGTATAGGTAAGTTCTTCGGGGGCGAGCAGACGAGTGTTTTCCTCCAGAACAACGTGAAATTTAGGCAGGTTACGGCGTTAACGAACCAGCCCCTCGTGGCAGCGTGCTTCAACACACCCTCATTCAGGAAATACTTCAACAAGTGGTGTGAGAAGCTTGCTGAGGACACGGAATCCGACGGCTTCTTCTGGGATGAACCGCACTATGCAGCCGGAGGCATCGATTGGTCCTGCAGGTGTGAGTTCTGCCAAGAGCTTTTCAAAAAAGAGTATGGCTACGATATGCCTAAAGTCGTAAACGAGGACGTGATCACCTTCAGGGAGGATAAAGCCGTGGAGGTTCTGAGGGAGGCATCCATTGTCGTTAAGGAGGTAAACCCTAAGCTTAAAGTCACTGCCTGTGTCGTCACATCGCCAGACCCATGGCATGGCTACGCTAACTGGGATAAAGTAGCCAAGGTTAAGGAGTTCGACGTATTCTCCACCTCCATCATGGGCTACGGTAGACCCCTCAAGGACTATGAAGACGTAGCTGAGAGGACGGTGAGAACAGCCCGCAGATACGGGAAAGAGTGCCAACGATGGGTTATGAGCTATTCCTCATCCCCAGACGATTTGGAGTTCATCAGGAACTTGGTACATCTCTACGCGAAGAAGGGTGTGGACTCCATCTTCTCATGGACGTACAGGGCGGGGAAATGGACTGTCCTTTCAGCACCTGAACCCGACAAGGTATGGGATGTACTGGGTAAAGCCTTCGGCGAGGTCCTTCAGAAAGAGGCCACGTAACGAAGCTTATCAGCCAAAACTCTACAATACCCCGAAACTGATGCAATGCTTTCCCAACCGTTTTCCCTCCGGGGATTGTTAAGGATCCCCCGACTTTTTCTGGGAATACAGCTGTGGAAGCGTTGGGTCCACGCTAGGTGAGGTTAGCCCATGAACTGATTAAAGCCGCTTTCCGCAGCGGAACCTTTTCATGTTAACGAAATCATATGGATTGGCATCGGCTAAGAAAAAAGCTTGGTGAAGCATGCGGCTACGCCGCCGTGGTAGAGTTCTCCGCTTTGCTAAAGGTACTTGACTCGGCTCATGTACTTTTCAACGTATCTCTTGTTGTACTCATCTCCACCCGGGATGTTGGCGCTCCTCCAGAACGGGGCTTCAACCCCCTTCTCCACAAGTTTCTTGGCAACCTCGATCTCGAGGCGGTGCATGATGTAGAAGTCGATGACGTTTGAGATAGGTCCTATCGGTGTCCCAACACCCTCAACCTCTATAACAGTGTCTCCGAAGGGGTTGTAGTCGTCTATACAGATATCTGCGATGTCGAAGAGGTTCATCTTGCTCGGATGCCTTATGTAATGGTCCTTAGGCACCTTCTGCTGCCATTCGCTGGAGGATATGGCTATGATCTTTAACCCCCTTTCCCTGCAGGCTAAGGCAGCGTCTATGGTTGCGGGGTTAACACCTATGTTATGGACGATGATGATGACTTCACCCGCCTTCGGAGCGTAGTAGTCGATAACGGCTCTACCGTAGCCCGGTAGACGCTCAAACTGCATGTAGTGCAACGCTTGATTGAAGGGTGATAACCCGTAGTCCATCAAGGGGTTGATGCAAGCCAGTCCTCCAGCCCTGTAGAAAACCTCGGCTACGGGAAGCCATGTGTGCCCGCCTCCCGCATAAACGTGTATAAGCCTATCCTGTGCTATGGAATCCGCGATAGCCTTCGCGGCTCTAACTATGTTACTAACCTGCTCCCTTTCTATCCTCTCCAATATGCCTACTACGGTCTTATGGTATGTTTCACCTTCTGACAAGTGTGATCCCGCCTCATATTTCTATAATCCCTGTTCTATTTATAAATGCAGATTTTAACAAAGTCAGTCAGTTGAAGAAGTGTGTTCAAATGGTTGAATTGGTTGAACTGGGATTCTTTAAAAGCTTATGAACGGATTAAAGCGTTTGTATGGTTAGGGGTGCCTGTTAAACGGCCGACGACTACATCGAGTTGAAGACGGCTCTAAAGGATTATTTACGGGAGAGCGGGGTAACCCTGGACGATATCCTCGATGCCATGGATGAGGGTAAGGAAGGAATCCTAGAAGCCCTCAGTAAACGGTTTTCCTTAGATGAGCGTGAGCTTAAACGGTTTGAGCGCGTGGTAGGAAGCAGGGATTTAAACCTCATCCTCTTCGTCACACAAACCTTCTACATCATAAACGTTTCCGGCGGATACAAGGGTAGGCTAATCTATCCTACAAGGGACAGTGTCATGGTGGGGGACAAGGTAACCCTAGAGGGTTTAAACCTGGTCTTAAAGGCTTTAGGTATCCACATCAACTCTTCATAGAATAAAGCATGTGATAATCTGCTTACAACGAACCCATCGTTTACTTTATGCCGGAGCTTCCTTGAAGTGCGAATGTAAATACGGAAAGCTGGGTTACGGCAGGTTTAACCTCAACCCTCTTAAAGAACGGTGGTTATTCAACACGTTTTTAAAGCTAGGGTGCGATCAAGTAGCTAGCTATAAGTGTGCAGCTGAGCTTTATGGAGGCTCGGTGTTTCCATGAGGGTGAATGTCGCACCTACGAAGCGTATACGTATACTCGGCGTTGATGAGCGTGACGTAGATAACATCGTATGGTGCTCAGCTTCAATGGATATCTCGAAGCTCTTCTGGATCGACGGATACCTACTCTGCCTGGAAACGTATGAGAAAGCCTTTGAACACGAGGTTGAAAAGGGTGTTTTCCCCGTAAACCAGGTTTGCTACGCGAAATACCCGAGCTACGAGAAGATGTACGATGTTGGGAGAGGAGCCCAGATACCGATCATAAACGTCTCAGACATGAAGATTTTCCAAGCCATCCTCAAAGCCTTAAGATCAAGGGGTTAAAGCACGATCGAGGTCGTACACGTTTCCTCACTGTTCCTAATCTACTTGGGATATCTCCAATAACTCGTTTGAAGGCCTTGAGGTCGTGAAGGTTTAAGTTTTTACACCTCGTTTATTCCTAATTGATCGTTCACTGAGGATGTATCCCAGTATGAAAGCCGGGATCGCTGTACCGATGATTAAGCCGGCGTAGACCGGGGATTGGTCTAGAACCCTGAAGGTTTTTTTCATGCTGTCACGACTGCCTACTTGGTCTGAGACGGTGATGGTAAGCTCGTAGTAGCCCGGTGGCGCGTAGGCTTCTGGGGTAAACTTGAAAGTGAAAAGGTTTTGGTTAGGTTGGGCTTCGATCGTGATGATTCTTCCATCGGGTTCACGTACGACGCCTACTACGCGTAGCATCTCTAGAGGTGTATCCGCCTCGTTCACCTTGATCGTTGCAGTCAAGGCTTCAAACTGCTTGAAAACCCAGCTCTTCTTGAAGGTTATGGAAACTATGGTGGGCGGCTTACTGGGTAGGTAGGTGGAAGTGTAAGCGGCTAATTTCATGTTCGCCGGTTCTTTTACAACCTTTGGAAGGATATTCCCTACAGGTTTACCGCTTTCAACCGTCCAGTTGACGGAAAAAATCAAGCCCGACCAGAAGTCGTCGAAGGTATAATCGCTCGTGTAGGCGAAAACGTTACCTAGACCCCCTGCACCCTCAAAGACCGCGGCGGAGAGGAACTCATCCGAGCCTTTGAAGAAAGCGTAGATTCCGTTGTCTAAAGCCTTGATCAAGGGCTTCGTAGTTCCGTTGAGGAAAGGCGACGGCGGTGTAATTCTTAAGGAGATCCCGCGGGTATCCTCCCCCGCGGGTTGAACCACCGTGAGGTTACTTAACCCCTCCAAGGCCTTAGGCGCATCACTTAGGATGATGGAGGCGTTACTCCACCTAGCATAGTTTTCCCTCACAACCTCTAAGCCGAAGAACTTTAACAACCTATGGTAGGCTAAGTCATCGCGGACCCATAGGAGCCTCCTTCCAACGAAGAAGATGAGGGTCCCACCGGAACCCACGTACCTGATCAAGCCCTCTGAAAGCTCGGAGTCGAATGCGTAGAGTGGGTCCGGCATGTAAACCGCGTCGAAGTCCGTTGTAAGAACAGTAGGCGACAGCGCATGGGAGACAACCCTAACGTTTTCAAGGCTCACAGCCTTCCAGAAGCTTATGTACCAAGCGTATAGGTCCTGCCAGCCCGGTAAGAGGTCTAGGGCATCCTCCCATAGAACCGTACATCTGGGTTTGACGACTTCAACGTCCACTGTTATAGCCGCGAGAACCTCGGTTCCGTTTAAGAAGCGGATCTCACCCTCATACCTTCCAGGTGAGGCTTCCGGTTGAACAACGAGGTTCATGTACGTGTAGGCTACACCGTAGACGTTACTTAGTGAAACACTTGAAAGCCTTACGATGTCTTTCGCTGAGCCGGTGACGACGATGTCTATGGACTTGATGAAGGTGTTTACGTACAGGGTTACGTTGAAGAAGTCGATGTCACCTGGAAACCGTGTTATAAGAGGGGACTCTAGACCAGTGATCTTTGATGGATGAACTGAGATGAGCCTGTAAATCCTCCCCGCTCTAACACGCCAATATACGCTGTTATCCATGAGGTTTCCCTCACCAGGCACGGGCTTAACTGCAACGGTTACCTTGAAGACGGCTTCCCTCGGCAGCCTTACTTTGAAGATCACCGAGACTGTATCGAAGGCTTCGATCAGGGGAATAACTAGGGTAGAGTTCTTCGCAACCTCCCCTGTCTCAGCGTCGACTACGGTAAGCTCGACGGCTGCGTCTCTTTCAGGCACAGTCCCATAGTTTACAGCCTCAACGTTTAACGTACAATCTACACCATCGGGGACGAGTTGGATGGGGTTCTTAACTGAGACCTGAAGGTCATGGGCTTCCCTCGACGTCAACTGCTTAAGCCGATTAGTCAGCTCTTTCCTGCTGGTTGAGAAGGCGATGTACGAGGTGAATCCCGCGGCGTCAACTCCGTAGATGTTGCCATCGAAACCCCACTTCATGGACGCGGCTAAGGCGCCTCTGAAGTACGTTGAACCCGTTAATGTATCATTAATCGTTCGGTTAAGCACATCCTGCTCATCACCGACCATGTGGGCACTTGAAAGCCGGTTGCCTGTTAAGCCGATCCAGTGGGTTTGGCTGGCGAGAACAGCGTCGAGGGTGCCGATGTAGGTTCCCTCATTCCCAAACCAGACTCCGTCTACATCAGCGTCCAAGTACTCAAAAACACTGACATTACCTATGGAAACGTTGCTTCCGAGTAGAAACTCGAGCTTTACATAGGTTTCATTCACTGGAAGAGTGGCCTTCATTCTTAAAGTGATAACGCCGTCGGTTAATACTCCCTCCCCAACCTTTACATCAGGGGCGTCAAGGGTGATGTTGAAGGGTGTAACAACCTCCGTCTCGTTGCTCCAGATAAACCTTGCTTTTCCATCCAACGTGTAGTTCAACCCTGTCCTAAACCAGGCGATATGGTTTAGGCTTTCATAGAAGCCCCAGGTGATGTCGAAGTCATCTAGGACCATGAGTTGTAAGCGTTCACCCCGGAGCACAGTGAAGTTCTGCTCATCTTTAGCACCCTGAGCCATGGTGTGAAGGGAGACGCTGGACGCACTGGTTTCAGTTAAGGACGGTGTCTGGAAAGCCGCGAAGGCCTGGTCTTGTATGATTGACTGAGGCGACGGTTCCTTAACTATGGGAGAGGAGGCGATAAGTGTATACGCCTTATGCACGTCGATCCTCCCCGCGCCTTGGTCGTTGGGGTCGAGGCTAATCCTCTTAGCTGAGAGACTGAGGGCGGAGGTTATGGCTGTAGGTGTTAATGTTTTATACGCTGATAGGAGCAACGCTGCGGCGCCGGAGACGTGTGGTGCGGACACGGAGGTACCAGATAGGGACATGTATTGCGGGTTCTCTGGAAGAGTGAATTCCTCGCTAAGCCACCCGCTCGCTGGACCAGCGACGTTCACACCCGGGGCTGAGACCGTTGGGAGGTTTCTAGCGGTGTACCCGTCTGGGCCTCTACTGCTAAACCATGCTCGTTCATCGTCTTTGGTTACGGCACCTACGGAGATGACGCCTACCGCGTTGGCAGGTGAGCCCACGGTCCAGTAGTAGCCTAGGTTGCCGGCTGAGGCTACACAGGTGATCCCGAGCTCAACGATCTTGGTTACGAGAGCGTTCATGGGATGGTTTTCAGGTAGAGGGGATTGAGTACCCCAGCTCATGGATATGATGTCAGGTAACTTACCAGCCGCGTACTCTAGGGCCCTCATAACATCCTCGAACGTGGCTTCACCTTGTTTCGAGAAAGCCTTCACGTTCATGAGGAGGGCGCCTGGAGCCACGCCCATAAAGGCTCCGCTTGATGCCCTACCTGTACCTGCTGCGACACCGGCTACGTAGGTTCCATGACCCATATAGTCCATGGTATCCTCGTTTTGAACGAATGAAACTTGGTCTATAACCTTACTCGTTCCGTTTTGGAAGTGGAAGTCTGGATGGCTTACGTTGATGCCTGAGTCGATGATGGCGATGACGACACCGGAGCCGTTTTTTCCAAGGTTCCAGAGTTCCTTGGCGCCTATGACCGCCGTGGACTCGTTGAGGTAGAGCCTCGCATAGTCTGTGCAAGTCCTTTGAAGCTCGGTAAGCGTGTACGCTTGCACCCTTTCATAGGTTAGTTGAACCTTACCGTTCAACCACAGCGCTTGCACCGACGGTAAGGCTTCGACCTTCCAAACCTCGTCAACGGGGATGCTTACACCGATGACGGGGACGTATCGCGACATGAAGCTGATTCGCGCCCCAATCCTCTGCATAGTTTCTTTAAGCTCATCGATGTCGCAGCCTTCGTATACGCTGATGAGGAGGTTGAGGCATGCTTTAGGGGAAAGACTGAGCATTTGCTCCTCTAGGTCCGTGTACCGTTTCCCAGAAAAATACCCGGTTGAAGGTGGTTTAATGAAGGTAATGTTACTTTGAGAAGGGAATGAATTCTCTCGCGATAATTGATTGGGTGGTTGATATTGTTGAGGGTATTCTGAGCTTGGAAGAAAGCTGAATGATAGGGCTAGGAAGGTTGTTAGGACAAGGAAGAAGTTTTTCCTAGCCTTCACTCTCTCACATCCATGCCTTGCTCGGATATGTTATTCCAAGGATTTAATCCTTAACACAATTACTCCAGTTGAAAAAAGGATATTGATAAATAAAGGATTATGATTTTTCTAAAAACTCAGAAGCATTATGCTAAATAAAGAAGTATCGTCGCGTACCGCCACTCCAAAAGATATTTGACTATACACAGAAGGCTAATAGCCTTAGCTACAGCAGCACAAGTGCCAACAGGTCAACCTTAATACTTAAGCCTACGCTCCTCACTGGGAAGGCTTCTCTTCGGCGGATTCTTCTTCAATTGGTTCCTCTTCGCAGGGTTCTTTCTCTTCGCAGGGTTCTTTCTCTTCGCAGGGTTCTTTCTCTTC